>DUOA01000021.1 GCA_012839095.1 Clostridiales bacterium
CTACATCGCCTTCCCGCAGATTGCAGAAAAGTTCTTTGAGGAGCGGGAAGAACGGGAAAATGTAACCGTCAGCTATTCCATAGTGAAAAAGTAAAGGATGGTGTATATGTCTTTAGCAGATAGTTTATTGGTTTCCGCATTCTCTATAGCTCTGGTGTTCTTTGTCCTGGTTGCCTTATTTGTCCTGATTGTAATATTTTCCAAAGCATTTGGAAGTGTAAGGGTGAGTTCGGATCAAAGTCTTGTTCCGGAAATAGCAGATACGCCTTTACAATCTGCCGGTTTGTCAGATGGTACTGCAGGGCAGGACATGTCTCTTGGTACATTGAAGCTTAAGAATGTGGATGAGAAAACGGCAGCTATGATCATGGCAATAGTAAGCCATGAATCCGGTATTCCTTTATCCCAGCTTCGTTTTAAATCCATAAAAGCTTTGGAAGAAAATAATTAAGTTATTGGAAATGGAGGTTATCCCAATGCGTTACATTGTTACCATAAACAATAAGAGTTATGAAGTGGAAGTTGAAAAAGGCCAGGCCAACCTTATAAATGTTGAGGATGCCCCTGTCCAGGCAGCTGTTCAGGCAGCACCGGCTGCAGAACCGGTTCCGGCTCAGCAGGCAGCACCGGCTGCACCTCAGCAGCCCGCTCCGGCTCCTGTCCAGCAGGCCCCAGCAGCACCGGCAGTGTCAGCTGCAGCTGTTAACGGCGAGCCTGTTAAAGCTCCAATGCCCGGAACCATATTGGATATCAAGGTAAGCAGCGGCCAAACAGTTAAAACAGGAGATGTCCTGTTCATCCTGGAAGCTATGAAAATGGAGAACGAGATTATGGCTCCTGTTGACGGAGTAGTACAGGTTGTCGCTGCTAAGGGCTCTTCGGTAAATACCGGTGATGTCCTTGCCAGTATTCAATAATTGGGGGGACGATGAATGTTTACAGAAGCGTTAAAAACCATTTGGTTTGATTCAGGTTTTGCTGCGCTTACATGGCAGCATCTGGTAATGATCGCTGTAGCCTGTGTCCTTATTTATCTGGCTATAGTCAAGAAGTTTGAACCCTTACTGCTCTTAACCATAGCATTTGGCGTTCTGCTGGCCAACCTGCCCTTAGCCGGCCTGATGAAGGAAGAGATGGGCTCCGAGACAGGAGGTCTGCTGCATTATCTCTACTTAGGCGTTAAGAAGGGTATCTATCCTTCATTGATTTTCATGGGCGTTGGTGCCATGACGGATTTTGGTCCGCTGATTTCCCGGCCGTCCAGCCTGCTTATGGGAGCAGCTGCTCAGTTTGGAATTTTCATGGCATTTATCATAGCCAATTTGCTTGGTTTTACTCCACAGGAGGCATCATCCATAGGAATTATAGGTGGTGCTGACGGGCCTACTGCCATATATACAACGGCAAAGCTGGCGCCGCACCTCCTGTCCGCCATTGCTATAGCAGCATATTCATATATGGCACTTATACCTATAATCCAGCCTCCGCTGATGAGGCTTCTGACCACTGAAGAGGAAAGAAAAGTAAAGATGGAGCAGCTCAGAGAAGTCTCCAAGCTGGAAAAAATCTGCTTCCCCATTGTGGTTACCATCTTTTGTGTTCTGCTGCTGCCTTCAGTAGCACCACTGATTGGCATGCTCATGCTTGGTAACCTGTTCAGGGAATCGGGTGTAGTCGAAAGATTGTCAGATACAGCACAGAATGCACTGATGAACATCGTTACCATTTTCCTTGGAGTAACAGTTGGAGCAACTGCCAATGCAGAGAATTTCCTCAGGCTGGAAACTCTTGCAATCATCGCTCTGGGTCTTGTGGCTTTTGCATTCAGCACCATAGGCGGTTTGCTGATTGGAAAGCTCATGTATAAGCTGTCCGGAGGAAAGATTAATCCTCTCATTGGCTCTGCCGGTGTTTCGGCGGTTCCCATGGCCGCCAGGGTATCCCAGGTGGAAGGGCAGAAAGCCAATCCCGGAAACTTCCTGCTCATGCATGCAATGGGTCCCAATGTAGCAGGGGTTATCGGCTCAGCAGTTGCAGCAGGCATACTGATGGCCTTGTTTGGATAGGATAGAATAGAATTATCATATGAGAGCTGGCAGAATGATCTGCCGGCTTTTTTTTACGGAAATGCATGATTGATATTTTCACATCTTTCACTTTGGCTGTAGATACTAAAAATTTGATTTAGAAAACTGCTGTATTCTGGTATAATATGTCTTGTATTTGCAATTATTGGAGACTACCTCAGATGAGTATAGAAAAGTGCTTATTTTGGAAAATTGTATGATATGATGCTTAATTAACCTGTATTTGTTTTATAATGTCATCAATAGCTTTTAATCTATTTTGAATTAGTATGTTATACAATGATATAATATTGACAATATGTACATTAGCAGAAAGAAGGTGCTCACTTGGAGCAATTACCCTGGTATGAGCAAAGTGTTGAAGAAGTCAGTTATGCTTTAAATACCGATAAGCATAAGGGTCTGACCACCAATGAAGTACAGGCACGACTGAATAAATACGGTCCCAATGAACTGGAACAAAAGAAAGGTCCGGGTATTTTCCAGATGTTTCTCGCCCAGTTGAAGGACTTCATGGTGCTTATTCTGCTGGCAGCCAGTTTAGTATCCCTTCTTGTAAATGAAATTGCCGATTCCCTTGTAATTATCGGTATTGTTATCATCAATGCTGTTTTGGGTGTGGTTCAGGAATATCGAGCCGGTAAAGCGCTGGAAGCATTGCAAAAGATGTCGGCACCGGAAGCAAAGGTAATCCGGGACGGAAAGGAACATTCCGTTCCGGCCTCTGAGCTGGTACCCGGAGACTTGGTAATTCTGGAAACGGGAGATTACATACCTGCAGATGTAAGGCTGGTGTCAACTGCCAACCTGAAGGTGGAGGAGGCTGCACTGACCGGTGAGTCTGTTCCGGTTGAAAAGGATGCAGCTGTCAGGCTGGAGGGAAGTGTAGGCCTGGGCGATCAGGTTAACTGCGGGTTTATGAGCACCCTGGTGACCTATGGCCGGGGCAGCGGAATTGTTACTGCCACAGGTATGAACACCATTATCGGCGGCATTGCCAGGATGATCCAGGAGGACAGCCAGGAGGATACCCCATTGCAGCGCAAACTGGCGCAGCTGGGAAAACTGCTGGGTACTGCCTGCCTGGTTATCTGTGCTCTTGTTTTTGGCCTGGGACTGCTCCGGGGCGAAGAAATACTGCATATGTTCATGACTGCTGTCAGTTTGGCTGTGGCTGCCATACCAGAGGGTCTGCCGGCTGTAGTTACCATAGTACTGGCTCTGGGAATGCAGCGTATGGTAAGGCACAATTCCATTATGAAAAAGCTGCATGCGGTGGAGACACTAGGCAGCACTACGGTAATATGCTCGGACAAAACCGGTACCTTGACCCAGAATCAGATGACCATTGTCAAAATGTACACTCAGGGACAGGAAATAGATGTATCGGGGGAAGGCTACAAACCGGAAGGAACCCTGACCCTTGCCAACGAAGAGCGGGAAGCAAATCTTTCAGAAAATCAGGCACTTACAAGATTGATAGAAATACAGGCACTCTGCAACGATGCCCGATTGGAGCACATTACCGAAGGTGACATTGACGAATGGCGGGTGATTGGTGATCCTACCGAGGGAGCAATGATAGTCCTGGCTGCAAAAGCAGGCATTGACAAGGATAAAATAAATGAAAAGCAGCCCAGACTGCAGGAGATTCCATTTGACTCTAAGCGCAAGCTGATGACCACCTTCCACAGGACAGACAAGGGGCAGCCGATTGCCTATACAAAAGGTGCCCCGGATATTTTAGTGGAACGCTGCACTCATATAATGAGCAGTGACGGCACTGTGAATCCAATGACGGAAGCGGACAAGGACCATATTCTAAGTCAGAACAAGGCGATGGCAAGCAAGGCCCTTCGAGTTCTGGCCATGGCCTTCAAAACAGTGCCGGAGATCCCCGAGCACCCGGCGCCGGATAAGGATGAACAAGGCTTGGTGTTCTGCGGCCTGGTGGGCATGATAGATCCGCCCCGGGCAGAGGCCATTGAGGCAGTCGGGCTGTGTAAGACAGCCGGTATCCGCACTGTTATGATTACAGGTGACTACCGGGAAACGGCGGCTGCCATTGCCCGCCAGCTGGGCATTATTTCAACGGATGATGAAGTATTGACCGGAGCAGAGCTTAATAGAATGAGTGATCAGGAATTGGACCAGGCGGTGAAGAAGGTCAGTGTATTTGCCCGGGTTTCTCCGGAGCATAAGGTGAGGATTGTCCAGTCAATGAAAAACAATGGCCATATCGCTGCCATGACGGGCGATGGTGTGAACGACGCCCCGGCACTGAAACGTGCTGATATTGGTGTAGCCATGGGCATTACCGGTACCGATGTCACTAAGGAAAGTGCCGACATGATTATTACCGACGACAATTTCTCCAGCATTGTGGCTGCAGTGGAGGAAGGGCGGGTCATCTACAGCAATATCCGTAAATTCGTGTTCTTTCTCCTGTCCTGCAATGTGGGAGAGATTCTGATAATATTCCTTGCTATGCTGTTTGGCTGGGAGATTCCTTTGCTGCCCATTCACCTTTTATGGGTAAATCTCCTTACTGATGCATTCCCGGCTTTGGCCCTGGGTACAGAGAAAAAGGAACCGGGACTGATGAATATGCCGCCCCGGGATCCCGATGAATCCATCCTGAACCGGGATATGATAATCAATATAGCGGTACAAAGCGTAGTAATGACGGCTGCTGTGCTGATTTCCTTCTACTATGGATGGAAGAATCACGGCCTTGCCATGGGAAGAACCTATGCTCTGGTGACCCTGGTTGTCAGTGAACTGCTCAGAGCATATACCGCCCGGTCTGAAAGAATCCCCCTCTGGAAACTGGGTGTTTTCAGCAACCGCAATATGAACCTGGCAACCATACTGTCATTTGGTCTGCTGCTGGTCATCATGTTTGTTCCTGCTCTGAGGGGTATCTTCAGTGTAGAGCTTCTGCATTTTCGGGACTGGGATATTGCCGGGATTATGGCAGTTCTGCCCCTCTTGTTTGGTGAACTGACCAAGGTGATTAGAAATGCTTTGACCAAAGCACCTTAATACTGCTTTTCGAGATTAAGCAGATACTCCTTGATATGCAGGCCGCCCCCATACCCCGTCAATTTGCCGTTGGAACCTATTACACGATGGCAGGGAATAACAATGGAAATGGGATTACGATTGTTGGCCATTCCTACAGCCCTGCTTGCCTTGCTGTTTCCGACCGCAAGGGCAATATCCTTATAGGAACGGGTCTGGCCGTAGGGAATTTCCTGCAGTGCCTGCCACACCTTCTGCTGGAAGGGTGTTCCCCCGGGGTCCAGGGGCAGATTAAAAGTCTTTCTTCTGCCTTCAAAATATTCCTGCAGCTGAAGAGCGGCTTCCTTCAGCAGGGCTGTCTCATTAAGATTAGCTTCCGGACGGCTTTCCCCGTCGCCAAAAAAGATATGGGTGATTGCCCTGCCGTTTTCCGCCACTCCTATTTTTCCAACCGGTGTTTCATAATAGAAAATATTTGCCTTCATATTTCATTCTCCTTCATACGATAAGTTAGGTGCTTTATAGGCCGTTTTTACCATATCTCTGCAACACGGTCTTGTGTGGGTACGGACGGCCAATGGAACAGAGCAGGAGAGTCAGGAGATGTATAATAAATGATAAAAAGAGGAAAATACCGCAGATACAGCGGAAGATCAAGGGGATATGCATATTTTTCGATTATGCTTCTGCTCCTGTGCCTGGTTTTTCTGCATACCGGGCAGGCTTATGCCTATGATGCCGAGGTAACACCGGAAGAACTGGCAGAAATGGCACCTAAAAACCAATGGCTGGCAGTTGCTTTTTTTATGGCTGCCTTTGCAGTAAAGTCCTTTGTTTTTGTAATACCTATTCCGCTTTTGTACATAGCAGTAGGCCTTATTTTTGAACCCGTCGCTGCATTTGTTGTCAATTTTTTTGGAATGCTTGTATGCACAACTGTGCCTTACTGGATCGGCCGGTTTTCCGGTTCAGGCCTGTTCAGCAGGCTGGTAAAGAAATATCCTAAATTGCAGATCCTTGATAACTTTCAACATGATAATGAATGGTTTTTCTCATTTATGGTCCGGGCTGTGGGTTTTCTGCCCTGTGATGCTGTCAGCCTGGTGCTGGGAGCTTCCAGGCTGGGTTTCTGGAAATACCTGTCCGGAACGGCAGTTGGCATGCTCCCCGGCCTTATTGCAACTACCCTGGTGGGCATTACCATAACCGACCCCCGCTCACCTCAGTTTATTTTTTCTGTTATTCTTGCCATTGCAGTTTCCCTTGGTTCTTTCCTGTTCTGGCGTCTTTATCAGAAATTGAGGATGCCGCCGTCTTACAAGTCAGCCATTTCCGCCGGGCTTGATAATCAGCGGGAAGAGCGGCGGAAACGCTGAAAGTCAGTTTCCCTGTTTATCATAGATATTATGCTGTCCTGTCAGGGCTTTGAAAAGCTCGTAATATTTAAGTGCACTTCGAGGTGCAGAGGACTTAAGTTCATAATATTCCCGGCTGGTGGTAGTGAATATCAGGGTACGCTGACCATGAATGGCGATGTCTGAGATTTGAGACAGGGGAAATGCAAAGGCCCTTCCGTCGGTGGACTGAAAGGCCAGTCTGTCCCGAAACAGCTGCAGCCTGCCCCTGCCCAGCAGACGGGATGCCTTGGCCTTTTGTATCTCCCACAGGGTTTGATTCTCATCAGATACTATGGACCGATCTTCCGGATAATTTCTATACTCATCAGCCAGCTTCCGAATACGGCCGGCCTGCCACCTGACCCATTCCAGAACGGTGGTGAAGGGCGGTTTATTTTGATTTGTTGACTTAAGATAACCGTATTCCGTATACTGCAGCTCCAGGCCGCAGCTGCAGGCCAGCACGTTATCCCTGCTCTTAAGCCTGCCTATCTGATTACAGGAGGGACAAAGGTAAAGAGCGGTTTCCAGATTCTCAGCCAGTTTTTTGCCGCGGAAGGCTGTTGGCCTGCGTTTCTGTTCCTCATAGGCGTTGGTATAAAGATCTTCTTCAATGCGCTTCATCAATTCCTCTTCCGACATGGCCTTGATCTCATCCGGCAGGTAGACCTTCACCGGATATCCATACATGACACCTCTTCTGGGAAATCTGGACCAGCGGGGTTCAGTCAGATATCCGCCTTCCATTCTGTAGGTAACCAGGGCAGCGCCGGTGCGCTTGATCAGTCTGGCGGTTGTTCCGTGCAGTTCCCCGGTTTCCCCGCTGAAGGTTATGTTTCCTTCCGGGAAAATACAGATGTTGTGGCCTTCTTTTATGAGCCGGAAAATGGCTGCTACCGTCTGCCGATCCGCAGTGGATTTTATACGGGGAATGGGTGCTACCAAAAAGCGGAGGATGCTGCTCAGCCACCCTAATCTAAACAGATGATCGCTGGCCACATAGTACATCATCTTGGGAAAGCCAAGCCCCACCAACAGGGGGTCCCAGTTGGTAACATGATTGGAAAGAATGAAGGCCGGGTGATCCAGGGGCTTGCTTCTTTCAAACCGGTAATTGAATTTCCATGTGATAAATGGTTTCAACAGAAACTGAAGGCTTCGATAGACAACCTTGTGTCTCAGCTGGCCTTTCACAGGCATTCCCCCCTTATACAGCTGATATTTTTTCAAACTGACTGTAGTAGAGGTTGGCGTAGAAACCGCCCCTCTGCAGCAATTCTTCATGGGTACCCTGTTCAACGATATTGCCATTATCCACGCATAGAATAAGATCGGCATTGCGGATGGTGGACAGACGGTGGGCGATGACAAAGCTGGTGCGGCCTTCCATCAGATGGTCCATGGCCCTTTGTATCAGGATTTCCGTTCTGGTATCAACAGAGCTGGTGGCTTCATCCAGAATCAGAATTTTTGGATCCGACAGTATTGCCCTGGCTATGGTTAAAAGCTGCTTCTGCCCCTGGGAGACATTGGTTGCCTCCTCATTCAGCACCATCTGATAGGATTCGGGCAGGGTGCGTATAAAGTGATCTGCCTGGGCAGCCCGGGCGGCAGCTATAACTTCCTCGTCCGAGGCATCCAGACGGCCGTAGCGGATGTTCTCCATGATGGTATCGTTGTACAGCCAGGTGTCCTGCAGAACCATGCCGAAAAGAGAACGCAGATCATCCCTGGAAAACTCCCTTATATCATGTCCTTCTATCCGGATGGAGCCCTCGTTCACATCATAGAAACGCATAAGAAGCTTGACGATGGTGGTCTTACCGGCACCGGTAGGGCCTACCAGGGCTACTTTCTGACCACTTCTGATTACGGCTGAGAAGTCTTTGATAACGATATTGTCCGGATCGTAACCGAAATGTACATGGGAAAACTCTACATTTCCTTCTGCGATGATTTCCCCTTCCTTAAGTATTCCGTCCCGATTCACCCTTACCTTTGCCTGCTCCGGACTTTTCTCTTCTTCGCCCAGGAATTCGAAAATTCGTTCCGAAGCTGCGGCGGTCTGCTGAATTACATTGGTAATGTTTGCAATCTGGGAAACAGGATGGGTAAAGGAGCGTACATACTGGATAAATGCCTGTATGCCTCCCACTGTCATGCTGCCGCGGGTGGTGAGGTATGCACCCAGTATACATATTATCACATAACCCAGATTGGTGACAAAGTGCATCATAGGCATCATCAGGCCGGAGATAAACTGCGACTTCCAGCCCGACCGGTATAATTCGCTGTTGTACTCCTCAAATTTTTCCGTGGATTCCTTTTCCCTGCTGAATGCCTTGACTACAATATGACCGCCATACATCTCCTCCACATGGCCGTTTAAGAGCCCCAGATATTCCTGCTGTGCCCGGAAATACTTTTGCGATTTCTTTACTATAAAGGTAACCAGCGTCACGGACAGGGGCAGGATGCCCAAAGCAACCAGGGTCATGGACCAGCTTATGGTTATCATCATGATCAAAACACCGATCATGGTGGTAACGGAGGAAATAATCTGGGTGATGCTCTGATTCAGGCTGTGATTAAGAACATCCACATCGTTGGTAACCCTGGATAAAACATCTCCGTGGGTTGTGGTATCGAAGTACTTAAGAGGCAGCCTGTTGATTTTGGCTGCAATGGAATTACGCAGATCGTGGGAGACTTTGGTGGATACATCAGTCATGATGAAACCCTGCATATAGGCGAAAAATGCGCTGACCAGATACAAGGCAAGAAGAAAGAACAGAATCCGGGCAATGCGGGCAAAATTAATACCTTCTGCGCTGCCTGATATCAGATTCATAATTCCGTTAAACAGCTCATTGGTGGCCTGGGCAAGGATTTTTGGGCCTGCAATGCTAAACACTGCTGACAGCAGGGCAAGTATCATGACCGAAACTATTTGAAGCCGATAGGCAGACAAATAGGAAACCAGTTTTTTCATGCTGCCTTTGAAATCCTTAGCTTTATCGCCTGGCATCAGGCCTCTGGGACCGGGGCCTCCCCGAAAACCTCCCCGTCTTCCTGTCTGCGTCCCGCTGCCCGGCCTTTGGTTTCTGTTATTCTCTTTTGTCATGCCAATTCCTCCTCGGACAACTGGGATTCTGCAATTTCCCTGTACTCCCTGCAGGTTCTTAAAAGATCGGCATGTCTGCCGATACCGGCTATCCGGCCTTCATTCAAGACAATTATCTGATCTGCGTTCATGATGGTGCTGACGCGCTGTGCCACTATCAGAATGGTGGATTTATCCGTGTATTGATGCAGGGCCTTTCGCAGCCTGGCATCGGTTTTGAAATCCAGGGCAGAGAAGCTGTCATCAAAGATGTAGATGGGGGCCTGCCTGACAAGGGCTCTGGCAATGGACAGCCTCTGCCTCTGACCTCCTGACACATTTGAACCCCCCTGGGTAATGGAGGATTGAAAGCCTTCCTCCATATTGCTGACAAACCCCGCAGCCTGGGCGATTTCGGATGCCCGGCCGATTTCTTCCGGGGATGCCTGCTCTTTTCCGTATCGTATATTGCTTTCCACTGTTCCGGTAAAGAGGGTGGATTTTTGAGGCACATAACCTATATTGCCCCGCAGCTCATCCAGAGTCAGACTGCTTATGGGAATTCCGTCAATGGTAATCTCGCCCTCGGTGGGATCATAGAAGCGGGGAATAAGGTTTACCAGGGTGGTCTTGCCGGAGCCGGTGGACCCGATTATGGCTGTGGTTTCTCCGGGCCGGGCGGTAAATGATATATTGTGAATGGCATCGTTTTCCGCACCCTTGTACCTGAAGGAAACATTGTGGAAAACCACTTCACCCTTCATGCCTCTTCCCAGGACAACCGGTTCTTCTTTATCCTGTATGGAAGGGGAAACATCCAGAATCTCGTTTATCCGGTTGGCGGAAACCATGGCCCGGGGCAGCATTACAAAGATCATGGCAATCATCAGAAAGGCCATAATAATTTCCATGGCATACTGTATAAAGGCCATCATATCGCCTACCTGCATGGCAGAACGCTGAATCTCATGGGCACCGGCCCATATAATGACCAGGGAGGAAAGATTCATTATCAGCATCATGCTCGGCCACAGCACATTCATGACCCGATTGACGAACCTGGTGTTGTCCCTCAGTTCAGCTGAGGCCTTTCTGAAGCGTTCCTCTTCATGCTTTTGATTGCCAAAGGCCCTTATTACCATCATGCCCGTAAGGCTCTCCCGGGTGACCAGATTCAGCCTGTCTGTCAGCTTTTGCATCAGTTTGAATCTTGGTATGGCAATGGTGGAAATGACGCTGATTACTGAGATCAGAACCAAAACAGCCAAAGCAATTATCCAGCTCAGGGAAAGGCTCTTCCGAAGTGCCATTATTATGCCGCCAATTCCCATGATAGGCGCTCTGACCATCATTCGAAGCCCCATTATCATAATCATTTGAACATGACTTACGTCATTGGTGGTACGTGTGATCAGGGAGGCAGTGGAGAACCGATCAAATTCCTCCAGTGAAAAGCTCTCCACCTTCCGGAAAATATCCCGGCGCATCAGCCGGGCGGCCCGGGAACCTGTCCGGGAGGATAAAAAGCCTACACCGATTGTTGCCACTGCACCCAAAAGGGTGATCAGCATCATGTAAAGGCCGGTACGCAGGATATAGTTTCTTTGCACGACATCAAGGCTGACGCCCAACTCCCCATAGAAGAGGCGGCTTAAGACGGTGCCTGCCTGCCTGGCCAGGGATGGATCGGCGGTATCAGCAGCGGCTCTGGCTTCTTCGAATGCCTTAGCCGGCATCCGGGTCAGCAGGGGAATCAGCTGATACAGCATGGACGGCTCCACTTCCCTTAAGATGGCGGAACGATCCTTTTCATCTGTTTCATCGGAGCTGCCGGGCATTGACATGCCGGTGGAGGAGCCTTCCATGGACTGCATGAGCCGGACAAAGGCGAGTGCCGCTCTGCCATAGGCTTCCTCCAGGCTGCTTAGGGCTTCTGTTTCATCCTCCGGAATCTGCAGCAGGTAAATGGGCTTTTCCTTCAAAATGGGATAGTTATTAATCAGCTCATCGGCTTCCTCTGAATCCGCTGTTATAAGCCGGTAGTGCTTTTCTATCAGTTCTTTCTCATGATCCTTCATAAACATGGAAGCAAAATTAAGGCCTTCCTGGCTGATGGCTTCAGGTGCGGCGCTTTCTATGCCTCCCTGTTGTATGCCGATGTTGACAATGTCTGACATCAGATTGGGCAGGGAGAGCTCAGCTATGGCCTGTATATAGAGCAGGATAATACAAAGAATAACAGCCAGAATAAATGGCTTCAGATAACGAAGAATCAGCTTCATGCTATATGATATCCTTTCTCACGGCTATGCGGGAAATATATTTTCCATTTGTGAATATATACATTAACAATAAGGTAATAAAAAATACCTGTCAAGTATTTGATCTTAAAAAGGGTTCGGGTTTCACTGTTCACCGCGAAGTGCCGCCACCGGATCCTTGCCTGCAGCCATGAGGGCAGGAATGAATCCTCCTGCCATTGTAAGGACAATACTGACAAGCAGGAGCAGGAGAGCATGGACTATATCCAGCCGGGACACATTTTCCAGAGTTGTCAGCCGAAACAGGATATTGTTTATGGGTATGGTCAGGATTGCCCCCAGCAGAATACCTATTGTACCGGATGCAGCTCCTATAAGGAAGGTTTCCGCATTAAAGACACGGGCAATGTCTTTTTTTCTTGCCCCCAGGGATCGCAGAATACCGATTTCCCTGGTCCGTTCCAATACAGATATATATGTAATGATGCCGATCATAATAATTGATACAATCAGAGAGGTAGCAGAAAAAGCAATTAATACCAGGGTAATGGCACGCATGATGCCGCCGGAAAGATCTGTTATGGTGCCTGCCAGATCCGTATACAGAATTTTTTCCTCTGCTTTTTTCCCCTCATTCCATGCATCCAGATATTCCAGCACCAGATCCTTGTGCTGGAAGTCCACCGGATAGATGGTTATCATATGAGGAATAGTGGAGGCGCCCAGGCTGGACAACATGGTATCCTTTTTAGGCGCAGCCTGTTGGTGCGGCGTGCTTATCGGGCTGCCCATGGGTCCAAGCGGGGTCCCGGAAGGTGACAGGCTTTCCGATTTGCGGAAGGGTTCCCCGGTCAGGACGTTGTAGTCGGCATCCGTCTGTGCCTTTACTATTGCTGATTTTCCTGCCAGTGCCATAAAATGCCGGCTCAAATCATCGGAAAATGCAATACCGGGCAGGAGCACGGGGATATCGGTTTTACGGGCCGGCCGCACTATCCCGGTAATACGCAGCGGCAGAGCCTCTTCGTTGTCATACAGCTTTTGCAGGTTTTTCGGATCTCCGTTCAAAACGAAAAGCTCTCCTTCCTGCTTATAAAATACATCGTTGGGAACAGCCTTAAGCTCCCGGTTCAGGATGTCCTGAAAGCATAAGCTTTTTACATCGGACGGCAGGCCCAGTTCCTCCAGGATGGATATGTCAACCCTGTTGTATTTGTCGGTTACCAGTACCAGGTCATGCATGCTTTCGGGATATCTGCCTGCCAGCAGATCATAGGCTGTTTCCAGGTAACCCGGCCGATTCCGATCCGGATTGACAGGATAGGCTGACAGGTTCAGGGCTGCAGCATCCACGGAAGTTGCAGTGCTTCCGTCCGAGCGCAGCAGATTTAGATTTACAAGCCGGGTATAGGCGATACCGTTCAGCCATTCCGGATTCATCTCTTCTATATACTTTATGTAGGATTCTGTCAGTGTATTGGTATGTACTCTCTTGTCTTGGCTTGGATCATAGGGATAGATCTCATCTGTGTCCGGGTACCTGTTCTCATCATTGTCATCCCTGCCCATGATAAAATCCATATCCACCTCCTCAGTCTGCTGAGTAATCATAATGGGAAAACCTGAAAGGGTACCGGATTCAAATTCTGCAATCTGCTTGTTGAATCCGTTGGAAAGGGCAAGTATGGAGGCGATGCCCACAATGCCGATACTGGATGCAAAGGAGGTAAGCAGGGTGCGAAACCATTTGGTCCGGATGTTTCTTCCCGAAAGCTTCAGGGCAGTGCCAAATCCCATTCCGGTTCTGCGCAGCTGATACTCCGGGTCCTCCCGGGGCTGCTCATAAGGCCTGGTGTCCTTTACCACCTTTCCATCCTTGAATTCTATAATCCGATCTGCATATTTTTCCGCCAGGAGAGGATTGTGGGTAACCATGATGACCAGCTTGTCCCTGGCTATCTCCTTTATCAGATCCAATATCTGCACGCTGGTATTGGTGTCCAGGGCACCGGTGGGTTCGTCTGCCAGGATGATGTCGGGGTCGTTGGCCAAAGCCCTTGCTATAGCAGCCCGCTGCATCTGACCGCCTGACAGTTGGCTGGGTTTTTTATGAATGTGATCCTTAAGGCCCACCTTCACAAGCACATCCTCGGCCTTCTTTCGCCTGCTTTCAGCAGACTCGCCGCTTAAAGCCAGCCCCAGCATTACATTATCCCTTATGTTCAAATGCTCAATTAAATGATAGGTTTGGAAAACAAAGCCAACACTGTTGTTTCTGTATGCGTCCCAGTCGCTGTCGCTGAATTTTTCGGTTGAACTGCCGTTGATCCGAAGGTCGCCCTGATCAGCCCGATCCAGGCCCCCTACAATATTTAAAAAAGTGGTTTTTCCTGATCCGCTGGGGCCCAGGATGGCTGCAAATTCATTTTTTCTGAAGCTTATCGTAACCCCGTTTAGTGCCGTATGTCTTACCTCCCCCGTGACATAGTGTTTTGAAATGTTTTCCACATGAAGCATGAAATTGTCTCCTTTTTTCTTCAATAGAAATAGGTTGTACAATCTCAGGAAAATTACTTATTTTTTTGTTGACATTGCCCTGCAGATATGGTATTTATATATGCGTATTCTTGTTTAGCTATTATAAACTCAAAGTTTAGTGTTAGGAGACTGGATGATTTTATGAAAATAGGGGAAAAAATCAGGGAATTGCGGATACGCAACGGTTTGACCCAGCAGGAACTCGCCGACAGGTGCGAGCTTTCCAAGGGGTTTATTTCCCAGGTGGAGCGGGAGCTCACCTCTCCCTCCATTGCTACCCTGATGGACATTTTGGAGAGCCTGGGCACCAATATCAAGGATTTCTTCAATGAGCAGATTGATGAAAAAATTGTATTCAAAAAGGAAGATGTTTCCAGCCTGGAAAACAAGGAATTGGATCATGTAATACACTGGATTGTCCCCAACGCACAAAAAAACCTGATGGAGCCCATAGTCATGGAACTGGCTCCGGGGGGCATGTCCAAAGCAGAGGACCCCCACGAAGGGGAAGAGTTCGGCTATGTTTTGTCCGGCGCTGTCATTTTGCATCTGGGCAAACAGCAATATCGGGTTCGTAAAGGTGAATGCTTTACCTTCAAGCCCAATATGAGCCATTACCTGTCCAACGGCTCCAGGGGAAAATCTGTCCTGTTGTGGGTTTCGACGCCGCCCACCTTTTAAGATAATATTTGTAAAGGGGATTCGGTATGACTGACAAAATCATTCTGGAGCTTAAAAGTGTATCCAAAACCTATGACGATACACCGGCTCTGGTTAACATCAACCTGTATATAAGAAAAAATGAATTCGTTACGCTTCTGGGTCCCAGCGGCTGCGGAAAAACCACCACTTTGCGGATAATCGGCGGTTTTGAGGAAGCAGACGAAGGCGATTTGCTCTTTGAAGGGAAAAACATAAATAATCTACCTGCCCATAAGCGGAAGGTCAATACCGTTTTTCAGAAGTATGCACTTTTTCCTCATATGAATGTATTTGACAACATCGCTTTCGGCCTCAAAATCAAGAAAATGGATAAAGAGCTGATACAGGAAAAGGTGGAGCATATGCTCAGGCTGGTTAACCTGGAGGGCTATGAAAAGCGTTCGGTAAATTCACTGAGCGGAGGCCAGCAGCAAAGGGTAGCCATTGCCCGGGCACTGGTCAATGAGCCGGAGGTTCTGCTTCTGGACGAGCCTTTGGGTGCATTGGATCTGAAACTGCGCAAGGAAATGCAGGTGGAGCTGAAGAAAATGCAGCAGTCCCTGGGAATTACCTTCATATATGTAACCCACGACCAGGAAGAGGCTCTCAGCATGTCAGACACCATTGTGGTGATGAACAATGGCATTATTCAGCAGATAGGCACACCGGAAGACATCTACAACGAACCGAAAAATGCCTTCGTTGCCGATTTTATAGGGGAAAGCAACATACTGGGCGGAATCATGGAGAAGGATTTCCTGGTCAGCTTCATGGGCAGACAGTTTACCTGTCTGGATAAGGGTTTCGGTGAAAGAGAGCATGTGGACGTGGTTATAAGGCCCGAGGACATCAAGGTGGTGTCGGCAGACCAGGGCATGCTTACCGGTATTGTACGCACTGTCACCTTCAAGGGCGTGCATTATGAAATGATGATCGAAGGTGAGAATTATACCTGGATGGTGCACAGCACCGTAATGGCTCCCGAAGGCAGTGAGGTGGGCCTGAATATAATGCCGGATGATATCCATATTATGAAGAAGAAGGTGGATATATGAAAAGACATTGGCTTGCCTGGCCTTACATTATCTGGATGATTATTTTTATAGTTGTGCCCATGATCCTGGTGGTGTTTTACAGTGTGACCGAGCAGACGGGTGAGGGTTATCAGCTGACCTTCAGACACTTCCACAGGTTTGTGGACCCGATTTATATAAATGTTCTGATTCGCTCCGTAGTACTGGCCCTGGTGAGTACAATTATCTGTCTGCTGCTGGGTTATCCCATGGCAGCCATATTGGCCGGCAGGGAGTTCAGCAGGAAAAAGATTATGTATATGCTCATAGTGCTTCCCATGTGGATGAATTTTCTGCTGCGCACCTATGCATGGATGACTCTGCTGGAGCGGAATGGTGTGGTAAACACTATCCTGTCCTTTCTGAACCTGCCTTCCCTGGACATTCTCTATACCAATAAGGCAGTTGTGCTTGGAATGGTATATAATTTTCTTCCCTTTATGATCCTGCCCATCTACTCGGTTCTATCCAAGATCGATCAGAGTGTGATAGAGGCGGCTCAGGATCTGGGCGGCAACGGCATTGTTGTTTTCAGAAGGGTGATTTTCCCCTTAAGTCTGCCCGGGGTGGTTTCCGGTATCACCATGGTATTCATGCCTGCGGTAACTACTTTTGTCATATCAAGGCTCCTGGGCGGCGGTCAGTTCACCCTTATAGGCAACCTGATTGAACAGCAGTTTCTGTCTTCAGGAGACTGGGGTTTCGGATCCGCTCTGTCGGTTATAATGATGATACTTATACTGCTCAGCATGGGAGTTATGTCCCGGTATGAGCAGGATAAGGGGGGAGGTGCCCTGTGGTGATGCGTTTTCTTAAGAAAACCTATGTCTTTCTCATATTTGCCTTCCTTTATGCCCCCATACTGGTGCTTATTGTATTTTCCTTCAATGAGTCCAAGTCCAGGGGCAATTGGGAGGGTCTGACACTCAAGTGGTACAGGGAGCTCTTTCAGGATCGCCAGATTATGTCGGCCCTTTACTATACCCTGCTTATTGCGATTCTGTCCTCCGTTATTGCCACTGTAATAGGCCTGGTTGCATCCATTGGCATCTTCCATATGAAAAAGCTGCCCCAGAGCATGGTACTCAACCTGAACTATATCCCCATCCTGAATCCGGACATTGTAACCGGTATTTCACTGATGGTGCTCTTTATCTCCATGAAGATGAATCTGGGCTTTGCAACCATGCTCCTGGCACATATTACCTTTAACATTCCTTATGTAATTTTATCCATCCTGCCCAAGCTCAAGCAGATGAACAAGCATCTGTATGAGGCGGCTCTGGATCTGGGGGCATCTCCAGTGGAAGCCTTCTGGAAGGTTATTCTTCCGGAGATCATGCCCGGTATCATTACCGGCTTCCTGCTGGCCTTTACCCTGTCCATCGATGACTTTGTAATCAGCTTTTTCACGACGGGTTCAGGAGTAAACAACCTTTCCATTGTCATATTTGGAATGGCCAGGCGAGGAATCAGTCCGAAAATAAATGCTCTTTCAACCTTAATGTTTCTGAGCGTTCTGATACTTTTAATCATAGTGAATTTAAGGATGTCTGTTGATAATCCGGAAAGGAGAGGGAAAAATGGCAGAAGTAAAGAAAATGGCCGCTATCTTCCTGGTATTGGTCATGATATTTAGCCTGACTGCCTGCGGAGGCAGCGGGGATGGTGAAAAGAAGGGCGGCGGTACCATTACCGTCTTCAATTGGGGGGACTATATAGATGAATCGGTTCTCAGGGACTTTGAAGAGGAATATGGTATCCGGGTAAACTATACCGTCTACGCTACCAATGAAGAGATGTATGTCAAGCTTAAATCCGGAGGGACCAACTATGATGTCATTTTCCCGTCGGATTATATGATAGCAAGGCTTATTAAGGAAGACATGCTTCATAAGATAGACATGAGCAAAATAACCAACTATGAGAATATTGGGGATGAGTTCACGAGTCTGGACTATGATCCCGACAATGAATACTCTGTTCCCTATATGTGGGGCACCCTGGGAATTGCATATAACAAGACCATGGTGGATGACCCGGTGGACAGCTGGGATATCCTCTGGAACCCCAAGTATGAAAAAAACATCTTTATGCTGGACAGCCAGAGGGACTCCATTGCAGTTGCCCTGAAAAAACTGGGATATTCACTGAATACAAGGGATGAGGCCCAGCTGGAGGAGGCCAAACAGGAACTTATCAGGCAAAGGCCCCTGGTGCTGTCCTATGTGGGGGATGAGGTAAAGGATAAGATGGTTGCCGGGGAGGCTGCACTGGCAGTAGTCTGGTCCGGAGATGCCGTAGCCATGAAATGGGAAAATGAAGATTTGGAATATGCCATTCCCAAGGAGGGCTCAAATCTGTGGTTTGATGCCATGGCCATTCCCAAGACCAGTCAGAACAAGGAGGCTGCCGAGCTCTTTATCAACTTCATGACTGATCCTGAGATCGCCTTACGCAACGCCGAATACATCGGATACTCCACGCCCAACATAGCAGCCATGGAGATGCTGGACGAAGAGATCCGCAATGATGAGGTTGCCTATCCGGACATGGGTTCGCTGGTAAATTGTGAGGTTTTTGAGGATATAAGTGATATAATTGCTCTATACAATCGTATTTGGGATGAGGTCAAAGCAGCCCAGTAATGATTGTAAGCAGTGTACCAGTGAAAGGCTTTCAGTAAGCTGAAAAGGCTGCCGAATGGCAGCCTTTTCAAAATGCTTTCCTTTTATAACATGTTCAGCGGAATTGGTATTTTCCAAGGGTGGTCATTTTCTTTTCTTCCCTGAGAATGATATCATACAGGCTGATATCCAGGGTGTTGGCCAGGCTGGCCATATAAAAAAGCTGGTTGCCCAGTTCATCTTCTATGATATTTCTGCAGTTGGAGCACACACTTCCGGTTATATGTGAATCCATGTAGTTTTTCAGATTGTCCAGGGAAACATTTTCGGGGATCTGCTGTTTTCCTGCATGTATCTCAATACAGCCGCAGTCCGTGACGGCTTTTACTACTGCCCGGTTTACCCTGGCAGCCGCTTCCTGGTACTTGGTAATAATATCCAGAATGCTTCGATGCCGCAGCAATTGCTCCCTGGCCATGTTCTGGTAGTTTTGTAAAATCATGTCCATATTCGCGCGCACTCCTTTAATATCGCTATAATTTAATTATGATGGAGTTTAATATATTTGTCAAGCAATCGGAAAACCGGATTTGTTGAAATTTACCGAATTTAACCCGAGCAGATCTGTTGTTTTGCATATTATAAAAATATATGGATTTATTGTTGACAACCAGGTGTATATTTGTTACAATATCAGTTTTTTGACTTCTTTCTCCTCTTGTGCTATAATTGTAATTAGTCAATTGAAAGGAGGCATCATGGATGTTTGAGATAGGTGACAAAGTGGTCTATCCAATGCACGGTGCCGGCATAATAGAGGGAATAGAGGTAAAGGAAATATTAGGAGAAAAACAGCAATATTATATACTCAATTTCCCTATGGGCGGGATGAAGGTTATGATCCCCACCAAAAATGTGGAAGAAATAGGCGTGAGGGAAGTCATATCCCACACCGACATCAGCAAGCTTGTACATGTTCTGAGTCATCCAAGCGACACCCTTCCCGACAATTGGAATAAAAGATACCGGATGAATCTGGAGAAGATTAAGACCGGAGATATTTTCGAAGTAGCCGATGTCGTACGGGATCTCATGATACGCGATCGCGACAAGGGTTTGTCTTCCGCTGAAAAGAAAATGCTCAATAATGCAAGGCAGATACTCATCAGTGAAGTGTGCCTGTCCACTTCAGCTGCAGAAGATGAAGTGGCATCAATGATAGACAAGATAACTCTCCAGGAAACAGCGTCGGACTGACGCTGTTATTCTCATCTCCTATTTGTACTTTTTAACCTCTCATGGCCCAGGCCATGAGATTTTGCTTCAGGCAGCCAAATAAGCGAATTGTTTTCATCTCAAATTATAAAGTAAGGAAGGTTAGTATTTATATATTATAAAATTTTGGTATAATGATAATAATAGGTAACAGGAGGTGATGTAATGCGGAGAATGCTGCGCATACTGCTGACACTGACAGGCTTGGCTGCCGGTATCGGCATTGCGCTCTTAATCAATCAGGGGTTGGAGCATTTCAATATCCTGTTTGCTCCCGATTATCAGGAAATCATACTCATCATTATCTGCGGATTTGCATTTGGACTCTTATTTTTTTTACTGTCTTCCGGTATTATAAAACACACTCTGGCATTCCTAAGCTGGGTTGAGAATAAGTTCATTGAAATACCCATGCCGGACATTGTATCCGGATCGGTAGGGCTGATAGTCGGGCTGATTATTGCCTTTCTCATATCCGATCCCATCAGCAGAATGAAGATTCCCTGGATATCCCTTATTCTGACCATTGCCATTTATGTTTTTTCTGTCTATCTGGGAGTCAGCATTGCCACAAAAAGGCGTGATGAACTCAGTGGATTTTTTCCCTTCCGGAAATTTGCCAAAGACAAGCCCGGTAAGGAACGGACTTCAGTACCCAAGGTTTTGGATACCAGCGTAATAATTGACGGGCGTATTTTTGATATCTGCAAGACCGGCTTTGTGGAAGGACCATTGATTATACCCTCTTTTGTACTGGAGGAGCTGCGCCATATTGCCGACTCGTCCGATGCTCTTAAGCGCAACCGCGGGCGCCGGGGGCTGGATATACTAAATAGGATCCAAAAGGAACTGGAGATTGAGGTACGAATCCATGAGGAAGATTTTGCCGATACAGCAGAAGTGGATACCAAGCTATTGAAGCTGGGTCAGCTTTTAAATGCCAAGGTACTCACAAACGACTACAATCTGAATAAGGTGGCCGAGTTTCAGGGCGTTACCGTGCTTAATATAAATGAACTGGCCAATGCTGTAAAACCGGTTGTTCTGCCCGGTGAGGAAATGGTGGTGCAGGTCATCAAAGACGGAAAGGAAATGGGACAGGGTATAGCCTATCTGGACGACGGCACCATGATCGTGGTGGACGGCGGTAAAAAACATGTGGGGGAAACTATTGGGGTTATGGTGACAAGTGTCCTGCAGACAGCAGCAGGGCGGATGATCTTTGCCAAACCCAAATCCGCTGATCAGATCGTTTCCTGAGAAACTGTTTTAAGTAAAAAATGAATGTATTATATGGTTGGGTGAAAGCCCGACTTTTCGTCATCAGGGGGCTGTTATGAACAAATCAGTTACTGCCGTTATCCTGGCAGCAGGGAAGGGCCTCAGAATGGGAGGGGCTGTTCCCAAGCAGTTTATGGAACTGGAAGGCAGGCCGGTGCTGGCTCATACTCTTTTGGCCTTTGAAGCCGCACCTTCAATCGATTCAATGGTGATTGTCTCCGATAATGCTGAATGGATAAGAAATAACATCCTTAAACCATTTTCCATTGCCAAACCTGTTTTGTTTGCCGACGGAGGAAGAGAAAGGCAGGATTCGGTATGGAATGCCATAAATGGTCTTAGTAATTGTGAACTGGTTGCCATACATGACGGGGTCCGTCCTTTGGTTACCGTGGATGTAATAGAGGAATCCATTGCCGCTGCACGGGTTTACGGTGCTGCCGTTGTTGGAATGCCTTCCAGGGATACCATCAAGGAAGCGGATGATAAGGGCTTTGCCATCCGCACACCGGACAGAAGCAGGCTGTGGACCATACAAACCCCGCAGACCTTCCGGCTGGATTTGCTTAAAGAAGCCCATGAGAAGGCCAGGGAGGACCGGTATCTGGGGACGGATGACAGTTCCCTTGTGGAAAGGCTGGGTCATCCGGTCAGGCTGATTGAAGGCAGTTATAAAAACATAAAAATTACCACACCGGAAGACCTTACAGCTGCTGCCCTGTATTTGAAAAGCAGGAGGGAAAAGATGTGAGGGTGGGTATCGGATATGATGTGCATAAACTGACAGAGAATCGTCCGCTTATTGTAGGAGGAGTGCTTATCCCCTGGGATAAGGGGCTGCTGGGGCATTCCGATGCGGATGTCCTGATCCATGCCATCATGGATGCACTATTAGGAGCTGCCGGACTGGGCGACATCGGCAGGCATTTTCCCGATAAAGACGAGGCCTGGCGTGATGTATCCAGCCTGGCACTGCTGCAGCAGGTAAGGCAGCTGCTCCGGCAGGAGGGCTTTCGGGTTGTCAACATTGATGCTGTAATTATGGCCCAGAGGCCAAAAATGTTTCCCTACATTCCTAAAATGACAGAGCATATTTCCAGTGTTTTGGGCATAGATAAAACGTGTATTAACATAAAGGCAACCACAACCGAGGGTTTGGGTTTTGTCGGAAGAGAGGAGGGAATGGGGGCACAGGCAGTAGCTTTGATTGACAGGATGAATTCATAACCCATTAAATCATGCCGCTTATTGCAGGGTTATAAAAAAACATGTCAATGATCGGTAAGGGAGGGCAGAGAATAAAATGAAAAGAATAATGAAAAAATCAACAGTCCTGATTTTGATTGTCTTACATATTGTAAGCATTACTGCAGGCATCGTTTTTGCGGAAGAAAAGGAAAACAGGGTGGTCAGCCTGGGTGCAAACCTTAGTGAACAGCAAAGGAAACAGATACTTAATTTGTTTGATGTCCGGGAAGATGAGGTAAAGATCATAGAAGTGACCAATCAGGAAGAACGTGCCTATCTTGAGGGCAAAATATCGGAGGAAGTCATCGGGAAACGGGCCTTCTCTTCAGCATATGTTGAGCTGCTGGATGATGATGAGGGTATTTCGGTGGAAACCCACAATATTAACTGGGTCACCAAGGAGATGTATGCCAATGCCATGGTTACGGCAGGCGTGGAAAACGCCAGGGTCATAGCTGCTGCGCCTTTTGAGGTTTCCGGTACCGCAGCGCTGACGGGCATCATGAAGGCCTTTGAAGAGGCCACAGGAGAGGAATTGTCCGAGGAAGCCAAGCAGGCGGCTAATGATGAGCTGGTCACCACCGGGAAACTGGGGGATGACATTGGCAAGGATAAGGCTGCTTCCCTGATTCAGGAAATAAAAGAGCGGATTATACGTGAAAAGATTACTGACCCGGAGCAGATCAGGCAAATAATCATCAATATAGCAGCGGAGCTGAATATCAACATTACCCAGGAGCATATTGACCAGCTGGCTGCCCTGATGGAACGCATCAGCAAGCTGGATCTCAGCGTGGATAAGATATCGAAGCAGCTTGAAAACATCAATAAGGGGCTGGAGAAGGTAAGGGAAACAATAGAACAGAACAAGGGGCTTTTCCAGCAGATACTGGATGCCATAAAGAGATTTTTCGGATGGCTGGCGGATCTGCTGAGGGGCTGAAAACCGGGACAGGCGCATCGTTGACACCGTTTTCCCGGTATATTATAATAACTTAAGTAAATAAATTGATACAATAAATGCTGTGAACGGGAAGAGTAGGTATGGGATGTCTACAGAGAAGAGTGTCCGCCGGCTGAAAGGCACTCCAGCCAGTGAACATGCCGAAGTGCGCCCGGGAGCAACCTGTCTGAATTAAGTAGGGCAGGGCGGCATGCGCCGTTATAAGCCTAAGCCGGGCATAATTATGCCAAGCAGAGTGGAACCGCGGAACCTCCGTCTCTGATCTTCTTCAGAGTGGAGGTTTTTATATTATGATTTGCCATTGAAGCTGTATTGGATTTATTCAAATAAAGATCAGGGGGTAAAGATGTTCAAACAGATAAAAAGGGATATTCAGGCTGTTTTGGAGCGGGATCCGGCCGCACGCAATGTACTGGAAGTTTTACTGTGTTATTCCGGATTTCATGCCGTTGTTCTGCATCGTTTTGCCCATTGGCTGCACAGACGCCGACTAAAGCTGATAGCGCGTATGGTTTCTCAATTCAACCGGTTTTTAACCGGTGTGGAAATCCATCCTGCCGTCAGAATTGGACAGGGTCTCTTTATAGATCATGGCATGGGCGTGGTCATTGGTGAAACCACTGTAATCGGAGACAATGTCACCATTTACCAGGGAGCAACCCTGGGGGGAACAGGAAAGGAAACCGGAAAACGGCATCCTACCATTGGCAACAATGTGGTAATCAGCTGCGGAGCCAAGATTTTAGGTCCCTTCCATGTTGGAGACAACTCGAAAATCGGGGCCGGTTCCGTGGTACTAAGTGAAGTCCCGCCCAATTCAACAGTGGTAGGCATACCGGGGCGGGTCGTAAAAAAGGACAATATCAAGGTACGGGAACAAAAAATCGATTTGGATCATACAGCACTGCCGGATCCGGTGGATGACGCCTTACGAAGGTTGACCTTCCGGATACTGGATTTGGAGAAAAAAGTAGATGAAATGGAGGAAAGATTGAAAGATGAAGCTTTATAACACATTAACAAAGACCAAGGAAGAGTTCATTCCCATTAAGCCCGGGGAAATCCGCATGTATTCCTGCGGTCCCACTGTATATAATTATTTTCATATCGGTAATGCCAGACCCTTTGTCATATTTGATGTATTCCGCAGATACATGGAACACAAGGGGTATAAGGTTACTTTCGTTCAAAACTTTACTGATATCGATGATAAGATGATTCAGAGGGCAAAGGAGGAGGGCCTCACAGTACAGGAGCTGGCTGAGAAGTTTATAGCCGAGTACTTTGTAGATGCAGACGGGCTGGGTATCCGCCGGGCAGATTTTCATCCAAAAGCAACTGAACATATTGATGATATAATTGCCTTTGTTCAGAAGCTGATGGACAAGGGGCTGGCTTATCAGGCGGGCAGTGACGTCTATTTTGATACAGGGGCCTATGAGGGATACGGCAGGCTGTCCGGGCAAAACCTTGAAGATTTGGAATTGGGAGCCCGTATTGATATCAACGACAAAAAGAAGAATCCCATGGATTTCGTCCTGTGGAAGGGGCAGAAGCCCGGCGAGCCTGCCTGGGACAGCCCCTGGGGACCCGGCCGGCCGGGATGGCATATCGAGTGCTCTGTAATGGCAACCAAATACCTGGGTGAAACCATTGATATCCACTCCGGCGGGCAGGATCTGATCTTTCCCCACCATGAAAATGAAATTGCCCAGAGTGAAGGGGCTACAGGCAAGCCTTTTGCCCGTTACTGGCTGCATAACGGCTATATCAATGTGGATAATCGGAAAATGTCCAAGTCCCTGGGCAATTTCTTTACCGTCAGGGATATTTCAAAAGATTTCGATCCGGAAGTTGTCCGGCTGTTTATGCTGTCTTCCCACTACCGGAATCCCATAAATTTCAGCAGGGAGCTGCTGGAACAGGCCCAAAGTGCACTGGAGCGCCTGTACAATGCCAGGAACAACTTGGAACATCTTTTGAAGGATGCGGAAGAAAAGCCTGCTGATGAAAGTGAAAAGCAGTTTTTGGACAGGCTGCCCCGGTTTAAAGAGGACTTTGAACGGGCTATGGAGGATGATATAAATACTGCAGATGCCGTCGGCGTGATCTTTGATCTGGTCAGGGAGATCAATATTCATGTAACGGCCGGCCGGTCGGCCGGAACTATCCGGGCCGCACTTGATGCACTGAAGAGCCTGACCGGCATACTGGGTCTTTTAAACAGGAAGCAAGGAAGCCTGGACGGAGAAATCGAAGAGCTTATAGAAAAGAGGGAACAGGCAAGGAAGATGAAGAATTGGGCGCTGGCCGACAGCATTCGAGATCAGCTGAAGGAGCAGGGCATTGTGCTTGAGGATACCCCCCAGGGTGTACGATGGAAGCGGCTGTAGAACCTGTTAATATTCACAGATTATTAACAGTTTGTTTAAATTCTTTTGCTATAATCCAGCACGTGAGATATAATAACTAATAATTGTGACGCAAGCTTTTCTCATTATTGGCACTCATTATTCAAGGGGGGATACTTTTTGATTCAAGTGGAAAATCTGACCAAACGTTATGGTCAGCATGTTGCAGTAGACGCCATTGATTTTACCGTGGAAACGGGAGAAATCCTGGGATTCCTCGGGCCCAACGGTGCAGGAAAGACAACGACCATGAATATTCTTACGGGATATATTTCTGCTACTGAAGGGAAAGCCATGATCAACGGCATTGATGTTCTGGAGCAGCCCGAGGAAGCAAAGAAAATGATAGGCTACCTGCCGGAATTTCCACCGTTGTACGGTGACATGATTGTTACGGAGTACCTTGATTTTGTCAGCGACATCAAGGGCGTTACCGGCAGCGACAGAAAAAAAAGCATGGAAAAGATCATGGATCTGGTAAAGATAGGCGATGTAAGGGGAAGGCTTATCAAAAACCTGTCCAAGGGATACAAGCAAAGGGTTGGTCTTGCCCAGTGCCTCATCGGCAATCCCGAGGTTCTTATTTTGGACGAACCCACCGTAGGGCTGGATCCTAAACAAATCATTGAAATCCGCAATCTTATAAAGGATTTGGGAAAGGATCATACCGTTATACTCAGCTCTCACATCCTGCCTGAGGTCAGTGCTGTATGTGAAAGGGTAATAATCATCAATAAGGGAAAGATCGTTGCCAGCGATACACCTGAAAATCTGTCCAAGGGTCTGGCCGGCAGCAGCAAGCTCAATTTGCGCATAGCCGGTCCGGAAAAGCAGATTATGAAGGCCATCAACGAGCTGCCCGGGATACAGTATTTGGAATCTCAGGGTTCAAGGGAACCCGGCACCATTGATGTAGTGGTGGAGGCAGATCCCAATGTGGATATCCGCCGGCCCCTGTTTAATGCCATGAGCAGAGCATCCTATCCCATTTTGATGATGAAATCCATGGATCTGACTCTGGAGGAAATCTTCCTTCAGGTTACTACCCAGGAAAAGGAGGTAGGCTGATTATGCTGGCCATAATGAAAAAGGAATTTCTCACTTACTTTAAATCCATGACAGGCTATATCTTTATGGCTTCTTTACTCTTCTTTGTGGGCCTGTTCTTTGTCCTTAACAATCTTATGAGTTTAAGCCCGCAGTATAATGGTGTATTGTCCAATATTACCTTTGTTTTTCTATTGGCGGTGCCCATTTTAACCATGCGTCTTATGGCAGAGGAGGCAAGGCAGAAAACCGATCAGCTGCTTTTGACAAGCCCCATCAGTCTGACTCATATTGTGCTGGGAAAATTTCTTGGAGCTGTAAGCGTATTGCTTATGACCCTGGTTATTACCTTTATTTATCCCATTATATTAAGCACCATGGGAACCATTAACTGGGGTGAGATCATAGGTGGATACATTGGATTCTTTCTCTTTGGTTCTGCGCTGATAGCAGTCGGACTTTTCATATCATCTCTTACCGACAACCAGGTAATTGCAGCAGTGGTTACCTTTACCGCCCTCCTTCTTTTATGGTTTATCGATGCCATTATAAACAGTCTCCCTACTGATCAGACATCCGGCCTTATATTTGCTGCTATCCTGGTTATTGGCATCGCATTTGTCTTTTATATGGCCACCAGAAACTGGTACGTGGGCGGCGGCATTCTGCTTATCGGGGCTTTGGCAGTTGCGGCAGGTTATATCATAAGGCCATATTTATACAGCGGCCTGATTGGCAGGGTTTTCAGCTGGTTCTCTCTGCTCAGCCGGTATCAGGACTTTTCAATGGGCATATTCAGTATCAGCCCCATTGTTTATTATATTTCCTTTGCAGGCGTCTTTATTTTCCTGACAGTACGGATGCTTGAGAAGAAAAGATGGAGCTAAGGGGGGACAGGGATGAAATTTAATATTAGTAAGATGGACATATTGCAGTCTTTCAAGAGCAGGAAATTCAAGTATGGCGGCTATGCCACATTATTGACACTCATTGTAATAGCAGCGCTCATTATAGTTAACCTGGTAGCTGATCTGATTCCGGTCCGGATTGACCTGACATGGAACAAGATGTATTCCCTGTCGGAACAAACTTATGATGTACTGGATAATCTGGATAAGGACATTACTATTTACTATGTAGGTGAACAGGGCTCTGTCAGTCCCCTGATAGAAGAAATAGTCAACCGTTATACTTCCCGTAATAGCAGGATCCGGACAGATTACATCGATCCGGTAAGGGATCCGATTACAGCCCAGAAATACACAAAGGACGGCAGTCAGCTTTCCGCCGGCGGTCTTGTGGTGGAATGCGGCGAGATCTTCCGAATAATCCGCCAGTATGATATGTACAACTTTTCCCAGACCAGTTCGGGTTTTCAGCCGGAATCCCTTGCTGTGGAGCAGAGGCTGACGTCCGCCCTTCTCTATGTCAGCGGTGCGGAGATGCCTGTAGTCTATGAACTGGAAGGCCATGGTGAAACAGCACTGGATTACAACACCAGAAAGCAGATGGAACTCGAAAACTTTGAGCTTAAGGGTCTTAATCTGCTTGGACTGGATGAAGTTCCGGAGGATGCGGATCTTCTTATAATAAATGCTCCGCTGAGAGATATCAGCGAGGAAGAGACGGAAGTACTGAAAGCCTATCTGGAAAATGAGGGTAAAGCCCTTTTCATGATGGATTTGCTCATTCAGGATCTTCCCAATTTTCAGTCACTTTTCCAGGTTTATGGAGTTAAAATGACCAATTCCCTGGTAATTGAAGGGGAGCAGGGCAGGTATATCGGAGGAAATCCTTTGTATCTCCTGCCTCAGTACGGCAATCATGACATTGTAAGTCCAATTAAAAGCAACAATATTCCCCTGGTAGTGCCCGGAGGTCAGGCAATTGAAATACTGGAGACCAAAAGAAACACCCTGACTATAGATACCCTCTTGTCTACTTCAGAAAAGGCTTTTGCCAGATCTGCAACCAGCAGTCAGACCAGCCTGGAGAAACAGGAGGACGATCTCACGGGGCCCTTCCCTCTTGCAGTTGCCATAGAGGACAGCATATACAACCTTGCTGCCAATGAATCTTATGTAACCAGAATGGTGGTAATCGGCAATGCCGGTTTTATGAGCTCCGGCTGGGAAGGCAGCATCGACCTGTTTCTGAACAGCCTCAACTGGCTTCATGAGAGGGAGGAAACCATCAGTATCAGGCCCAAGCCCCTTGGAGTAAAGCCTCTTACCATAACTGATACTCAGTTGAAGATTTATGGTGCCCTGGCTCTGCTGGTAATACCGCTGGCCTGCCTGGCTGCCGGATTGACGGTTTGGCTGAGGAGGCGTAACTTATGAGGAGGAAACGCAGTCTTATTTCTCTGCTTTTAGTACTGGTTCTGCTGATCGGAGCTTATGTTTATTTAAGCAATCGGCCTGAAGAAGAGGAAGAAACAGAACCCAAGCAGGTCATTGATATTTCCAAGGTTGATCGGGAAAAAATAGTAAAAATTGCCCTGGAGAACAAGGAAACAGGAGAGCAGCTGGTTTTTGAGCAGGAAACCAGAACAATAGAGGGCAGTGAACAGAATTCCGATGAGGAAAAGGAACCAAAAACCGAAACTGTCTGGGTAACGACCAAACCCTATGCTGTAGAATTGGTGCAATCAAAGGTAACCGATCTGGCTCGCAGCTTTTCCAGCTTAACAGCCAATTTAGTAGTGGAAGAGCAGCCGGAGGACCTTTCCATCTATGGCCTTAAGGAACCCAAAGTTATTGCAACTGCCACTCTGGATGACGGTGAAACAATAGTACTCCATCTGGGCAACAAGACAGCCGATGGCAGCGGCTGGTACCTGATGAAAAAAGGGGATTCCAAGGTTTATACGGTAGGAACCTATCATGGTGATCGGCTCAGCTTATCCTTTTCGGATTACAGAAGCAAGGATCTGGCAGTTATAGATCCTTTGAAGATGAACTATATGAGGATTACCGGAGCAGACAGGCGGGAAATCGAAATCGTAACCAATGATGATTTGACTGATGAAGAGGAAGCTTACGGACTGAATCTGTATTATATGATCAAGCCCTTTAAGAAGCCCAGAGGCGTGGATTCCACCAAACTGGGTGAACGGCTGGAGAAGGTTACCAGTCTCAAAATTAAAGAATTTGTGGATGATCACCCAAGTGATTACAGCAAGTACGGTCTGGACGAACCAAAGCTGAACCTGCTCATTAAGGATCAAGACGGCACAACCCTGGATTTATCCTTTGGCAGCAGCCTGGAAGACGGAACTATTTATTTCAAAACCGGCGATTCCGATGCAGTTTATCTAATGGATGAGTCTTCCATTGAATTCCTGAATTTTGCCCCCATGGATGTAGCTGACAAGTTTGCACTGCTTGTTAACATTGATGATGTGGATCAGGTGGTATTTGAAGGCCGGGGCAGAAGGCATACGCTGAGCATTGAACGGACTACAGTGGAAGCCGAAGAGGAAGGCGAAGAGGACAAAGAGGTCTCCACTTACTACCTGGATGGCAGGGAAGTGGAGGAGAAGCCCTTTAAGAGCTTTTATCAGAGCATAATCGGAATCGTTGTTGATACTGAAAAGGCCCATACAGCTGAGGGCAGGCCTGACCTTAAGCTCACTTATCACCTGAATAAGGGTACCCGGGACAGGCGCACAGTTGAGCTGATTCCCCATGATCAGGACTTCTACTCCCTGGTAGTGGATGGGGATATGGAATCTGAATTCCTGATTTTCCGCAACAGGCTGGATTGGGTATTTGGCGCATTGGATGAGTTTATTGCAGGTAGTGAGGACGCAGACTGATACTGTCTGCTAAAGGAAATCAAAACTTATATGCGGCAAGGATAGCTTGCCGATAAACAGAATACAGCCCTGGTGCAAGCCAGGGCTGTATTTTTGGACAGCATTTAAGTTAAAAATTTGACAAATTCACTGCAATTTTGCTGGAATAGTAGAACAGTTTTGGTATAATGAACTTAATACACCAGGAACATATACGACAGGAGGAAATGAGATGAAACGTAAGGCATTGATCGTGCAAGGGGGATGGGAAGGCCATGAACCGGTAGAGGTATCGGAGATATTTCGCCAGGTATTGACCGAATCCGGATTCGAGGCAGAGGTTTCAGATACCCTGGATGCTTTCCTGGACAGGGACAAGCTGATGTCGCTGCACCTGATTGTACCGGTCTGGACCATGGGAAAGATTACCCAGGAACAGCTGCAGCCGGTTCTGGACGCAGTGGCAGGAGGAGTTGGGCTGGCAGGCTGCCACGGCGGCATGTGTGATTCCTTTCGTGAAAGCACAGAGTGGCAGTTTATGACCGGAGGCCAATGGGTAGCCCATCCCGGCAATGACGGTACACGCCATACCATCCACATAAGGCGCGGATCCAGCCCCATAGTGGAGGGCATCGAGGATTTCGAGGTTGTTACCGAACAATATTATATGCATGTTGATCCTGCCAATGAAGTGCTTGCCACTACCCGGTTTCCGGTTGTGGACGGGCCACATGCCACCAATGGTGTGGTGGATGTACCGGTTGTATGGACCAAGCGTTGGGGCAGGGGCAGGGTATTTTACAGTTCGCTGGGGCACCATGCAGACGTTGTAGCAATGGAGCAGCCGCTGACAATAATGAAAAGAGGCTTTCTGTGGGCGGCAGAAGGCAGGGATTTGGTCTAAGAAAGAGTTGGACAGGAGAGTGTAGAGATGATAAGGAAAGTTAAGGTTGGAATCATTGGCTGCGGAAATATAAGCAGCATATATCTCAAAAACTGCACTGAAACATTTGGAGTTCTGGAAGTAGCAGCAGTTGCGGATCTTATTCCTGAGAGGGCTCAGGAAAAGGCTCAGGAGTATGGTGTACCCAAAGCATGTACAGTTGATGAACTGCTGGCAGATCCTGAAATTGAACTTGTACTTAATCTAACCATTCCCAAGGCTCATACCGAAGTGAATCTGGCTGCGCTTAATGCAGGAAAGCATGTATATGTAGAGAAACCACTGGCTGTTACAAGGGAAGACGGCAGAAAGGTTATCTCCCTGGCCAGGGAAAAAAACTTAATGGTAGGCTGTGCGCCGGATACATTCCTTGGGGGCGGCATACAGACCTGCTGCAAGCTGATTGAGGATGGCTGGATAGGTCGTCCGGTGGCTGCAACAGCATTTATGACCTGCCGCGGACATGAGAGCTGGCATCCGGATCCGGAATTTTATTATGAGCTGGGAGGAGGGCCCATGTTCGATATGGGACCATACTACCTGACAGCACTTATTGCCATGATGGGTCCGGTTCGGAGGGTAACAGGCTCTGCACAAAAAACCTTTGCGCAGAGAGTTATTACAAGTGCACCAAAGTATGGAAAACTAATCGATGTAGAGGTGCCTACACATGTGGCCGGGGTTCTGGATTTTGAAAACGGGGCAGTGGCAACCATAGTAACCAGCTTTGACATATGGTCGGCACAGCTTCCCAGGATAGAAATTTATGGCAGCGAAGGCACACTAAGTGTACCGGATCCAAATTCTTTTGGGGGACCGGTGTTCGTAAGAAGAGGCGGAGCATCAGAGTGGTCCGAGATTCCCCTGACCCATGGATTCTCCGAGAACAGCAGGGGCATAGGAGCAGCAGACATGGCATTTGCTGTTCAGTCAGGCAGAGCCCATAGGGCCAATGGGGATATGGCCTATCATGTCCTTGATATCATGCATGCCATTCAGGACAGTTCCGAAAGCGGCAGACATATTGAGCTGGAAAGCAGCTGCGATAAACCTGCACCTTTCCCGCTGGGAATGACCGCTGATAAACTGGATTAGCAGCCTGCTCCAATAGGAAAATACCATTGTATTGATATAAAAGTCTCCTATGATCATGGGAGACTTTTTATAACCAAATAATGGCTGTTTAACAGACTTCTTAAAATAATATGCTGAAAATTGCCGGGCAGGCAATCGGACAGCTGCTGAGTATGATACAATGTAAACATACAGATTCAAGATATAAAAGAACAAATACAGAAGGACGGGAAATCCTGATGAGCCGCTCGTTTAAAAGGTTTTACTTAACTGCACTCTTTCCTTTAATTTTTCTCTCTGCTTATCCTGTTGCCATGGGTACGGGTATAGCAGTGCTTTCCTTTCAGAACGGCAGAATTCTTCCGGAGTATTATGAGCAAACTGTCATTCCTTATGCAGCCGTATGTTCATCAATTCTTTTGACCCTGCTGCTTTATCCGCTGCTGTCAAAACTCAGGAGATTTTCTCTTCCATCGGCTACTGTATTTGCTGCCGGGTTGTTTTTGGGACTGGAATATTATATGGAGAATATTACCATACATTCCCCCGAGGCACTCTCAGCTTATAAATGGCAGCTGGAATCCCATATTGGATCCGCTGAAGCAACACAAGCCTTTCAAATGCTGTATGATAATACTTACAGAATCCATTATTATATAACATCCCTCATGCTCATCGTCCTTGTAATTGGCCTTATATACAGCTATGAAAACCGCATACAATCAGAAGAAGGCGGGAGAAAGAACCTGTTCAGGCTGCAGCTTATATTTACCATACTCTTTGTTGTATTCTGTGCCTTTGTAAATGCGGCTTCTTATCTGAGAAAAGTATCTTTTTTGACGGAAGCTGTTGATTATCTGATTTCCTTATCACCAACCCTTACAGTTTTCTTTAATCTTGTTATGAGCCTGGCCTTTGGCTTATATATGGCCGGTTTTCTGTCCGGTAAAAGAAGGCTTGTCTCAGTTTTTATTCCGGCTGCAGCAGCTATCCTGACTGCCGGCGCCATGTATTACGGGGAGTACAGGATGCTGGACGGAATTCTGTATCGATTTGGTTATACAAAGGTTTTCCAGTCGCTGCCCTATACCATCGTAACTGCTGCAGATGCATTTGTCATACTGGGCTCAGGGGCTTTAACTGCCCTTTTTATAGAAACACTCTCTTTTTTCAGCAGGAAGGGCGAAAAGCCATCCCGTTTGCATGAAGAGAAGAATGAAGGTACAATAATACAATAATACGGAATGATTCGGAGGTCAGCATTATGGGACACCGCATTTTTGTAGACGGACAGGAGGGGACTACCGGCCTTAAAATTCAGGAGTATTTATCCGGGAGAGAGGATTTGGAGGTCCTTAAAATAGACTATGAAAAGCGGAAGGATATAAAGGCCAGAAGAGAGCTTTTAAATGAAGCGGATCTGGTTTTTCTCTGCCTGCCTGATGCTGCGGCAAGGGAAGCTGCTGCTTTGATTGAAAACAATCATACCAAAGTGATTGATGCCAGTACAGCTCATCGCACAGACAGCGGCTGGGTATACGGACTTCCGGAGCTGGGCGAAGCTCAGAGAGAAAGAATCAGAAATGCTTCGAGAGTCGCTAACCCAGGCTGCCATGCAACCGGATTCATTCTTTCTGTCTATCCGCTGATAAAAGCAGGAATCCTGCCAAAGGATTATCCGGTCAGCTGCACCTCTGTCACCGGCTACAGCGGGGGAGGCCGGAAACTGATAGCTGAATATGAAGCTTTGGAAAATCAGGATTACTTCAGAAGTCCAAAACCCTACGGTCTGACTCTGAAGCATAAGCATTTGCCTGAAATGATGCATATGACGGGTTTGGAGCATCCGCCCGTATTCCTGCCGATAGTGGCCGGTTATTATAATGGAATGGCAGTATCCCTTCCGCTGGCTGCCAGGGCTTTGAACAAAAATGCCGGCGCCAGGGAAATATGGGAGCTGCTGTCTGAATACTATGCTGATGAACCCTTTATACATATCGTGTCCTATCAGGATTACAGCCTGCTGGATGAAAAAGGATTTTTGCATCCCGAAGCCTTAAATGGCAGCAACAAGGTGGAAATCTTTGTTTTCGGCCATGAAGACCAAATTCTTCTTATGGCCCGGTACGACAATCTGGGCAAAGGGGCATCCGGTGCAGCAGTCCAGAACATGAATCTTATGCTTGGCCTGCCTGAAACAGCAGGACTGTAGAGTAAGGGGAGCAGTCGACAAAAGTCAGTCTGAAGGAGGTCGAAAATGAGAACAGGAAGAAAACCTCTTATTGTTTTTTGTATGTTATTTATTTTCGTCCTGATAACAGGCATAGCACACGCCAGCTGGGCATATATCCCCTATGAACAGATGATAGCTGAGGCAGATGTCGTTTTGATAGGCGGTTTTATTAACAGATATTTTCCGGAGTCAGTATAGAGTATATAAACAACTTTGCCAACTCCTATCTTTGTGGTGATAAGCTTGAAAAAGAGCAGACGTCTCAGAAAAGCTGTTATAATCTTATTATTACTTGCCGGCTTTCTGCTTACCCCGGCAGGTGCATCGCTCAGAAGCTATGCGGTCATGGTGCCCTATAGCTGGATTCATCATGGAAACAGCGTACTGAAAAGAAACAATATAAGATTTGATATTCCCGGTGGCATCAGGACCAAGAAGGCAGACTGGTATCCTTTTGTTCTTACCTTTAATGATGACGACGGGCTGTCCTGGTTCCTGGAGGAGGAAGTGGAGTTTACCGTTCTGTATAATTTCGGGCATTACTTGATCCGGCAGGGCACGTCATCCTACTACAGCCCCGACTCCCCCTACTACAGCAGCTTTTATGGAGGATACATAGTTAAACCAAAGTCGGAAGCGAGGAAATTCGGTTTTTTGGAGAACGGGGCTGTTGACAGTACGGCACTGGCCAGAGTACCGGAGTATGATCAGAAGTATCTGGTACTGTCTTCCCTTGGATGTCCGCCGGAGAAGAGAGTGTTCAGTCAGAATATTGTATCGGAACAATATGACGTGGATTATGCTGGTTATCAGGGCTGGGTACGCCTGGATTCTGAGATTGAAACCAACAGCCCGGCTCATGAATCAAAAGAATTCATGAGGGGCTATCTGCAATATGGCCGGCCTTTGGGCAGACTTGACCATGATGAGGATTTCCCGGTCATTAATCTGAAAGGCAGGGCTTATATAAGATATTTCGATGAGCTCAAAGCCACAGTTGTACTTTTTATAATGGCTCCTGCCTGGACAACGGTTAATGAATGTGATGAGGAAATCCTGTCAAATACATTTATACTATATGAGGAGTAAAGAATGCAGACAAAGATTTCAGGGGTAATTGAGAGGATTACTTTTGTTAATCCTGAGAATGGATATACAGTAGCCAAACTGAAAAGCAGGGGTTATTTTGACTTAATTACCGTTGTAGGAAATTTCCCCTCTGTTAATGTAGGTGCAATTGTATCCCTTAAAGGGGAGTGGAAGGTAGACTCCAAATACGGCCGGCAATTCATTGTCTCACACTTTGAAGAAAGGCTGCCGGCAACAGCGGCCGGAATCGAAAAATATCTGGGCAGCGGGCTTATTAAGGGAATTGGCCCTGTAAATGCCCGGCGGATTGTAAAGGCTTTCAAGGAGGATACACTGAGGGTAATAGAGGAGGAAACAGAGCGGCTCCTTGAGGTGGAGGGAATCGGTCCCAAACGGGTAGAGATGATAAAAACAGCCTGGGAGGAGCAGAAGGAAGTCAAGAATATCATGATTTTTCTTCAATCCCATGGTGTATCCACTGCATACGGTGTAAGAATCTATAAAACATACGGCAATGACAGTATAAAAGTGGTGCAGGAAAATCCATATCAATTGGCTGATGATATTTGGGGTATCGGATTTCGAACAGCTGACCGGATAGCTCAAAACCTTGGTTATGATATAAAGTCCTATAAAAGAATTCGATCCGGAATCCATTATGTGCTTAATCAGCTATCCAACGAGGGGCACTGCTTTGCATACCGCCGGCAGCTTCTGGAAGAAGCCGTTAAACTGCTGGAAGTGGAACCGGAACTGATTTCTTCCGCCATAGATGAGATGCTTAAAGAAGGTTCCCTGATTCCCGATGAGGAAGATGCACTGTTTCTGCCTGTTTTCTATCACAGCGAGACGGGAGTCGCAAGAAGGATAAACAAGATCAGGCAGGCCGATTCAATCTTCATACACAGCAATGTGGATCAGCTGCTGGCATCCATAGAAAAGAAAAACAGGGTCAGATATGATGAGATTCAGCGGGAAGCCATCCGGAAGGCCGGTTCCTGCAAGTTTATGGTTCTTACCGGAGGTCCTGGCACGGGGAAAACATTTACCACCTTGGGTATTATCTCTTTATACCAGGCGCTGGGAGCCAAAATTTTGCTGGCTGCTCCCACAGGAAGGGCGGCAAAGCGCATGTCCGAGGTTACGGGGATGGAAGCCAGGACCATTCACAGGCTGCTGGAATACAAACCTGCAAAAGGCTATTCCGTAAATGAGGACAACCCTCTGAAATGTGATGTCCTTATACTGGATGAGGTTTCCATGGTGGATTTGATCCTGATGTATAATCTGCTGAAGGCCGTCCCGGATGAGGCGGTTGTTATTCTTGTAGGGGATGTGGACCAGCTGCCATCGGTAGGAGCAGGCAATGTTCTTCGGGATATTATAGATTCCCAGGCGGTGGAAGTGGTCAGGCTGACAACCATCTTCCGTCAGGCCCGGGGAAGCATGATTATCACCAATGCCCATCGGGTGAATCAGGGTCAATTTCTTAAATACTCCGGACCTAGAAACAGGGATTTTTTCTTTGTGGAAGAGGAAGAGCCGGACAGGGCAGCAGAAACTATTGTCTCGCTGGTAACCGAAAGGCTGCCGGGATACTACCGGGTTGACCCCGTCAGGGATATTCAGGTGCTCTGCCCCATGCTGAAGGGCTCCACCGGGGCTCACAATATCAATGGTTTACTGCAGGAAAGACTTGCACAAAAGAGCTCTTTCATCAAATACGGAGGCACCACCTATTATACAGGTGACAAGGTGATGCAGATTAAGAACAACTATGATAAAAATGTATTCAATGGCGATATAGGCTTTATTGAATCCATAGATCAGGAGGATCGCACAGTCAGCATCACTATGGATGACAGAACAATAGAATATGATTATACTGAACTGGATGAAATAATCCTGGCCTATGCATCAACCGTGCACAAAAGCCAGGGCAGCGAGTACCCCATAGTGGTTGCCCCTCTGTCCACCCAGCATTATATGATGCTGCAGAGAAACCTGCTATACACCTGCATTACAAGGGCCAAAAAGGTGTTTGTGCTGGTAGGGACAAAAAAAGCCGCTGCCATGGCAATACGCAACAATAAAATTGCAAAGAGGAATACCATGCTGGC
>DUOA01000148.1 GCA_012839095.1 Clostridiales bacterium
TAACAGGAGTTACTAAAGGACCTTTTTCACATTCAAGCATATATTTTGCCATCATAGCAAGCAAAACTTCCTCATTTAGAAATTCGCCATTCTCATCTATGAAGACTATTCTATCCGCATCCCCATCATGGGCAGCTCCGAAATCGGCTCCAGTCATCTTCACAAGCTTGGAGAGCTCGGTTAAAGCATCGGGCGTAGGTTCAGGATTTCGCCAGGGGAAAGTCCCATCGGGTTGAGCTCCAAGAGTCAGCACATTGCAACCCAATTCCCTGAGCAGGAAAGGAAGAGTTAGCGAACCGGCTCCGCATCCGGTGTCAATAACTACCTTTAACCTGCGGCTACGGATAGTTTCGGCGTCTACCGAATTGGTAATGTTTCTGATATAGTAATCATTGGCTCCAGAATCAGTTCTGAAACTGCCGGTCTTTTCCCAGGATACAATGGAATATTTCCCTGAATAGTAAATTTTTTCAATTTCTTTTTCACCATCCCTGGGAAATTCCGTGCCATCTCCGGCGATTAATTTAATTCCGTTAGTCTATTTTTGTGGTTGTTACTCACTAAAGATCCTGTAAAAGCCGGGCTGCTTTATTAGTTCGTCAAAGGTGGCAACTTATATAACCAAACATTTTTTAAAAACAGCACGTTGTGGCAAAAGACCAATTGTTTTCATTTTCTATATCCTTTTGAGAATTCGTGAAGGAACCGTAAAAGCCGTAAATATTTTGCCACAAATCGCAACACTTAATGTGTCCCTTCTATTTTTCCCCTCCTACTAAAAACGGAGGATGCATACTGTTTATATCCTGCTGCTGTTCATTGAGTATCCGCTCACCCACCGAAATATCCGCAAATACCTTTGAAAACCCGATTTTAAGCATTATATCCAGATCCCACTGCGGCCTGACTTTGTCACTCATAAAGAGCTTCCTGCTAAGTGCTTCGCCTTCGGCCTCGTCCTTGTGCCGGTGCATCGGACGCCCGTATTTCGTAAGGATCTCTTTTTCCTTTTTCTCATAGGCTATTTTCATATTTTCATCAAACAGGTGCAGATACCAGCAAGCATCGAAGACAAGAATCCTCCCACCGGGTCTTAGGACGCGGTGCCATTCTTGATATGCTCTGGCGGGGTTGTCAAGTGTCCACGTGAGATTACGGCAAACTAACAGATCAAAACTATTATCTGGGAATTTCAAGTCCTGGCAGTCCATAGTCATCAACTTTGCACTGGCACCTTCACGTGCAAGGTTAAGACGTGCAAACTCGATCATGTTTTCTGTTAAATCTATACCAGTAACATTATGTCCGCCCTGTGACAGGACAATTGGAAAAAATCCCGGTCCGGTACCAATATCCAGAATGTCAAGAGAATCTTTGGGGGGAGCGTGTTCCAGTACCAGATCGGACCATGCTTTTCTCTCAAAGCCGTTTAGTTCATTGTCAATAAATTCACTGTAACCTTGCGCCTCGCCTTCCCAATAATTTTTAATGCGGATGTTTAAACTCATTTTACTGTCCCTCTAATGTGCAACATTTCTTGGCTAAATTCATGATAATCTTTATGGAATTGCTATTTTTCAGACATTATCATTAGAAAAATTCCGTATTTTTTCCAATTAGCATATTTCGATTTTTAGAACAGTCGTCGGCGTTTTTACCTCTCTTGTAGTATATTTATTAAAAATACCACACTTTTAATTGATTTTTATTATTATATCTTTTTAATATTATTTGATCTGATATTTATACATTCTTATTTGACTAATGAATATTATCTTTCTTAAAAACAATGATGTTTGTATTATTTTTAATTACTAATCTCACTCAAAGTAGATAAATATTGTTATTAATGTTAATTAATAAGTTATTTATATATTCTTTATAGCAAATGTATTAAATAAATTCGTTGAATTGGCTTTTCTCAAGCAAGCAATAACCCGAAAACTGAATAAAATCTTATCAACTGATAGTAAATTGCAATTATTAACAGAGAGATCATATGTCAAAAAAAACAGATGTCGTCAACGAGTATACCCGAATTGAGTCAAAGCGTGGGCTTTCGATCACAACAGGGGCGAACAGAATGAAACTGTTCGACCGCAGAGTGCTTGAGCTCGGTCGCGGAGAGTACGGAAAGCTACGGAGCGTTATCATTCTTGGCCTTCTCATTTCTTTCAGCTATATAGTCCAGGGGCTGCTCATTGCAGTCATACTCAACGGAGTATTCGCTGGGGCATCGCTCCGTAAGTCCGAACTGTACTTTGCCGCCGTGGCACTTCTCATAGTCCTGCGATGGGCTATGATCCGGGAAAACGATCGTATAGCAGCCAAAACTGCCAGCAGCATCGCCATGTCTCTTCGGCGGCGAATGTATCGTAAGCTGTACGAGCTTGGCCCTGGGTGGGTCTCTACCCAGAAAAGCGGCGTTATACAGGCTACGCTTGTCGATGGAGCCGAAGCTCTTCAGAATTACTACGGGCGTTTCCTACCGCAGGTTATTGTGTCTATTGTCGCCGGCGTCTCGATTGTGGCGATACTGCTCCATGTAGACATAATTATCGGATTGGTTATCGGTGCTATGATGATTGCTGCGCTAATCCAGCCGATTGCAATCTACAAGGGAGTAGGAAAGGGAATAAGGATCTGGTTTGTCGCCATGCCTCGCCTGTTCGCAGAGTACGTGGATAATATCCAGGGCATTGTTACGTTGAAATCTTTCAATGCCAGCCAGAAGCAGGGTGAGATCCTCTATCAGCGGACGAATGACCTGTATGATGCGGAGATCGGTATTCTGCGGGATGAGATCCTGTGGAGCATCCTTCCTGGGCTGGTTGCTGCAATCTGCAGTACCGTAGCTATCATTATTGGCGCTATCCGCATGGATGCAGGTGCCATATCCGCAGAAGGCCTGCTTTTCGTGCTGCTGCTGGTGAGAGAAGCACTCCGTCCGGTTGCTGACTTAAGCCAGATTATACATTTCTCCTTTACCGGAATGGGGGCAGCCGAAGGCGTACTGGATATACTGGAAGCAGTTCCGCTCGCAGTAGCGTCAACCAGGACTCCTACAACCTCCTTTCCTCCCTCCTTTGCCTTTGAAGGTGTCACTTTCAGATACCGAAAAACTGACGCTCCTGCAATCGACAATCTTTCTTTTTCGGTCGGACCTGGAGAGAAGGTAGCGCTGGTAGGCCGTTCCGGAAGCGGTAAAACGACCGTGACTGCCCTCCTAATGAGATTTTTCGACCCTCAGGCTGGTTTTGTCCGACTAGGCGGCGAAGATGTCCGGTTTATCCCGGCAGATGAATTACATGCTATGTACTCGATTGTGTCCCAGGACACGTTCCTGTTCCATGGCACTGTACGTGAGAATCTGTTGATGGCAAAGCCGACGGCCTCACAGGAAGAACTTGAGCAGGCTGCTCGGGCCGCTGCAGCGCACAAATTCATAGCAGCCCTCCCGCAAGGCTACGATACCCTGATAGGAGAAAGGGGAGTACGGTTATCCGGAGGAGAACGACAGCGCATTGCCATAGCTCGGGCTTTCCTGAAGGACGCCCCCATCCTCATTCTGGACGAGGCAACATCCAGCGTAGATGTTGCCAATGAAGCGTTGATTCGCGAAACAATAGCCGGGTTAGCCCGTGACAGGACTACCCTGATCATCTCGCACCGTCTTTTAGCAGCTAGAGATGCCGATCGAATCTATGTGCTTGAAAAAGGCCGTCTGGCTGAAGCGGGTACGCATTCGGAACTGGTCGGCTATAAAGGAAATTATAGTGCTCTGATCAGGGCTGAGGAGGCATGCATATGAGCCACGAACACAGCACGCACTTCGATCTGCCTGTAGGGCAAGTGTTTCGAAAAGTGAGGGTCATTGACCGGCTGTTGACCAGCTATCATATGGACCTCTGGAAAGTGAAAATTGCCAGCATTGTGATTCAGGTGCTTGGTATCCTGTCGGCAATCACAGGAGCTTATCTTGTAGGGTCTGTAATCACCGGAGTCTCCATTATCGACCTGTGGCCAACAATCGGGCTATTGCTCCTGTTTACTGTTATGCAATTCGGTTTATCCAACCTCAATACATACTGGTCACATGTTATCGCATTTCGGTCACTGGCTGAGATTCGCAAGGCGTTATATCAAAAACTGGACGAGCTTGCCCCTGCATACGTGATTAAGCAGCGATCCGGCGATCTTGCCCGTTCTGCGCTCTCCGACGTCAACCTTCTGGAGCTATACATTGCTCACACGCTTCCTGAGTTTTTACAGGCGATTGTAGTGACTCCCCTGGCGTTAATCTTCCTCGGGCTTATCCATTGGAGTCTAATGGTAGCACTTTCCCCGTTCCTAATAGCCGCAATAACGGTTCCAGACTGGTTCGCTCGTCGGGCTGAAGCTCAGGGTAAAGCTCATAGAGAATCAGCAGGGACAATGAGTGCGGATGTTATAGACTACATCCAGGGAATGCGGGAAGTTGTGGCTTTCGGAGCCGTAAAACTGTCGATGAACCGTCTCGATGCCAGTCAGCAAAAGTACTCTGACACTTATGTAGCCTATGAAAGCCGCAGCGGCATGGAACGCGGGGCAGGCGACGCGCTGCTGGCAGGAGGGATGGTCGTCACCGTAGCACTGGGAGGTTGGCTCTCTATCATGGGCTACATGGACGTTGCACTGTACCCTGTGGCAGCAGTTCTTACCGCAATGGCATTCTCGCCTGTTATGCACTTGCTGAACATCGCCAGGCAGCTCAGCCAGACTGCGGCAGCAGCCGATAGGGTATTTGGCATCATGAACACTCAGCCTTCAGTCGTCGATCGGGTTTCTACCCCTCCAGAAGGGCCTATCACTCCAGAGGTCTGCTTCGAAGACGTGCAGTTCAGGTATGGCCCTGAACTACCCGAGGTACTGAAAGGTGTGAACCTGAAGGTATCACCGGGTGAGACGGTTGCGCTGGTAGGACCTTCGGGTGCGGGAAAGTCAACCTGCACTTATTTGTTACTCAGGCTATGGGACCCTGCCGAAGGCTCGGTAAGGATTGACGGACATGACCTGCGCGAGTTTCCCCAGGAGTACCTCAGGGATATGATTGCCTATGTACCTCAGGATGTTTACCTGTTCAATATGTCAGTGAAAGAAAATATCCGCATTGGGAGAAGTGACGCTACGGAAACCGAAATAAGAGAAGCGGCTCGCCGGGCATTCGCTCTCGATTTCATAGAGGCTTTGCCCGATAAGTGGGACACTGTACTGGGGGAGCGAGGCACGACACTTTCCGGTGGCCAGCGCCAGAGAATTGCAATAGCCAGGGCATTTCTGAAAAACGCCCCTATCCTGATCATGGACGAAGCGGTCTCCAGCCTGGACACCGAATCTGAGGTCAATGTCCGAAAAGCGATCAAGGAAATATCGGCAGGACGCACAACGCTGATCGTAGCACATAGGCCTTCAACGATTCGGTCTGCAGACCGGGTGATAATGCTAGCAAATGGGAAAGTCGAGGAAAACGGTACATTCGATGAGCTGATCGTTGCTAATGGCGCTTTCAGCCGACTAATGGCTGCACAGATAATCACACAGATGGACCACAAGATGACCACACAGATGGATCATAAGACGACCACACAGACGACCACAAAGATGACCGTGCAGAGAGCCACACCTTGAGATAGATATGGATGTCTCTGGACTGCAGTGGACCTGCTTTCAGCTCTTCGTTCGTAAAGTATTGCGAACGAAGAATATATTATTTTGAAATTTCAGCGCGTTTTAATATGAAATATTTGATGCTAAATATCACGTAACACAATTTATAAAATTATTAGCACATTAAATAATCTACTGGATAATATATAACTACTAAATTACCGACGACTGTGAAACTGATGATGATGGGCCCTGATAATAAACTCCGTTTTTGGTTTATCTGAAAGTGGTCCAGCCCCGATATAATTTGAATAGTAGAGGTCAACATGCGCAATAATTTAACAACAATCCCTATACTTACGATCATATTGATTGTTTTTTTGATTTTTTCAGTTTCGGGTTGTGTCACGAAAGGTGGCACAGGAGACCAGGCAAAAACAATTACCGTTACGGACATGGCTGGAAGATCGGTGACATTAAAATATCCTGTTGAGAGCCTTGTACTGATGGACTCGACGTGCACAGCCGAATTTTCATCGGTCTATGGTGAGGGTTTTGATAGCAAGATTGTTGGCTGGGATAATAACCTCAGGGATAATTCCGGTGACATATATGAAAAATATGTGGAAAAATATCCGGCAATGGCCGAAATACCTGATGTAGGTTCTCTGGATGATAATACTTTTAATGTTGAAAAAGTAGTCGCGTTGAATCCTGATGTTGTCATCATGCACGACTGGGAGTTCATGTGGGATGGGGACGCGACAAAGGAGGCACTGGCCAGGCTGGACCAGGCCGGTATTCCCGTAGTATTTTTAGACTTCTACATGGATCCCATGACTAATTCAACAAAGAGTATGCAGTTGCTTGGAAAGATCACGGGCAAGGAACAGAGAGCACAGGAGATAGTTGATTATTATGATGAGAAGGTCAACAGCATATATTCGCGCCTGGAAAAAATACAGGGAAAGAAACCTACCGTTTACATCGAATGCGCATATAAAGGCCCGGATACTTACGGTATATCTTACGGGGACGTGGCATGGGGAGCCATTGTAAAGAAAGCGGGTGGAGACAACATCGCAGAGCCGATTTTACTCAACAAAAGCAAAGCTCTTAGCTCGGAATATCTGGTCAACCAGAGTCCGGATATTATCATATTGACTGGCAGGAACTGGTCTACGCCAGGGTCACTCAGGATGGGCTATACTTCTACACCTGATGTAACGAAAAGCACGATGACGCCATTCGTTAACCGTCCAGGGTGGGATACGATAAATGCAGTAGAGAATCAGAAGGTATACGGCATATATCACGGCTATTGCACGGACATATTTAACTTCGTTTCACTGGAGGCATTCGCCAAATGGTTCTACCCCGAAGAGTTCAAGGACGTGGACCCTGCTGAGACGCTCAAGGAATATCACAGGAAGTTCATGCCTATAGATTATAGCGGTACGCTGGTGTACAACTATTATTGATACCAGGAGCTAAGATAAAAAATACTGGAGGAATTGGGTGCGTGAAAGATTTACTATATTGGCAGTCCTGGCGAGCGTATTAGTTATCTTTATGGCTTTTACCGTTCCGGGCTGTGTCACGAAAGGCGGCACGGGAGACCAGACGAAGACGATTACCGTTACGGATATGGAGGGAAGATCGGTTACTGTAAAAGCGCCGGTTGAACGCATTGTCCTGATGGAATCATCGAAAACACATGAACTGGCCGCTATAGATGGAGCCGGAATTGTCGACAAGATCGTCGGATGGGATAATGACTTCAAGGACAATGCCGGTGACGGATACGTAAAATTTGTAGAAAAATATCCAGAGCTGGCCAATATCCCAAATGTAGGCTCCCTCGATGACAATACATTCAGTGTTGAAAAAGTGATTGCGTTAAACCCTGATGTTGTCATCATGCATAACTGGGAATTTATGTGGAGCGGAGACGCTACGAAAGAAGCCCTGGCCAGGCTGGAACAGGCAGGCATCCCGGTTGTTTTCGTGGATTTCTACATGGATCCTATGGTCAACTCCACAAAAAGTATGCTGCTGCTTGGTCAGATACTTGGGAAAGAACAGAGGTCGAAGGAAATCGTCGACTTTTATGACCAGCATGTAAACACGGTTTATTCACGCCTGGCGAAAAATGTAGGACCGAAGCCCGGTGTATATATAGAGACAGGATACAATGGTCCCGAGACATACGGGATAACCGAGGGAGATGTCGGATGGGGATCTATTGTAAAGAAAGCGGGTGGAAACAACATTGCTGAGACTTTATTAGGAAATACCAGCAAAGCGATTAGCCCTGAATTCCTTGTTAACCAGAGTCCGGATATTATAATATTGACAGGACGGAACTGGTCGACACCGGGATCGATCAGGATGGGATATACCTCAACTGCTGCAGATACGAAGAGTACCGTGGATGCATATGTCGCACGTCCGGGATGGAACACGATCAACGCTGTCAAGAACCGCAATGTGTACGGCATTTATCACGGATACTGCTTCAGCATCTATAATTTCGTGGCACTGGAAGCTTTTGCAAAATGGTTCTATCCTGAGGAATTCAAGGATATCGACCCCAATGCTACTATTCGGGAATACCATGAAAAGTTCATGCCTATTGAATACGACGGGACGTTCATGTACAGCTATTATTAACAGCGGACTTGAAGAGTAGGGCTCAGGATGAACGTTAAATCAAAAGAGGTATACAGAAAAATGACGGGGAGGAAATATTTATTTCTCCTCTCTATTTTGGTAGCGATCTTCCTCACTTTTATCCTAGATATTATGACAGGGCCGGCTTCTTTATCGGCAAAAGAGGTCATTTCGACGATATTCTTCCCTGCCTACAGCGAGAGATCGGTCCAGGTAATTGTTTGGACCTTCCGCCTGCCAGTCGCCCTCATGGCGGTGGTTACCGGAATAACTTTAGGCCTTGCCGGCGCAAACATGCAAACTATCCTTGATAACCCGCTGGCCAGCCCTTATACGCTTGGAATATCCGCAGCCGCCGGGTTTGGAGCCGCTATGGCTATCGTGTTCGGTGTGGGAGTGCTGCCTTTCGCAGAGACTTTATTCGTGCCGGTAAATGCATTCGTGTTCTCACTACTCAGCTGCATGGCAATATATGGCATTGCCAGGTTCAAGCGAGCCACCTCCGAAACCATCGTGCTTACCGGCATTGCTGTGTTGTTCCTGTTTGACTCTCTGCTGGCGCTCCTTGAATATACGGCAAATCCGGAGCAAGTCCAGGCCATCGTTTTCTGGCTCTTCGGCAGCCTGACCAAGACCACATGGACTACTCTGGGCATCACGGTGGGAATCGTTTTGCTGGTCATACCACTGCTAGCCATAGACGTCTGGAAGCTCACCGCTCTCAGGCTAGGCGACGATAAGGCAAAAAGCCTTGGAGTGAACGTCGAAAGGATGAGACTAAAGGGGTTGATCCTGGTCTCGGTTCTTACGTCCACGGCGGTGGCATTCGTGGGCACTATAGGGTTCATCGGTCTCGTAGCACCACATATAGCACGGATGCTCGTGGGTGAGGATCATCGATATTTTTTACCTTTTTCAGCTCTATCAGGTGCGTTTATACTTTCCACCGCATCGGTTCTCAGCAAAGTCGTAGTTCCTGGAATCATATTCCCAATAGGGATACTCACGTCGCTTATCGGCATACCGTTTTTCGTCTGGCTCCTTCTATATAAAAAGAGGGGATACTGGTGAAGCTGGAAATCAAAAACCTCAAGTTCGGATATAATTCCACCCCGGTATTAAAAAGCGTAAACATGGTCGCCGAGCCAATGGTCACTGCGATCATAGGCCCGAATGCGGTCGGAAAATCCACTTTGCTAAAATGCATATGCGGGATACTCAAAGCTGAAGGATCGATAGTCTTCAACGGAAAAGACCTGAAGGAATACCGAAAGGATGAGGTTATAAAAACCATCAGCTACCTCCCCCAGGAATCCTCTACAAGTGCAGTTATGACGGTACTGGAGGCAACAATGCTTGGAAAGATAAATTCGCTTGGCTGGAGGATAAAGGACGAGGACCTGTCTGCATCTATGGATACGCTTGAAAAGCTCGGGATTGAAGACCTGGCAATGCGTCCAATGAACGAGCTCAGCGGTGGGCAGAAGCAAATGGTGTCCATTGCCCAATCGATTATCCGAAAGCCCAAAGTGCTCCTCATGGACGAGCCAACAAACTCGCTTGACCTCCAGAGGCAGCTCGAACTTTTTGACGTGATTCAGACCATCACGGAAGATAATGGAATGACAACGGTAGTAGCGTTACACGACCTCAACCTGGCAGCCCGGTATGCGGGCAATGTCGTATTGATGAACGGAGGTAAGGTCGTTGCATCGGGAAGCCCGGCTTCCGTGATAACCGAAGCTATGATCCGAAAAGTCTATGGAGTCAACGCAAGGGTAACGCTCGACGGTGAAGGCATACCGCAAGTCATACCAATCAATTCGACACGAAAATGCAGGATAAAAAAGGCTATAACGGGGTGATTATGACGGAATCGGGAAAACTGAAACTCGACAGGACCAAGGAAGGAGTTAAGAAATACTGGGATTATGGGAGCAAGTTCTACGATACGGCTCCAGGGAATGGAGGGACCGAGGAAAGCGAGATGTGGAGGAAAATATTATCAGGAGCGATAGGCCAGAACCATAAAAATATCCTGGATGTTGGCAGCGGTACCGGAATAATTGCCATGTACCTGGCAGAATTGGGTCATAGCGTCACTGCGGTAGACTTTAGTGAAGGAATGATGGATGTAGCCCGGAAGAAGGCCCTGGCAAAGGGAGCTGATATCCGGTTCATGGAAATGGATGTTGAGAACCTTAGCTTCGAGGACGATACTTTTGACTGCATCACGGCCAGGTATGTACTCTGGACTATGCCTCACCCGGAGAAAGCGGTAAAAGAATGGGTCAGAGTCGTAAAACCAGGAGGCAGGATCGTCATTATTGACGGCAAGTGGATCACAAAAGGTCTACTTCCCTGTATATCCGCAGTGAATTACCACATTTACAGATTTATAAAATACGGAAAAAATCCCTTCACTTATGATTATAAGAAAGATATCAATGTTAGCCTCCCAAACCCGCATGGGGTCGATAAAGAGCAGGTCGTGGAATACATGTCTAAGGCCGGCTTAGTCGATACCACTGTTACTGACTTGAAGATAATTCGGGATATACAGCGAAAAAGATTACCATGGTATTTAAAATACGCCAATGATCACCCCATTTTTATAGTTCATGGTACTGCGGTCAAAAATAAGTAAACTTCGAGGCATTTTATGTCAATTAATGAAAACAAGATAAAGGAAGAAATCACGAAGCGATGGGACTATTCATCGCAGCGCTACGATACATATCACGGCCATGGGGTGAAGAGCGATGAAGAGGCAGCAGCCTGGAAAGCTCTTTTCAGACAGGTAATCCCAGGGGAAAATCTAAACGTTCTTGATGTCGGATGCGGTACGGGCGAGATGAGCAGGATACTGGCGGATATGGGACATCAGGTGACGGGTATAGACCTGTCCGAGAAAATGCTCTCTGTGGCGAAATCCAAGTCTCTTAGAGGTATAGAATTCAGGATAGGTGATGCGGAAAATCCTCCGTTTAACGAAGGGAAGTTCGATGCAGTCGTGACCCGGCACGTACTCTGGACGCTACCGAATCCTGAAAAAGCCCTTAAAAGCTGGAGAAAAGTGCTGAAACCAGGGGGAAAAGTAGTCGTCATAGACTGCTTATGGGATGACGGCCGCCTTGAGACACACCTGAAAAGAAAAATCGGCGAGATTATGATACATATTGTCGAAAGAAACGATATTTCCAAAGACAGTTATACTGCGGAAGTGAATGCTATACTGCCCAATGCAAAAGGAGTATCTCTGGATAAGACCAGGGAATACATGGAAAAAGCCGGACTTAAAGACGTGCGGTCAATAGGACTGGACGACCTGGTGCGAATCCAGAAAAAACATATGCCACTCAGATATAAAATTGCCTACAAGTATGAGTATTACGTGGTCTATGGCCTGAAATGAAATCTCAGGACAAATTTGCGAATAAACATTAAATGACGAAAGATAAAAAGGAAAAACAAAAAAAAATTAAATAGTATATTAACTAATAATTAAATGTTGATACAATTGAAACTTATACCTGAAGCGAGCAAGAGGTATAGATATGAATAAAAATAATTCGATTGTGATCACTATAATTTTAATAATTTTTGTTATATTTGTTGCCGGTTTATTTTTATTCTCTGATTCTCCCAAGACACCGACAGAAAATAATACGATAACAGTGACAGATTTCGCAGGTAGAAATGTGTCACTTAAAGTGCCTGTCGAAAGAGTAGTTCTAGGTAGTTCAAGAGACCTTCACGAATTTGCTGCTATCGAAGGAGAAAACTTCTCTAAAAAAATAGTTGGCTGGGGTCCTGATTTAAAAGATACTGATAAAGATACCTATGATAAATTTAAGGAAAAATATCCTAAAATCGAAAATATACCTGATGTTGGCTCTTTCTCTAAAGGTACTTTTAGTGTGGAAAAAGTGGTTTCGCTAAACCCTGACTTAGTCACTATTCCTCTCTGGGATTATGAAAAAGCTAAATACGATATTGAATGACTCGAACAAGCTGGAATACCGGTAATAGTAATTGATTTTTGGGATAAACCCCTTGATAATCCGCCAAAAAGTGTAATTTTGATGGGTAAACTACTGGGAAAAGAAAAAAGGGCAAATGAGATAGCAGATTTCTATAATGACCAAACAAATATAGTCTACTCACGAATCGCAAAAATTACCAAGCAAAAGCCAACAGTCTATGTCGAATGTGGTTGGAAAGGTTCAGATACCTACGGGAATAGCTATAGCAACGTTGGGTGGGGCGAGCTTATTAATAGATCTGGTGGAAGTAATATCGCTGGAAATTTTTCTGAGCAGATGCCTATTATTAATCCCGAATTTTTATTAGACAAAGATCCAGATATTATAATTATTAGCGGTGCCAACTGGCCAGCAGCTCCCAGTTCTCTGAGGTTGGGGTACTATACTAAAGAAGAAGATTCCAGAGAGTTACTTAAAGGATATCTAAATCGCCCTGGGTGGAACACACTGAAGGCCGTGCAGAATGAGAACGTATATGGGGTCTTCCATGGGTGTTGCTTCAGAATCTATAATTATGCTGCCTTGCAGGCTTTCGCCAAATGGTTCTATCCAGAAGATTTTAAGGATATAGACCCAGAAGCCGGAATAAAAGAATACCATGAGAAGTTTATGCCCATTGATTATAGTGGAACCTGGATACTTGAATTAAAAGAGTCATAATCTCGAAAACATATATAATACTGGATAACCTGCAAATTCCCTTTACACTTGGAATTGAAAATAATACAAAGGTCGTCCTGTTAAACTCAAAAAAACGGGCAGTATGCCAATTTTTTTGTAAAATCATAAATCTTAATAAGTTGGCAGTTGGAGAATCCAATGTCAAGAGAATTGAATTATGATCAGTATACAAAAATTCGACTCTGAATTTACAGAAAAAGTTCGGTATATTGCCTAAAAAGCAATCATGGAAACGGAAAAGTGATTTTGCAAATCTTTCACAGAGTAATAACTATGGTATATGGTCATTATGGGTATAAGCAAAATCGAAATAGATCCTGTGAAGGAAAGAGTAAAAAACTACTGGTTAAGTGAAGAATCGTGACAAATTGTATCGATTTACTCAACATTTGCCAAATGTTTTAATATATTAAGAGCTGGAACGAGGTATCGATTTCATGTAAGTAGGTAAGGATTGAAGGCCAATTTCTAATTCAAAATCGCTAGCTTTCAGGCAAGAAAAATTCCTTAGCCGATGACCAGTAAAAAAATCTCACCTTTGAAAACGGGATCTTTGACTGTGTTACTGCCCGGTATGTACTCTGGACGCTGCCAAATCCTGAAGAACGACCTGGTGCAAATCCAGAAAAAACATATTCTGCTCAGATATAAAATTGCCTACAAGTATGAGCATTATGTGATCTATGGCCTGAAATAATTTTCAGACAATCAAAGTTGTGTTAATCAAAGTTGTGCTGGCGTGAAAATACACAGTTGTTTACAAAGTATTCGCCTGCACATATACAGCTGTTTACAGCAATATTCACCTGCACGTCTTTGATATAAAAAATTTGTTATCAGTCAATAACTCTACAAAGTGATTTACTGGTTAAAAAGCTGGCCTATAAACCATTCGGGATCGAATTTTTTTAAATCCTCATAACCCTGCCCTATTCCGAAAAAGAGAATGGGTTTGCCTGTGATATAGGCAATGGATATTGCAGCTCCCCCTTTGGCATCGGCGTCGATTTTTGTCAGGATGGACCCGTCGATTGGCACGGCGTCATTAAACTGTGCAGCTCTTTCAACGGCATCATTCCCTGCCACGGCCTCATCTACGAAAATTATAAGGTCAGGAGTGCTTACCCTGCAGATCTTTTCCATCTGTGACATAAGGTTAAGGTTGGTATGCATTCGGCCTGCAGTGTCGGAAAGTATAAAATCAATTTTATGACCTTTGGCGTACTGCACGGCATCGTAAATAACTGCAGCAGGATCAGCACCAGGCTGATGTTTTATCATTTTTACTCCTAGCCTGTCAGCATGGATCCCAAGCTGGTCGATTGCACCTGCTCTGAAAGTGTCTCCTGCAGCGAGGACTACCGAATAATCTGATTTGAGCAGTCTGTGTGTCATTTTTGCAATTGATGTCGTCTTTCCTGTCCCGTTAATTCCGACAAAAACAATATGGACAGGTTTTTCTTTGTCTTTTACATACTCATCAAAATCAAAAGTATTAGCAGACACCACATCCAGGATGGCTTTTTTCAGGGCTTCCTCTACAATCTCTCCGGTATTGCTGCCAATGCGCTTTGTAGTACCTGTGAGTTGTTTTTTAACTGATTCCACAATTGCCTCGGAAACCGATAGGGCAAGGTCACTTTCAAGAAGCCCCATTTCAAGTTCCCAGAGAGGTTCTTCCAGGTCTTTACTATCCAGATAAACTTCTCTATTAAGGACCAGGGCTTTTGCTTTCTTTGTAAATCCTATATTTGAAAATTTTTTGAAAAATGACTTTTTTTCTTCAGGTATGTTTTCTTCTTCGGTTTTGCTCTCGATCGCCTTTTTTCTATTTTCCAGTTTTTTCCTGTACTCAGCCTTTTTTCTATCTTCTGTCTCAACAGTTGCAGGAGCAACCGTTACAGGTTCGGCTTTGTAACTTTCTTCTTCAGTCAGCATTTCAAGAGCTTCTTCCTCAGGAATGGGCTCAATGTCCTCTTCAAAACCTTCTTCCGCCTCAGGTACAGGCTCAACCACAGGTTCGATATCTACTGCTTTATCATCAATAGTTTTGCTGAGCGCCTTTTTAAAATTCCCCAGTTTCTCTTTGAATTTGTTGAACATAGGATCCCATTCCAAAAAAAGCCAATAAAAAATAGTAGTTAAGTCAAAATAAAAAGTTCTTTCTCAAATGCAGCTTTGAGTTCCATCTTTTGTTTCTGAAACAGGTTTTTCAGGCCTGGCTGGGTTGCTGAAGCTTTACAGCTTCAGATTCCAGAGCCTGCATGCCCTGTATATATTTAGTCAGTGAAGCATTCATCTGTTCGAGAATTTTCGTAAGCTGCTCTTTACGGCGTTTCAGGGTTTCAATGGCCTCATCAGCAGTCTCTTCTGCGCTAAAGCCTGCTCCAAGGTCCACAATAACCTTGTCTGCATTTTTTATTTCGGCGTAAACGAATGAACCAAATCCAACAGGTACCATCGTTTCGGTAATCTTACCTTCAGCTGAAACGGTTTTAAGCTCGTTGATGGTTACAATTGTCTGGTCGCAGCTTGTAATGGAAGCCTGGACCATGTTCATCTGCTGTCTTAAGCCTTCGGCTTGCCTCTGGAACTCCTGGTGCCTGGCTGCCAGATTTCTCATATCTTCTTCACTGACTTCTACCATATCCTTCACTCCTCAGCAATGCTTTCGATCTGGATCTGGCTTCTCTTAATCCCATGCTTGCTTCCGAAGACAGAATAGACCTTATCAGTTGCGTTCTTTTCATTCTGACTTTCGATTTGCTTTGTGAATTTTTCCCAGGAATTTCCTGCTTTAAATTTGCCTTTAACAATAAAGTTCTTCATCTTGGTCACCACTCTTGCTGTAACTTTTTATGAAACAGGTGGATTAATATCAATCTAAGAATCCAAGGGCTTCTTCAATTCTTCCAAGTTCGGGGCCTGTAGTGTCTGAACCTGCCAGATAATTCTTTGAATTTGCAAGCAGGCCTGAGCCGAGCATCTGAGTTCCAAAGTTCGTAGTCCCTATATTCACCGGAAGCTCGAAGAGCTTTTCCAGAATTTCTCTTTCCGATGCTGTCACTTTCGGGTGCACCAGAAGCCCTTTGTTGGTGACAACTCCTGCCATCCCTACATTCTTTATCCCGGCAATTGTTCCCCTGTAAACTTCGACTTTGAGGGTACTGGCAATTGCCTCAATAGCCCTGTCTGATAGTTCTGGGTGGACAAGAGCCGCGGAATCGTTTGCAAGTACGATGTTCCCGACTGCATTAAGCCTACCCGGAAGGATATCAGCCTTAACTCCTGTCAGTTCCTCTATTTCCCTGACATCGGTCCCGTGTGAAAAAAGGAAGCCGTTTGAGTTTCCTCTTGAGAGGGCTCCGACAACAACGCTTCCGTTTACAAGAGTCTCAATGACCTTTGCACCGAGCGAATCCTCAAGTACGGCACAGGTTTCGGGCTTTGTTCCGGTTGGAACAAGAACAACATCTTCTGTGCAGGTTGCAAAGACCCCGATCATTGGGGTGTCGTATATATCCACTGTTCGAATCATATTCTTTGAAGCTTCACGTCTTCTGGTATATTTTACTGGGCGAGTTCTGCCTGTACCTCGCCATCTGCGAATTTTACAGCTCTGACCCGGATGGAGAGAGGAGGTTTTTCACAGCCTTTTTCCCAGAGGCGTTCATTGATTGATTTGTCCAGTTTGACCTGCACAGAATCAACTTTCATGTGCCTTACAAGAAAACCTCTTACTTCAGTAACTGCTCTGTTTGCTCTTTTCCATGCAGGGACTTTCCTTACTGTCCTTAGAGGGATAGTATATATCTGCTCATTTACCATGTCGTCAGCCATTTTTCCCACCTTCCTCGCTTATTTCACATCCAGGCTTCTTCTTCTCCAGTGCCTGCGTCTGGGATGACTCACAACCTTCCGATTAGTTTTCACAATAACCCACACTGGAATACGTGTGTTCTGTTTGTGTGCCTTTGCAAGGCGTATTTTCTGTCCTTTCATGTTATGACTCAAGTGGATCACACCTGTTGACCTGAAATAACTTAATTTTGTTAATTTCCGATTATATCCGATAATTAGTTGATGATGATTTTAACCCTTGCATATCGAGGTTTTTTCCCTGCCAGTCAAGCAGCAGTTTTTGAAACCATAGCCGGTAAGTTTTATAAGGGTCTTGGTTAATCTGCAGCAGTATAAGGGTTGAATATAACTCGATTATTGTATAAATCTTTATTCCAGAATTTTCCCCTTCCGGAAGACTTCATGATTTCAAGGCCTGCTCTGGCAGTTTTTCCTGGAAAGCACATGGGATTGGATATGGGAAGGAAATAGTTCTTTTATCTTCTCTTCACCGTCTCTCTGCCTGATTAACTCCCTTAGCTCGGCTTCGTAATCAGCTTTTTGAGTGTTTTCACTCGGTCCTTCTTCAATTTTCAGATAACGCTCTACAAGAATATTCACCGTTTTTTTGCCGTACCCCTTCAAAGGGCATATGTACTGAACTCCCAATCGATCTTCGATACTTCGTACCTGTGAGATTGAAAGTACAGGAACTCTATCATCCCTTCTGGTTCCATCGGCAATGAGTTTAACTTCCGGATCCGAAGCAAGAGTCTCTACGGCTTTTTCGTGAATATAATTAATAGCACTTTTCGGGAAACCGTCTTTCATTATTTTCTCGTAAGCCTTTTCAAGGACCTCCCATTCCAGAGACAGAACCCTGTGTGGAAACCCTAACCTTTTTGCAATTTTTTCTGCCAGCTCACCGTTGGGTAGCAGGCCGAAACTACAGGTTACAAGTTCTATCTCAAAAAACGGTTCCATTAAAAGGGCAGAGAGCGAACTGTCTTTGCCTCCGCTAAACAGGACCGAAATTCTCATTGTTTTTAAACTCTGGTTATAGATGTCTTACGTTTTTTTGGCTGCATCTTCATAAGGAGATTTTTAAGCTGTTCGTCACTAATTTGAGACGGAAGCCTTCCACTCTGAGCAAGCGAGATCAGCTGCATCTCTAGCTGTTCTACAAGAGCCGGTCTTGACATTTTTAGGGCTGTAAGGCGTTCTCTGGCTTCAGGAGTCAGGATTTGCCTCAGGATAGCCTGCTTCTGAGCTTCCATTTCAGCTCTGGCCTGTTCCTGCTGGTAAGCTGCCTGAATGTCAGACTGCTGGTTTTGTGCCTGCTGCCTCTGGATTTCTTCTAGCCGCCTTTTTCGGATTTCAGTGAGTTCATCATCCATTGTAGACATGGCAATCACCCAAAAAACCGGTTTTCCGGAGCAACTGGATTAAACTTAGTTATATGTAAGAGAGTCCCAGGAAATTTTCAGGATCCTTCTGTATGGGATGTTCTCAGTATTTTGCTAGTTCAGGGATCTTCTCAAGAAGTTCCTGCTTGAGCTCGTTTGCTGCATTGTCAAGCATGGAACGTCCCTTTGCAGATACTGCTCTTCCATCCTTTACTTTTTGCAGGTAACCTGCAGCCTCAAGTTGCTGTACTGCTTTTCTGGCAATCGAACCGCTGCCTTTTACTTTGTGACTTGGCTTTGATCCGTTGTCCTTTTTTCCACCGTATACTGATCTGAGCCTTTCAATCCCTATAGGTCCATCAGTATAGATTTTTCTCAGGATTGCGGCGGTTCTGATATACCACCAGTCATCGTTGTTCGGAGGGAGTTCCTTGTGAACTCCGGTCTTTACGTTCTTTGCCCACTCAGGGGGAACGATATTGTCATTTTCTTTAAGGATACCTGCAACCTTCTCAATAAGCTCCGTTGCAGGGACATCGAATACTGTTGTCATACTCGCCACCTTTTCTAAATCAGGTATCTTTGTGCCGGGAAGAAGTGCCGATTCCTCTCCCTGGCTGCCAGAAATATTTTTTCCCGAAATGAGGTAACTCTTCTCTTTCGGGAGATTCTTTCCATTCTTTGTAGCTGGATTTTGTGGACTCTATAGTTTGGGCTTTCAGCCCGATAAGCCGGTAAGTGTGATTTTAGTTTAAACTGGATGGAGGTTGATGCATTTATATATTACTGTGTATGGATATTCATATACAATCGATCAGGTGATTTTGTATGTAAAACTTCAAACTGAAAAACGATCTAATTGTATAGATTGGCTCCTGTCAATTGACGCAAGTGCCAACATCCAGCGTAATTACCTTCAAGCTATAAAAGCATTGTGCGAGTTCATATA
>DUOA01000149.1 GCA_012839095.1 Clostridiales bacterium
TGTCCCTGACATAGTCCTCAGTAGCTCAATGGCAGAGCATTCGGCTGTTAACCGAAGGGTTACTGGTTCGAGTCCAGTCTGGGGAGCCATACATAAGCGTCAGATAATGATTGTTATCTGGCGTTTTTTTGTGTCTGCCGGCATACAAAGGCCCTGAACTACTGCTTTTATAATGAAAAATTCCATAATTCTGCACCTTTAATGCTGAATTAATGGTTCTTGAGTTGGTACGCATATTGAAGATTTAACTTTACTTTAATTGCGGTACCAAGAAAAGAATGATACAATAGTAAAAAATGGATATTAGGAAACGGGAGGCGAAATTATGAGGAACAGAGCATTATTTGGATTGCTGTTGGTACTTTTAGGAGCGGCCTTTCTTTTAAATAATATTTTCAATGTATTTGACGGCTTCGGAGACTGGTGGCCTTTGCTTGTTATTTTGATAGGCCTTGTTCAAATCTTTAAACGCTCAGCTTCCATTATTACCGGTCTCATTATCATGGTGTTTGGCTTTATATTCCTAGCAAGCAATCTGAATTGGATTTCCAAAGATATGGTATTTCCTGTCATCCTGATCTTAATCGGCTGCTGGTTTATTTTCAGCCGCATTTCAGGGAAAAAAAGACATTTGAACACGGACCGCATCAGTCATTTTGCTTTCTTTTCCAGCATACAAACAAATATTGAATCACAAAACTTCACTGGAGGAAGCGTTGCAGCTGTTTTCGGCGGAGCTGAAATTAACCTTCGGGATGCCGAGATCTCCGAAAAAGGTGCTGACTTGGAGCTGACTGCTGTTTTCGGCGGAATAGGCATTATAGTTCCGAAACATTGGAATGTTCAAATTACCGGTACGCCTCTTTTCGGCGGATGGGAAAACAAAGCAGTCTATGTTCCGAGTGATGACATCGGCAGGGATCCGATTCTTAAAATCAATTGCACTTCCGTTTTTGGCGGTGTAAGCATTAAGAATTGATAGGAAGAACCGGAACAGAAGAAGCAGGTAGGTTTATATTAACTGATGCAGGCAGGGAAGTGTACATTAAGTATCGGTTTCATTGAGATTCATGCGCCACTGAAAAGTTTCCAAAACCAACGACTTTATATCCCAGCGAAGCAAAGATTTCCTCCTTGTTCTTGTCAATTATATATGCTTCATGTGCAGGTAAGTTTTCATAATCGATACCAAACTTGTACTTGCCGAATTCTGATACATTCAGAAAAGCTGATGGGTAATTGGTGTATTTTACGGTTTTTCTGTAAACATCATTAGGTGTCTGATCAAAAAACATAATTTGAGGATAATAGATACTCGAATCCACACATACATCTGTGAATTCCATATTCTTTATATAGGCAACTGATTCTTCAACACCTGCCCTGAAAGCATATGAAATTTGCTGATTATAGCTGCCAAAGTAAAAGGACAGAAAAAACACAAAGGCAAGCCCGTAGGCCGCAATAATAGACTTTCTTATCAAAGAATAATCTCGGAATATGTTAAAGGCTTTCTCTATACCGAGCGTCAGCATTATTAGCATAAAGAAATGCAAGGTATTGGCCTTATTAATATTAAGATTTGAGATTAACAGACATGTCAGTATGGAACATACCGCTCCCAAACAAATTATTCCTTCATAACAAAATTCCTTTTTACGTGCATTTTTCAATGAGGATGCAAAGATTCTAACTCCGCCCAGCAGCATAAATGGCAGACTGAACTTATAAAAGAGACCGAATTCAGGAATTGCATTCCAGTAAAGTCCGTCATTTTGATGCCATAGGATATTAATTAAATTGTGATAGGATTTCCAGGAAACCATATTTCGCAGAGAAATCTCATAGTCCCGCATTACCAGCAATTTAGGTATTGATATAAAGCTTGTTGTGATTTCCGGAACATATCCCTTGTTTACCAGCACAAATAGAATGAGGGGAAGGGCAATAACAAACAGAATAACAGAAGATATCAGAGCATATCTAAGCTTAATTCTTTGCCCGGTTACTATGATATATGCGATGTAACAAATAAGGGTTATTGGAACAGCAATCCAAGTGATGGAATAAGCATATAGCGACAGTCCAAACATAAGGGCGGAAACTATCCAGTATTGGTTCTTTTTAATCCCAGATAAGAAGAAGTAAAGGCCGAACAGCAAAAAGGATGGAGCCAGATTGGATTCCAGGCCCCATCGGCTCAGCATAATATGCCAGGGTGAAATAACCAGAAGTCCAAGACCCAGCAGGGCAGTTTTTTCTGTAAATGTTTCCTTTAATAATAAGTAGAATACAAACAAGGAGATGCAGGATAATAACAGTTGAGGCAATCTAAGGGTAATGACGGAAGGCCCAAACAATTTCATAAAAGGAATTGCCAGGTAGCTTTCCAGAACATTCATGCCGCTGCCCCAGGACACAAAGTAGCAGGGATTACGATAGCCTGCGGAGTCAACACCATAATTCAACAGTGAGAAGGCTTCGTAACCTGCAAATGCTTCATCCTGATTCAATCCGGCAGGAATACTGCCAATTCCGTAAGCTCTGATTAGAATTCCAAGTAAGATTAAGGAAAGAACACCAACCCGCCTGCGATTCTCATACAGAAGGTCTGTAAATGAGCTTGTCATAGCGCCACCTCATGTTTTCTGAATAGTACAGTTATAAACCTTGGCAAGAAATGAAATCTTCACATGTCCGAATCGGCATGGCCTGTTCTTCTATTCGGGCATTACTTCTCCCAATACTTTTCCGATACTGTCGTTAATGACTAAATCAGCCATGCCGTCATATGGCGTTGCAGATTTATTTATAAGTATTAATTTGCCGCCCCTGTAATAATTGATTAACCCTGCTGCCGGGTAGACCGCCAGAGAAGTTCCGCCTACAATCAGTACATCCGCATTGCTGATGTATTCAGCTGACTTGCTCAAAATATTATCATCAAGCATTTCTTCATAAAGAACAACATCCGGCCTGACCATACCATCGCACATATTGCATTTCGGAACATCCGAGCTATTCAGAACATGATCAAGGCTGTATTTTTTTCCGCATTTCATACAATAGTTTCTATGTACGGATCCATGAAGCTCCAGCACTTCCCGGCTGCCGGCCTGTTGATGAAGACCGTCTATATTCTGAGTAATGACGGCTTTCAATTTCCCGATCTGTTCCAAATATGCCAGTGAAAGATGAGCTTTATTTGGTTTCGCATCCTTATATATCATTTGATTTTTGTAATAGTCATAGAACTCTGCAGTATGTTCTATAAAAAAACTATGACTCAGCATATATTCGGGAGAGTATCCGTATTTCTGTTTAGCTGCAAAAATACCGCTTTCACTTCGGAAGTCTGGGATATTGCTCTCAGTTGACACACCTGCCCCGCCAAAAAATACAATATTCGAGCTCTCAGAAATCAAAGTCTTTAATTTTTGAATTTGCATATGAACCTCCTCCTGAATAAATATGATATGCTTCATTGGTTTTAAGTTCCTGCCCGTTACCATTATAACACATCCAAATCTACAATACTTTACCTCAATTTCCTGCACAGACAACCAGGGCTGTTTCAGTCAGCCTTTAACCGATTATTCTTATATCAATATAGAATAAGGCAGAATTGCATATAAATAGAAAGAGATCATGCTATAATGACCATGTGGAAATTGGAGGGCTTATGAAACGTAAAAATGCAAAGACTGGTAAAGTGTATCAGCGCCGCTCTAAAACAAGAATATTAAGACAGAGTATTCAAGCTTTGATTTTTCTAATTGCAGTTATCCTGCTTATTGTAATATTGAAGTGGGATAATAATGTTCCAAACGAAAAAGAGCATAGAGAATTTGATGATGAGAAGGAGAACATGATGGAGGCCAGCGAAGATTTCCTGCTCTTGGTCAATAGAGAAAATCCTTTGCCTGCTGATTATACTGTTCAGCTTAAAAAGGTACAAAACCAGCATCAGGTTGATGATAGAATAGCCGGATATGTGACTGATATGATAGATAATGCCAGAAAAGATGGAGTAGAGCTTCTGATTTGTTCTTCATACCGCTCTGTAAGCCGCCAGCAAGAGCTGTTTAACCAGGAGGTTGATAAGTATATAGCTGCAGGGAGGTCCAACAACGAGGCAATTGCAGAGGCAGCTTTTGGAGTTGCCGTACCCGGGCATAGCGAGCATAATACCGGTTTGGCATTGGATATCGTCACTCCTGCTTATCAAAGGCTGGATTCAGGTTTTGAAGAGACGGAGGCATTTGGCTGGCTGGCAAAGAACGCGCATAAATACGGATTTATATTGCGATATCCAAAAAACAAAACACATATTACAAAAATCAAGTATGAGCCCTGGCATTACCGTTTTGTTGGTGTAGAGCATGCGAGAATTATTAAAGATAATGGGTTGACACTGGAAGAATATCTGGATGACAGATCAAATAAAGGGAAAAATTGAATTAACCAATTATCTCGTGACATGGCTCATCAGGTAAATACCATGCTTTAATATTCTCTGGAAAATAAAGAAATCCTTAATTTTGACTATGAAATACACCAGAAAAAAATTCCTTGCAAATATCGGTTGACAAAAAGATATTGGTTTGGTAACATAGAGAACGCCGCCATTGAGGGCGGCATGAATTGGTCCTTGAAAACTAAACAGTGTAGAAGCAAAGAATTGAAGTCAATTCTGAGTAACAACGCAAAGCGGAAAGCTAAGCGAAAAGTTTATGAGCTATTCAAACAAAACCGTAAAATAGCTTTGACTCACATGAGTTGAAGATTAAGATTTTAATTGGAGAGTTTGATCCTGGCTCAGGACGAACGCTGGCGGCGTGCCTAACA
>DUOA01000150.1 GCA_012839095.1 Clostridiales bacterium
AAGCACAATAAGCTGCATTGGGATGAGGAGTATAAAATATACACAATTACCTCAACCGACACGAAAAACGGATACTGGCAGGCTGGCTGGGTGGGAGGAGGCATAAATACCTATCCGCTCCTGCTGGATGGAGATCAGATATCAAAAGGCAGGGCACTGCAGGCTATTGATACCATAATTAACAAGTATCAGGTATCAACAGGCTTTTTCTATCCAACTGTGTACAAAAATGAATATATGGGAGACAACTTCAGAGAACGCGGAAATACAGGCTTCTCTCTGATTCGTAAACAGGCAGACCTTATTTACTTCCTAATCAAACAATTGATTGTAATTGAGGAAGACTGCTATATGAAGTCTGTTCCACACAATTGGAAAAGCTCAGTCAAAAAGGCGGCAGATGCACTGGTAAGGATTTGGAATAAGTGGAATCAGTTCGGTCAGTTCATTGACATATACAAGGAAGAGATCCTGATAGGAGGCACTGCCAGCGGAGCTATGGCTCCTGCTGCCCTGGCGCTGGCATATAAATACTTCGGCAATTGTGATTACCTAAGAGTTGCAGAGGAGTCAGCTGATTATTATTACAGCGAATACTTGGCTGAGGGCCTGCTAAACGGCGGTCCTGGCGAGATCGCTCAATGCCCTGACAGCGAATCTGCCTTTGCTCTGCTTGAATCATACATGGTGCTGTACGAGGTTACAGGGGACAGGAAATGGATTGCGAGAGCTGAGGATGCTGCCAAACACTTTGCATCCTGGTGTGTATCATACAGTTTTGATTTCCCGGTGAACTCTGAGTTTGGAAGACTGGGAATTAATACTGTGGGCAGCGTCTACGCAAATGTTCAGAACAAGCACTCGGCACCGGGAATCTGCACTCTGTCCGGAGTGGCGTTATTTAAACTCTTCAGAGCTACAAATAATCCCTTGTATCTGGAACTTATACGTGATATAGCTCATAATATAACCCAATACTTATCAACAGAAGAACGTCCTGTCAGGGATTACACCGGAAAGGACAGGCCGCCGGGGTATATGTGCGAACGAGTTAATATGAGCGACTGGGAAGGAAAAGGCATGATTGGCATGGTATTCCTGACTACCTGGCCGGAAGTTTCCGGTATGCTGACCTACTCCGATGTACCCGGAGTATACATCCGTAAAGACACAGGCTATATATGTGTTATAGACAACATAGAAGCTGAGGTGCTGGAGAATACGCCGGATCATCTGAAAATCAGGTTCTATAACAATACCGAATTTGCTGCCAATGTTAAAGTATTTATTGAATCAGGCGAGGACATGGACAAGATACTGGGTGAGCATCCTCTTAAAAATTGCATTAATTTGGAACTGCCACCGGGTTCGGAAAAAGTGTTAATCGTTTGACATGTATTTCTGATCAGACAGAACAAGAGTTAAATAACAGTGCATAGGGGTTAATGATATGCTTGAGTACAAACCGGAATATGAAATAGCAAAACGCAGGATGGACGCGTTCTGGGCGAACGAACTGATAGACAGACCGCTGGTAAGCATAACCTATCTGAAAGAGGACGCGGAATGGCTGACAAGGCCTGAGTACAAATCGCACGAGGATTACTGGCTGGATATAGAGTTCAGAGCCGAAGAAGATGCTCAATATATGAAGAACCTGGTCTTTTATGCGGATGCCATGCCTGTTGTATTTCCCAATTTAGGTCCGGGAATCTTTTCTGCATGGAGCGGCTGCCCATATACATTTGGACAGGATACTGCATGGACAAATCCTTGTATTGTTGACTGGGAACAGGACTATTTTAGGGCAGTTTTGGATATGTCCCATCCGATGTTTAAAAAGACAGAGGAATATACCAGATTATTGATAGAATATGGGAAGGGCAAATTTATTGTAGGCCTTACGGATTTTCATCCCGGTGGAGACCATTTGGCTGCTCTTCGCGGTTCTGACAATCTGGCTCTTGATTTGCTTGAAAACCCGGATTTTGTGAAACAAAAGCTGACCGATTCATATTTGGAGTATTTTAAGGTTTTTGATTACTTCTGCGATATGATAAAGAATGCAGGGATGCCGATTACTTCATGGCTGCCGCTGGTACACGATGACAGGATGTATGTACCGTCAAATGATTTTTCCTGTATGATCAGCACTGCTATGTTCAGAGAGTTTTTTCTTGATGATCTGGTCAATGAGTGTCGATATTATAAGAATAATATATATCACCTTGACGGGCCTGGTGCCCTTCATCACCTTGATACGCTGCTTGAAATAAATGAGATAAATGCTGTTCAATGGGTGCCCGGAGCCGGGCATGATGATCCCAAGCGATGGCTGCATGTATACAAAAGGATTTTATCAGCAGGAAAATCCGTACAGATACTTAATGTAAAACCGCAGGACCTGCCTTTCCTGATGGAAAATCTGCCGCCAAAAGGGGTATGGCTGTACATGACCGGTATTGAAGACAAATATTCAGCTGATGAAGTAATGAAATTGGTTAATAAATGGGTTTAAACTGAGCTCTTATTTATTTATGCTGCTCATTGTCATCAAAAAATAGCTGTCCAACTATTTCTTTCGCTCTTTCATATGCATCTTTGTCAACCAGGACATCGGTTTGGAAGAATCCGGAATCACCGCTTAGGATTCTGAAATATCCACCCATACCGTGATCCTTTACTATATAGGGTATACCATTGTCATCCAGTATACCCTTTATCATATGCAGTTCAATACTGTCCTTTACAGTCGCAAGAACTACAAGCTCTATTTGTTCTGTGTCCTTTTTATTATCGGCACGCTTTTTCCGGAACAAATCAGCACCTCCGTAATGTTTGTAAATCTAACTTTCTGCTTTTTCAAGGTATTTTATTATATCCCTGGCCGAAGGAGGGCATCCGGGTACATAACGGGTGCATCCCTTGGCACATTGTCCTATACCGATACCTGTACTAATAGTTCTATTTCTATAGTACTGCCCGATGTATAATTTGGATTTTAAACTGCTTAGCCGTCCTTTCGTTCTAAGCCTGTCCAAGGCATGAATCAGGCTGCCGTAACAGGCTGAACAGGCATCCCTTTCTTCAATATACCTGGCATATTGCCTTATCTGGCCTTTTGTTCCCCTGATTTCCGTACTCTTATCGCTGTTGTATTCAATGACGTTGGAACTGCTCCATTTTGTACTGCCTACTCCTAAATCTTCTGCCAATGTAATGTAGGGTATTTCACTTATATCAAATCCCAGCAGATTGGCAGCATAACTGTCTGTCAATACCGGATCTGCAGCTGCCAATATGCGGTTCATTTTTACCGGGTTGCCGCCTTCCTCGAAGTTCAGATCACCCATTATTCCATCGACTATGATCAGGTCCTGTTTTATGGCTTTATTCAGACAGGCAATAGGTTTATGCAGACCCATGGTATGGAATCTTCTCTTTTCTGAATTTGGGATGCAGCCCTTCATATTTTTTAGTGCACAGGTCAGATTTGTCTGGCAGTGTCCTTTTAAAACAGGAACATTAATAAGGTAGTCTATCTCCCTCATCTTACTGCAAATTTTGAGTCTTATTCCGTCCACTTCACATTCTGTACAGTTGTCCTTTTGCAAGTCTATAAGGGGAACGCCATATCGCCTGGATATGTCTTCATAACCGCATACCTTGAAGGCTCTGGATGTTCTGTCTCCGATCCAGGATCCTTCCAGAATACAGATATTCATAAAGCCTTTTGACTGGAAATATTCTACAATGCCGGATACCAGTTCCGGGGAAGTGGTCGCCCCGCTTGAGGAAGGCTTTGCCAGGACCAGGTTGGGTTTTATTCCGATTTTAGCCTGCTTTGGAAGTCCGGCTTCGGGATGAATTTTATCAAGAAGCTCAAGAATCATGGATTTTGGATTATCGCCGTATATGACATGGATGTTACCCTTATGCATGTACTCACACTTCACTTTCAGATAAAAATAATCCGTGCAAAAGCACTACCTTTATTGTAATATTAAACTAAGCTATGTTCTATACTTTGGTGTTTTGTCATGCATATATATTTTAACCCAGGTATGAACATTACTCAACTTTTTTACATCGTGGTACAGACCTGGTTAGGAAGGAGCTGCCATGAAAAATATATATCAAAACCGAACTGTGTTAAATTGAAACTATATCTGTAAAGTCTGCGTCTAAACTAATAAATTCATATAATAAGCAGATGTAAATGCAGTTTGTTTGCTTAGTGCTATGGAATGTAGAAATCAGAAGGGAGGGGCTGTATAATGAAAAAACGATCCCTGCTTGTCGTATCCCTGATTCTCGTTGTTATGGTCCTGGCAGGCTGTGCCAGCGGCATGAGAAATCAAGCAGCAGACAAGGGCAGCAGTGAAGGCGATTACCCTGCTCCCGCAGCACCGGCGGAAGAGCCGGAACCGGGGTTCTCTGCCGGAATGGATGACAGAGTTGATGGGGGAGTTAAGCCGGACGCAGAGCAAGCCAGCCAGGTGAAGGACCTGGCAGCTCATATGGGTTCGAAAATAATCAAATCCGGGTATATGTCAGTGGAAACTCTGCATTTTGAAGATACAACATCTGCTGTAACCCGCAGGGTAGAGCAGACAGGAGGCTTTATTGCATCCTCCAATGTTCAGGGCTGGTCCAAGGCGGATGCGAAATACAAACCCATGCGCCATGCCCGTTATAAACTCAGGATTCCCAGCGAAAGATTTGAACAGTTCATGACCGATGTAGGTGAGCTGGGCAATGTAACCCGTATGGAAAGCTGGGGCGATGATGTATCAGCACAGTATTTTGACACCGAGGCAAGGCTGAAATCACTTACAATACAGGAAGAACGGCTGCTTACCATTCTGTCCAGGGCAGAGGTACTTTCAGATATTATTGAGCTGGAACGAGAGCTTTCCAATATACGCTATGAAATTGAAAACCTGACAGGTACATTGAGAAAGTATGACAACCTGGTAGCCTACTCCACCCTGGAGCTTGAGGTTCAAGAGGTGGAAGAGATTAGAGAAACGGAAGAAAAACCCGTCACTTTATGGGATAAGATCGTAAGAAGCTTCCGTAATTCCATCAGAAGAGTTACG
>DUOA01000022.1 GCA_012839095.1 Clostridiales bacterium
ATCTTTTTGTTGGAAATAACCCGGTCAGCCAGTATTTTCGTTGCACGCAGGCTGTCCCGCCTGTGCACCAGATAAACCTTATTTACATATTGAGCCAGGAACATGGCATCCTCTGCAGCGGTATCCCCTCCGCCTACAACAACTACATCCTTATCCTTATAAAAAGCTCCGTCACAGGTTGCACAATAGGATACGCCCCGTCCTCTGAACTCATCTTCCTTTTCCAGCCCCAGCTTCCTGGGCTCGGCTCCCATGGCCAGAATTACCGCCTTGGCCTCGTATTCCTCATTCTCCGTAAGAACCTTTTTCACCTTACCGCCAAGCTCCAACCCGGTAATTTCATCATACTTTATTTCCAGATCGAATTTTCTTGCATGATTCTCTATTTTCATGGCAAATTCCGGACCGCTGACAGGGTCATCAAACCCGGGGTAGTTCTCTATCATATTAGTGGTAGCTGCCTGGCCGCCCGGGAACATTTTTTCAAACAAAACGGTGTCCAGCCCTGCTCTTTTGGTGTACATTCCGGCTGTCAAACCTGCCAGACCTCCGCCGACAATAATAATATCCTTCACAAGATCGCCTCCATGTTACTTATACAATTTATGCACCTGCTGCTTCTGCAATTCTTCATTTAAAAAATTCATGCAGTTACCACAGGAGTAATTCTAAGCGGCATAAGAATTTAATCTTGCCCTTAAAGAGTAAATAACCTTTTCTAAGCAGTTCTAACAATGCCAGACCAAACCTCACTGCATACAGCTCACTGCTGCCTGCTATGAAGGGGCGTGAGACTGCAATGAATGAATTAAAACCGGTTGTAATGAATTTTATCGTAAAGCAGGCTTTCCTCCTGATGGACAGGTCTGCCTTCGGAAGGATAACCTATTGCCAGTATGCATAGAACTTTAATATGATCAGGAATATCCAGTATTCCCCTTACATAGTCTTCTGCTGTTTGGGTGTCATCATAAGGCCTTTCCCGTACATGAATCCAACAGGAGCCAAGCCCCAGGGAATGAGCCATAAGCTGCATATAGGATGCAGCAATGGCAGCATCCTCCACCCAAATACTGCCTATATCAGCGTTGGCGGCAACAACAATAGCCAGAGGAGCCCCCGACAGGAATCCGGATGCGTGTTCCCTGCAGGAAGACAGTTTCTTGATTTTTTCCTTATCGTTTACAACTATAAACTCCCATGGTCTTCGCCCTCTCGAGGATGGGGCCATCAATGCGCCTTTCAGTATGGCATCAATCTTTTCCTGTTCAACTTCCCTGTTTTGATACTTGCGTATACTTCTTCTGGTTTTCAACAATTCTAACATTGTTTCATCCCTCCAAAGTATAGTATAACCTATTTTAGCTGTTATTGGAATTTTTTTATACAAACAGATTCATTATAACACTTAACAAGGAGCAAGGAAAAAAGAGAAGGAGTGAGATTAAATTACCTCATCAAAGGAGGCGGTGACGGAGCCCTCCACTTCAAACAGCCAGAGATCCAGGCTGTAGGAAACGGTGGCAGAGCAGTAAAGCAGCCAGTCGTCACTTGGCGGAATGGATTCGATCCTGCCCCCGGCATCAAGATACAGGCTGATAATGTCAAACTTTTTGCCCTTGACCTTTACGCCCCCTTCTATTCCGCCTTTCAGATAGATTTCCAGTACAAACTTGCCGCCCTGTCCTTCGTAATCAAAATAATAGGCTCCATCTGCACCGGCATAGAGATAGCCGTAAAGATAGACAATTGTGATATTTGCTTCCTTCTCAAATCCGATTTCCAGCTTGGCCCTGATATAGGAGTCGCCGCCATCGTCAATGCGGAAGGCAAAGCCTGCACCAAAACGGAATATCCCTATGTTTCCGGCAAGTGTTTCCGGATACCCAATTGAGATGCCAAAGAGGTGCGGGCTGAATTCAAAGCCAAAGCTGCCGCTGACCCTTGCCGCAACAAGATTAATATCCTCAAGGGTCATGCTGAAGGAGAAACAGCGCTGTGGATGGCTGTACAGGATTACAGCCGAACCTACATGCTTAAAGCCGTCGCCATGGATCATGCCTGCTATATCAAGAGGTATATAGACGCCTCCGTCAGCGTTGATGACAGGGCCTTTCTCAAAACCGAAGTACAGGTCACGGATTTCACAGAAGCCGGAGATGCGCATGGTTCCCCTGACTCCGGCTGCAAATTTTTCATCAGCCCCCTTATGGACCTGCATGTTCTTTATAAAGCCGGAAACCTGCCCGGGGTTTGCCGGGAACTGATACCGGCCTTCCCCGTCCTTTTCCACTGCCATGTTATAGGTTACTATGCCGGTGAAGTCCTTGATATTACCTGCACCAAAGTTTATGGGCTTATCCCGGGATTCCTGTATCATACCTACAGCGAAGTAGCAGCGCTTTTTATCCATATCATATCCGAAGCGTGTCTCCGTCTTTACCGGCAGCTCATTCAACTGACCCAGATAATTCAGGCTCAGCTTCTCTGTTTCGAACTCCATGAGCCCCTGGCTGCCTCCTGCTGCCTGGTCTGAACCGGTAAGCTTGGGCACCAGCAGACCCTTGACATCGATGCAGTCGTCAAAGCCGGCATCCAGCACCGAACTGGACTCTTCATACAGGACAACAGGCTTGAACCCTTCCCTGACCTTGATAATGACAGAGTCGGTTGTGTCCTGGCCTATTGGGATGTTTTCAGAAAGCACCGTGGAGCCTGACAGTGTAAGCCAGAAGGGCAGTGTTCTTATATATTTTTTATCCGTTGCCTTGCATTCCAGATCCAGGGCTCTTATTTCCATGGTAAAACCATTAAAGTCAACAGCTGTCGGCTTGTCAAGCCCGACACCGGCATATTTCCTTTCCGGATCATTGAACCGGCTGGTCATTACTGCTTCTGACGGAACAATCATGTCAGTGAATGCCAGAGGCTCTTCCGTTTTGACCTCCGCTGTATCCATGACAATGCTGCCGTTGAAATGCATACCGTCCGGTTTGAAGAATCCCCCGTCTATCCTGGTATCAATGCCCTCGCCATTGGAGTCTTCTATCAGGGTCGGCGCTACGGAGCAAAGGAACTCTCCCTTCTTCCCGTCTGCATTGTCTTCCTTGTTGGTATAAAGCTTTGCCTTGACCCAGTTGTTGTTGAAAAGCTCCAGCTTTACCTCGGCGTTAATTTCCAGATTGACACGGTTGGCATACATATCCAGCATGCAGTCATAAACCAGCACATCTTCAAAGCCGCCCAGGGCATCGCCGAATTGCGCCGGCACTCCCTTGTCGTTGTACAGATAGGTTTGGTAGTTGAAACCGTTCAAATCGTAGATCATTTCTCCGGGTGCAAGCACAAAATCTATGGGCTTGCCTTCCTTTGACTGTACAAAATCTGAAGGAAGGGTCAGCTTGCCGCCCTTAATTACCATACCGGTCCAGAAGGCCTTTTCCGTTTCGCTAGGTGTCTGGCTGCCCTCCTCCCTGGTAATGAAGTTGTCGCGGTCAAGGTCCACAGTGACGGCAGCAGGCGTCAGTATAATGGCCTGGGAACGCTGCTTTTCAATGGAAAGGCTTCGCTCGGTTATCCTGACGGGAGACATCTGGGCTGACTCCACCAAAAAGCCCCTGCCATTCCATCCTTCCACCTGAATGGGAATATAGGCACATTCATCCTGCAGGTTTTTATCGTCGGGCACTATGAGAAGTGCATTTTGCTGCACATTCCGGCCGAACTTTATTATGGCCTTGTTGACAGCGGCCTCCAGCTCAGCAGGCAGGACACCGTCAAGGCAGTTCATAAGCCGGTCCATTTCATTGGTTTCCGGATGTCCCCCTGCATAGGTACCCGGTACGCCCGGTCCTTGTGCATCGGCGCGTTCAAAGGGCAGGATCAGCCTTCCGGCCAATTGGCCGTTATCTGAAACCTTATCATTGGTGATTTGAAGGGAGGCCGATTCCACACGCAGGGCAGCGCCTCCGGGAACAAGCAGCTGCAGACATTGAACCGAGTTGTTTTCAGTGGTCAGCTTACCGCTCATCCTGCCCTGCATATCGAAGATAAGATTGCTGCCTGATACGAATTCAAACCCTTCGTTGTTCAAGGTTTCCAGGTGGGACTTCATTGATACACGGCTGTTAACCAGTATGATAAAGTCTTCCGCTTCGGTCTTTTCACCGTTCATCCGGATCCAGGCCTCCCCGATCTCATGGAGATTGAACTGTCCGTGGCGTATGTCGGGGATATTGCCTCTTACTGCCAGCAATCCGTTTCTCAGATCGGCATCGATAAACTCCAGTGCATACAGGTCTCCTATGAGATTCCGGTTTGGAACAGTGCTTTTTACGAAGCCGCTGGCAACCGCCCTGTTCTTATGGGGGGAGATTTCCAGGCTGGAAAGGGTAATGCCCAGCTTGGGAAAGCTTACGGGTTCTGAAATATAAACCGTCCCTGAGGACATCAGCCAGTGATTGCCCCATTTCTCAATTACGGCATTTTGAATCTTTACCGGAACAGGGCTGGAAGCACCCATATCAAGCTTGGCAGTGCCCGAGTAGGCAGGCGGGGCATTTGCAGTGCCAACAGCCAGTCTGGATACACTTATGTCCGTCAGTACATAATCGGCAAGGTGTTTAATCTCTGCCCTGTCGAAGTGC
>DUOA01000151.1 GCA_012839095.1 Clostridiales bacterium
TGCCTCCGATATCAGTGCTGCTGCCGAAATTACCACCGATAAATCCGCCACTGACGCCCCCTCTGCTCCTGCAATGGCAGGCAGAACGGATACCTCTATAACTCTCGAAGAAATTGACGGTGCGGAATACAGCATGGATAACGGTGAAACCTGGCAGGACAGCCCAGTATTTTCAGGCCTGTCCCCAAATACATCCTACAGCTTTGTGGCAAGAATCAAGGAAACTGAAGACTCCTATGCCTCCGATATCAGTGCTGCTGCCGAAATTACCACCGATAAATCCGCCACTGACGCCCCCTCTGCTCCTGCAATGGCAGGCAGAACAGATACTTCTATAACTCTCGAAGAAATTGACGGTGCGGAATACAGCATGGATGACGGTGCAACCTGGCAGGACAGCCCCGTATTTTCAGGCCTGTCCCCAAATACATCCTACAGCTTTGTGGCAAGAATCAAGGAAACAGAAAGCGCTTATGCATCGGCAGTCAGTGCTGCCTCCAAAATAACCACCTATGGTGCTTCGAATGGAAGCCCTGAAACCAGCGATACAATGCGTACATTTAGGATAGTGATTCTGATAGCACTTATGGCTGCATCCTTCAGCGCACTTGTATTTGTTGTCCGAAAAAGAAAAACAATGAAATCGCCTGTTTAAAAATCAGGAACCGCATAACAGCTGAAATAGCGGGTTGGCTGCCTTAGCGATTGCATTGGCAGCCCCGCTTGTTCTGCCTTACGGCTCATCTCCTGCCTAATTTTTCGTAGCATTCGTTATAATAGAGAGCATTTTCAACCGGTGTGTTTGACGGAATATGATTGCCTACTGCCATGAAAAAACCATTACATTGTTTACCGATGTCCATGCAGCGCTTTACCTCGTTATATATGTCCTCTCTGGACCCCTGAAGGAGTATACGGGTGTCTGCATTACCTACAAAAACGTGAGTTTTGCCGTACTTTTCCGCTATATACTTCATATCCGTTGTCGGTTCCAGCACAAAGCCGTTAACACCAAGGGCCGCAACATCGTCAATATATTCGGTATAATTCCCATCGGAGGTAAACAAAACCTTTTTCCCGCTGTCAATCAGGGGAGCTATACATCTTTTCAGATTTGGAAAAACAAATTTTCTGTACCACTCAGGTCTGAATATGCCTCCACTGGTCCAGCAAATATCATCATGAACCATAATAACCGGGGACTTGCATTCCGCCAATGCCTCAAAATACTGCAGAATAAAATCCCCGTACCTGTTGGTCACCTGACCGAATTTCTCGGGATCATAGCCGCATGCCTCCAGCAGCAGTTCCCAGCCGAACATCTCTATGAGGCCGGAAACACAGCTGACATAGCAGCCTGTCATATTAACCGCATCAGGGAAGTTTTCCTTATTTTCATCATAGTGGGCATTCAATGCCTCAATGACAGCTTTTTTGTCAATCTGCCCGTATTCCTCAACCGGATCAAAGTTAAGGACCTCCCGGACGTCATTAAAATGGCTGTAAATTTCAGTTGAAAAATCAAGGCCTTCGCTGGCGTATTCAGCATGGCCCATACTTGTCTTTTTTTCGCCGAAAATGTGACTGAGCACCCATACGCTCCATACAAAATCATAATTCCATCTTTTTATGAATTCGTTTCTCGCTTTGCTTTGCAGCTCACTGTTGTCAAATGCAGTAACTTTGATGTCCGTTACTGCGCTTACCAGATCCCAATGAGTTTCAGCCGAATACTCGGTTCTTGGCACTCTGTCGGTTTGTTCAAGGTTGAGAGCAGCCCATCCATCTGTAAAAGACATACAACTACCCCTTTTGCAAAGTATTTGGTTGTATAAGTAATATCCTTCATAAACCGGCTATTAGTCACACGCTTTTCTTTCATATTTCATGTAATATTAGCATACAGCCTTTCAGTGTCAACTACAAGATATCTGGCACATAAAATCAATTCAGCAAACCAACCCAAGAGAAACAGCCCGGGTTTTCATTTAATAAACCCGAGCTGTTTTCATCTTTTGTATGCTTTTCCTATAAAGGCAGAATTATTCACTGCTGCTTATGGATTTGGATGTTCAAAAACCTTTTTCAGGCTTTCACCTTTAAAGGGCAGGATATCAGGCAGGGGCAGTCTCTTTTCCACGGGCAGCAAGGCATCAAACTCTTTATGCGGTTCTGCCTGATACCAATAGGCAGTGGAAGATATATCATCGCTTCTGTGGTTATTATGTCCATGCTCCATGGTGACCTTTATGCTTTTATTGAATATTATCGGATCAAGGATATGGTACCTGTACAGGGAAATCTTACCGCTCCAGTTGGGTCCCCCGCCCAGTATTATGCCGTGATACGGAGTGCAGACTTCCTGCTGGGGGCACCAGGCAGTATTGAAATAATCTTCAGTTCCGGTTCCATGCAGGGAGGGAGGCCATGCTTCGCCATCGATAAAGATCATGTCGTCTCCTTCGCCATACCAGTTCCACTCACGGGTTTGCCTCAAATTGTGGACATTGTAATTGCATCCCACGTAGTGTCCGCGCCCCTCTGCCTCAAGAATTACATAATTGCCTTCACCAGTGGTGTTTTTGCCGCCAAACTCGTATACGGCATTATCCACATTCTTATCGTCAATGCCGTCCGTAGGGCACTGACGCCTCCACTGGGCATGAAATCTCAGCTGATCTTCGCCTATTTCCGGCAGCTCTTCATAGTCAATATAGAAATAGAATTTAATGGCATGGTCTGCTTCACTTTCTACCTCGATTCTTGCACCATCGCTGTAGGGCATGGGAAAGAAACAATTGAAGGACTTTCCATCCTCGGGGCTCATTGTAAGAAGAGCAGAAGTATAGTTTTTTGTTATTCCATGTCCCAAGCCAAAGAAATCTCCTATAGGGGCTTCAACACTGGGATTCTCTTCCCCGTCCCAATACATGCGCAGGACAATTTTTCTGGGAAGATAGTCATCCCGCAAATGATCATGCAGCGGAGCCATGGTCATCCATATGTGCCTGATGCATCCGGCACCCTTTATATGGCAGATATCTATCCTATCCTTTGGATTAATGGTGTAATAATCCTTATTTCCTCCGCTCCTGTCATAGCTGGACACCCTTTTGGATCTCCCCTGTCTCATCTTGCTGATGCTTGTTATATCAAACATGCCATTATTGCTCCTTTCATCCTATTGTGTATTATTTGTACGCTTCAAGCATGTATACTTTTTTTGCTTCCAGTTCGATGCTTATAATTTGTTTCTCGGCCGCATCAGCTGCGCCCATGAGCTTTTCCTCCACATTGCCCTGGCTGTCAAAGCTGCTGAGCAGCCTCAAATTGAAGTCTCCTTCCAAACCATAGGACTTCAAATCAAGTTCGAAGGTTACTTTCTCCCTGCTGTCCACGGTATTGGCTATGAAAACGGCAAGGGATTTGTTTTCTTCTCCTTCAAAGAGCCAGGTGCTGGTGATTACGGCATCAACCTCAATGGATCCCCGCTCCAGGTTGGTGTTGTGGTTGTAATGATGCCAGTTCAGGCTTACTCTGGGAGACTTTATATCAACCGGCCGCTTCATGATACCGTAAGCCAGATACTTACAGCCGCAGCCGGTTCTCAGGGCTGCAAACTGGGCTAAATAGCCGGCTCTTTCCTTATCAAACTCATAGCCTCTCGGCAGGAAATTGTAGTAATGCTCCTCAGGCCTGGTCTCGACTCCGTCAATAGCTTCCATGGGGCTGTATTCATAGTTCAGTTCATAAAGTCCGCCCCATAGATAGATTTTGGCCGCTGAGTGATAGAAGAGCTCCCCGATTTCTTTCACCAGCTTACCCCATCCGTCAAGGCGGACAGGGGCATATTCATGATAAACATAGGTAAACATGGGAATCATCTCGGCCATGCCTGACTTCATCAGTCTGCTGAAAGGCCATGTTTCCAGTGCGGAACAGGGCTGTGCCCAGGCCCGGGCCTGATAATAATCCAATACATCGATGAATACCTCGTTCATCATTTCAGTTCCCAGAGGAATGTATTTACCGGCCGTCTCGGACAGCGCTTCCCTTGTCCTCTCATATATATCCCTGTAGGCCAGGGTAATCTCCCTGCCCGCTCCAACAGGATGCCCGTGGGATTCTGACATGCAGGTTTTTATCAGATTATTGGCCGATATATCGTAATACATGGAGTCTACTCCGGCTTCCTTCAGAACCTGTACATCCCTTTTTATGTGCAGATCCTTTGTATAGTCCGTATACGGACAGAGCATATTGAATTTGTAGGCATCATGGCTTTTGGGAGCCTTGGGCCATTTTGTGAGATTCTTTCTTAGGTTCTCGCCGTCGCTCTTATTTGGATCCACAAGAAAATCAAATTCAAAGGGTGCAAAGCGATCTCCCTGGCTTTTTATCAGATCAAGGTTTTCCCTGTTGAATCTTGTCGGCACCCAGTCATCATATCCTCCGGGCACCCCCATGCCGAAGGTCTGCACATCATTTACCCAGTCCGGACCCAAAATGTGAAATACGGGGGACTTAATTGCATCATGGTAGGCTTTCAGCCACCTGGTCCGATCATGCTTTGCATTTATGCCGAAGGTAGTCAGGCCGGTATTCTCAAGAAGCCAGACGGCCTTATCATTTTCACTCCGGCTGTACAGGGTTCCCTTCCGGGTCCATTCCTGGCGGACAGCCCATTCCTTATATATATCGGCGGCTTCATACCAGTCATCCCCCTTAATGAATTTTACAACAAAGGGATATTCCGATTTAAGGCCTTTGCCGGCACCGATATCCTCATAGCCATACATATGGGATAATTCCAGCTTTCCGCCCGATTTATAGAAATTCAGCCATTTCTGATAGTAATCTGGGTCATAGGCCGCTGCATACAAGCCGCCCTTTCCCGCGGCATAGTATGTAAAGAACTGCATCGAAGCCCCCGAAAAACTCTCAGGGTAGGGCATAAACCTAAGGCCTCCGCCCTCATCAAAAGACTTTAGGGGATTCCTTACCAGGAAGCCAGTGACATAAGGATGGGCCAGACAGTCGTTCTCCGATATGGAATCCATATTCCCTATTACCGGATACTCCACGGCATATACCGCCTTTTCTGAAGAGTTCTCCAGCTTTGAAGTGAACACGACCTGATCCGAATCGTTGTCAAGCCGGATAAGCCCTCTAAGCACGATGCCTTTCTCTATCTCCCATGCCAGTTCATAAGCCTGTCCATTTACGTAAGATTCGTCCCTGGCATAGGAGAAGCTGCTATAGGAACAATCCAGCTCCTCTTCCAGCTCGACCCGGAAGGGAACGGTTCCTGCCCCGTTGACATACTGGATGCCTCGTTTCCGGTCTCTTAAATAAACTATGCTTCCATCAAATTTCGAAAAACCGATGGCAGCAATTCCGTTGTCCATAATAACCATTCAGCCTTCACTCCCTAGAATCTAATGGAATTCATATTTTGGCCATTCCGGATGCTTCAGTGTTCCCGAAGACAGGAGTATAAGGAACGTTTGCTGCACCTATTTTCCTGGTATACTGGACTCTCTCACAACGAGCTTCGGCTCTATTCTGATGGTCTTTTTACAGGTACGCCCCTCCAGTATCCTTTCCATGAGCAGGGAGGCGGCATTCAGGCCGATTTCCTCCTGCCTCATGTTTATGGATGTAAGCCTGATTACAGTGGAAAAGTCGGTGTTGTCCATGCCTACCACGGCAAAATCCTCGGGTATTCTGATGCCGTGGTCGTCACAGTAGCGGATAAAGCCTATTGCCATAAGGTCATTGGCAGCTACGATACCGGTGGGAACGTGGCTGCTCTTAACTATTCTTTCAGCGCATGAATAGCCGCTCTCGATCGTATAATCGCCCTCATAAACCAGTTCATCATCAGGATTCAGCCCTGATTCCACAAGCTCATCCTTCCATCCGGAATACCGCTCAAAGGATGTCTGCTCGTCCAGGCTGCCGCCTATGAAGGCAATTTTCCTGTGGCCTTGTTCCGCCAGATGGCGTGTGGCCAGCTGCACTCCCATATAGGTGTCAACGTAAACATAATCGAAATTATCATTTCCATCCGGAGAGTCGTAACGGTTGGTCAGGACTATGGGCATTTCGCTGGCATTTACCGCACCTATGTTTTCTTCACAAAAGTGGAAGGATACGAAAATCATGCCGTCTCCGTATTTCTCCCGGAGAACATCTATCATTTTCAGCTCCTCTTCTATGTTGTGCTTGGTATGGCACAGCAGGGTATAGTAGCCGTACTCCTCAAGCACATCATTGGCACCCTTGATCATGCCGAAATAGAAGGGATTGTATATATCGGGTATGCAGAACAGAATCTTATTGGTCCGTTTGCTCTTTAAGGTCTTTGCAGCGTGAGTTGGGCTGTAATTCAGCTCCTTTGCCGCCTCCAGCACCTTCCTCCTGCTTTCGCTGCTGCAGTAGCCTCTGCCGCTCAGCGCCCTGGCCACGGTTGAGGGCGACAGTCCCACTTTCTCCGCTATTTCATAAATATTGCTCACATTAACACACCCGATTCATCTGTTATAGTTTTTTTATACAGTTTAATGCCTAATCCTTCTTAACAAGCTCCATTTCCATAACAGCAACATTATATACAGGAGTCCACAGGCTCATTAAAAATCCCACCTTGCGTCCCCCGTCGGTTACATATGCGGGATGCATAAAGGCGCCGTATAAGCCGGGAAGATCCTTTTGCTCTGCGATGGTAACCACTTTTGAATATGGACCCCAGATGTTCTTCGCTACCCTCAGGACAAGATTCTCACTGTACAGGTAGGTAACCATCCATTCACCCAGGTATTCATTAAACATGATTGACATCTCGCCTACCGGCTTAGGAAGCAGATTATGAGATGTATATATATTCTCCTCTCCCTTTTCAAATATGGGAGAATCATCATCCTTAAGCCCGATAAGATATTCATAGGCATCACGGTTTTCGAAATCCTCAAGCTTTACACGCATCATCTTTGCTGATCCGTTCCGCCCGCCTGATATGCCGGCTATATACAGGTAGTCATCCACAACCACCGGCACCATCTGGCAGAAGCAGCTGTCACCGGGCCATTGGAGATCCTCTAAAATTGTCCAGGTTTCGCCCTCGTCGGTGCTTTTGGCAAAGCCCCCGTAATTGCATATCCACTCTCCGGCTGCACCCCAGTGCTTAACAGACATAAAGGCCATGTAGTGGGTATCCCCGACATTAAAAGCACCGGTGGGGATCTTGGTAACCTCTATGTTGTCAACCTTCCTCCCTCTCAGCAATTCCTTGGCCATTCCCGGCTTTCTCTCTATCATGCCGTCAAACATAATGCCGTCGGTATAGTCCAGATCGGTGGTGTAGGCCAGCACATTGCTGCGCCATTCATCGGACTGGGGTTCGTTCAGAAAGGTATCCCCGAAGGCTATGAAGAGTTTTTCATCCGTACCCCATATGATGCCCAGATCAGTGCCTCCGACGCCATACCGGCTCTTGGTCTGATTCATGGAATACTCTCCGGTCAGCATTTCAATCATATGAACACCGGTCACCCGGTCCAGGGCATATTTGTTATCGGGATCGGAGAGAGGCTTGTATTCAAGGCTCTTTTTCTTATGGGCCTCAATAATCTCCACGGCTTGTTTTCTGGTGCTTTTGGCGGAGTTCGGCTCCCGGGCCAGAACATCCGGCAGGGGAGTCTCATCTGCCGGCGGTTCAGTAACACCGGCAGGTGTGCCCCCAGGCTCTCTGCCTGCTCCGTTTTCCCCGGTATCCGGAGAAAAAGCACAGGAGCCCGCTGCGACTGACAGCAAAAAGAATATTACTGCCATTGTGGCTGTTCTACGAATAAATAGCTTCATTTTTCTCCTCTACTTTCGCTTTTGCCTGAACTGCCTGACAGAAAAGGTCAGATTACTTCAGTCCTGACAGATATACACCTTTTACAATATACTTCTGGAATATGACAAAGAGCAGAATCGGCGGAATTACAGCAAGACAGGTTGCCGCCATAATGCGCCCGTATTCTGCACCGTAATCGGTCTGCATGGAGCGGATCACCGGCATAATCTGATAAAGGGTCTTGTTATTGGTAATTGTGATGGAAGGCCATAGGAAGCTGTTCCAGTATCCCAGAAATACTCCGGCACCCTGTACTACCATGGGAGTGGTGGACATGGGAATAAATATCCTCCAGAAGATTCCAAAACGTCCACACCCGTCTATCCTGGCTGCATCCTCCAGGCTGTTGGGCAGATTCAGGAAAAACTGCCTGAAGAAGAAAATGGCATATCCCCCTGCCAGACCCGGTATCAGCAGCACCCAGAAGGTATTGAGCATCTGCAGCTTATGAACCACCAAAAAGGATGTTATGAGAATGGTTATGCCCGGTACATACATGGTAGTAATGCAATAGGACCATATCAGCTTCTTTCCGTAAATCTCCATCCGGGCAAATACATAAGCGGCCATCATATTGATCAGCAATGACAAAACTACTGCGCTGGCAGCAACAAGAAAGGTCATAAACATGGCATCCAGCAAGGGACGCTGGGGATTTTGGATTACCACTCGGAAATTACCCATCTGCCATTCTTCCGGCAGTATGCGCAGAGGTGTTGCCAAAACCTCGGCCTTTTTCTTGAAGCTGGCAAAAATCATCCACACCAGCGGAAAGAGACAGGTCAGTGATATAAGGGTACTTATTGTATAAGCAAGGGTACGCCGTATAAGATACAGTATATTCTTATGCCTCATGATAGTCACCTCAGCCTTCGATGGATTTTTCCGATTTGATAATGGTAAACACAAACGAGTTAATAATTGCTATAATAATCATCATCAGAAGGGCACCTGATATGGTATCCCCCATATTGCCTCCTGCATTGCGGAAGCCGTTGTATATATAGAGCATGGGCGTCAGCGTGCTTTCACGCGGTGCTCCTCCCGTCATCATCATCGGGATTTCAAACATCTGCAGCGTTCCGGTAGTCATACCAATGCATTGCAGAACGAAAATGTTGCGCATCTGAGGTATGGTAATATATATAAGCTTGTGAAATCCGCTTGCCCCGTCAATGGAGGCAGCTTCGTAGAATTCAGTGGGAATGTTAATAAGCCCCGCAAAATTGAGAATGGTACCGCCGCCAAGACCCAGCCATATAGTCGGAACAGCAATGGAAAATATGGCCCAGAACCTATTTGTTTTGAAGGCTATGCGCTCCAAACCCATGGCTACCACCAACTGATTGATTAGTCCGCCCTTAAATTCAAAGATAAACATAAATATAATACCTGCAATAATTCCGGCTATAGTCCCTGGTATATAAATGAGCATCTTGACCATATTGGTGAACTTGGTATTAAGGTCTCTCAGCGTATGAGCAAAGGAAAACTGAATAATGATCTGTGTGGGAACCAGAATCAGCACAAACTTGAACGCATTTACAACTGCACGCTGAAACGACTTATTTCGAAGTATCCGGCGAAAATTCTGTATGCCCACCCATACGTCATCCTTATAAAAATTCCATTCATAGAAGCTTTTCTGGACCGCCATTATAAACGGTATTATGACAAATATGGTTATAAGCACTACCGCAGGTAAAAGCATAAGGTAGCCCACTATCATCTCCTTGCGCTGGACGGAGGTATACTTGTAATTCTCTGTCTTTTTTGCCATAAAGACCACCCTTTGAAAAATTTAATCAAATAATATCAGCTCTTAGCCCTTGGTTAAAGTAAGGGGGGCTCCAAAAAGCCCCCCGGTATAAGGTTATTACTTACGAGGATTGGTTCCCGGCAGTTCAAAGTCTTCAATTGCCTGAGCAATTTCCTCGCGAGCCATCTCCATAGCTTTGTCTATTGTCTCATAGCCCATGGCTACATTCTCAACCATTCGGTCAATTGCCATGGAAACCTCCCAAGGATATGCAGCTTCAGGCTGACCGTAAGAGGCAATCCTGTTTATAACGGCAACATAATCTGTATCATCGGGAGCCTGGCTTTCAACCCACTGAGCCACATTGGTAAAGGTAGCGGCTTTTGAGAATTGCTCTCCAATATAGTATTCACCCAGGCGTTCGGGATGTGCTTCATCCAGCAGCCATGTGAAGTAGTCGGCAACGCCCTCGGTGTTCTGTGCCTTGGCATCAAGCACATAAACCCATCCGCCTATGGTAGCGGTAGTTTTATCCTGGTTTCCGTCGTTTGTGGGCATAACTGCCATTCCTACATTGGGCCACATATCCGGATAATCATTAATCAGGAAGGCGGCACCCCAGGAACCGCAAATCTGGAACACGTAATCTCCCTGGCCCATGGGTTTGATGTCAACATAGGCACTGAGAGGCTGTTCCGGAACAGCTCCGCTCTCGTACAGCTTCTTCCAGAATTCAAGGAATTCGCGGTAACCGTCGTCAATCCAGGGCTCATCCCAGTCATCAGTCAGAGGACCATGCCCTACATTACCATACTGCATTCCCCATGTGGACCATCCAATTTCGCCGCCCCAGTAAGGAACGCCTATTCCGTACATTTCATCTGTTTTTAGCTCAACTGCCATTTCAATAAGCTCATCCCAGGTCTTCGGCGGCTCGGTATAACCTGCAGCTTCCAGTATGTCCTTGCGGTAGAAGAGCACCTGAGAAGGTTCTGCCAGTATCGGAATGGCATAGGTTTTTCCGTCAAAGGTAACCATTTCACGGATTTTCTCTACCATGCGGTCCAATACTTCAGCCGGGAGATGATCGTCTACAGGTACATAGTATCCGTTTCTAATACCTGCAGGAATATGGTTGTAGGACTGAATATAAGCATCCGGTGCAGTCTGCGATGCCCTTGCGGCATTCATGCGTTCATCCCAGGCTGCTCCTGCCACGAACTCTTCCACGACGGTATAGCCTCTGCCTTCCAGATTGTACTGGTGTACCTGCTCTGAGAAGTGGTTAACCCATACTTCGCCGAAATTCTGGCTCCACAGCATAATGGTTTCGCCTTCCGGATATTCATATCCGTAGTACTTGCTCTGTGTTACGTCTGATTCCTCGTCGGTTCCTTCATCGCCATTCTCGTCATCGGGCGTTTCGTCACCGTTCTGGGTTACGTCTCCATTATCCTTGCCCGGATCTTCGGTATTTGGAGTACATCCGCTTACAAAAATCCCCAGGATTAATGCGAGCGCAAGCAACAAAGCCAGGACTTTAACCTTTTTCATGACTTTTCCTCCCTTTTTTATTTTTCTATTAATCTCCCTTTCGGGCAGATTACCGCTTTAGCGGGAGCAGGCAGCTGCTCCAAAATTCAGGCTTTGCCGATTGTGACACCGATGTCACATTGGTCACAATAACAGAATTGCTAAGTAATCAAATAAATATATATTAAGTTATATCAGATTTTACATCCTTTAACATCCACAGCAACAATAACTTACATTTATGACCAGCCTGTGCCTTAAGTATAAAATGCTTTATGCAATTTGTCAATAACCCTGATATGTTTTTATGTATTTTTTCGGTTGTATCCACAGTAATTCTTCATAACATTTTTGGGATAATTCCAGGGGAAAACCTTCTCTGATGCGTACTACTCACTCCTGAAATCCTGCTGGAAATCACTAAAGGAAAGGTTATTGCCCTGGGATAAAATGCCGTCATCCTATATAAATATAGCAGTGAGTTTTGTCAGCGTTGCATTCTTAGTTTCTCTGCGAAGCTTATAATCAAGCCTGCCGGGAACAGACGCTGATTAAATAATATTACAGCTGAAAGGACAACTTCAACTAAACCGATTATAAAAAATATGACATGCAAATATACAATTTCCTGAAGCATTATACATTGTACAATAATCCAGATGACCAGCGCCCAGCTAAAGACACAGCTTATATAACATTGAAACCTAAAGTCATACCACAGGGTTATTGCACTGATAATATTTCCTATTCCAATTATTGTAAATAATATGATGCCCGGAATAAGAAAATTGCTGAAAGGTGAGTTTTTCAGCGCCTCTGTTGTTACTCCCATTGGAGCATTAGGATTAGTTATTGCTGCCAGCCCTCCGGCTAAAGCGCCTATTCCGACAAAACCTTGCAGAACCAGCAGCAGCCGGCGTACTGTCTTCAATTCAATCCCTTCTTTCTATAATTTATAATAAGTACCAAAACAGTTCAGTTCACCTTTTAATAACGGAACGAATCACAGAATCTTACGGCACAGCATATCATGTCTATCTTGGTTTTATCTATAAAATGGATCTTTATCCTCCGATATACATAATCATTATTAAGCATGGATTATCCTCTCCCCACAATTTGGGGAGACACTCAAGTGGTCTGAAGCCCGCCGCCTCATAAAACTTCCTTGTACGGGCGTAATTTTTATCAGGATGGGACTCATCTAATGTCTTAACCTGTAAAAACTCATAGCCGCGTTCCCTGCACCATTCTACAGCACTGCTGACCAGGGTCCTTCCGATACCTCTCCTGTGATAATTAGGTTCAACACCCATTACATATATCTCAGCTGTATGTTGATTGTTTTCTTTAACTGCAATAAATCCAACAGCACTTGATTCAGCATATGCTGCAAAGAAAGGCATATAACTGCTATTATGAATATAATCCTCCATTGCCTCCGGTATACCAAACCACTCCGGTAATTGCTTCAATATATCTGTTGATATTTTAATCTTTTGCTGTGATTCATTTATTTGCTTTACTTCCATATCCTGCCCATTTATCTCAACTCATTGTATTCAGATTATAATGATCAAAAACTAAATCTCATACCTGTTAACTATTGTTTTAATAGCTCTCTTTCATCTTATGCTGCAAAAGTGTCACGTAATAAAAGAAATACAAACTCTAAGGCTAAACCATGCTTAATCTTTCAATAGCCCGTGCTTCATCAGGCAGAAAAAATAGATAATTTATAAATTTTTGCAGCACCACTCCGGCTATCTTTGTGCTCAGGTCAAAGAACTCTTCACATATTAATGATTTATCGATAAGCATACGACTGCATCCAGTCTCATAGTCTACTGTAGCAAGAAGATCCAGTGCCGATTGTGCATCCGATATCAATATGTCATCACTATTCACGACTGCTATTTCGATATTGTTCTTTTTTACAACACTTATTTGCAAATTAACCCTCCATCCCAATATTTTCTATTGCATATAAGTATAAGGACCTGGCATAAGAAGAACTCCATTTTGCGCCAAATAAAAAGGAATAAGGATTTCTTACCCTATTCCCTTAAATCTCTCTCCGGCCTTCCAAAGCCTTTGACAACGTCACCTCATCGGCATATTCCAGATCGCCGCCCACAGGAATGCCGTGAGCAATCCGGGTAACCCGGATTCCCATGGGTTTCAGCAGCCTGGCAAGATAGATGGCTGTTGCTTCACCCTCCACATCGGGATTGGTGGCAAGAATAACCTCTTTTACCTCGCCGCTGCCCAGCCTGTGAAGCAACTCTTTTATTCGGATATCATCCGGACCGATGCCTTCCATAGGCGAGATGTTGCCGTGAAGAACATGGTATACCCCGTTATAATCCCGCATCTTTTCCATGGCTATGACATCCCTGGGATCTTTAACTACACAGATAAGAGAATGATCCCTGCTGTGGCTGCTGCAGACAGCACAGACATCCCGATCCGTCATATTGCAGCAGACCTTGCAGTACTTAACCTCTTCTTTGGCCTTAATAATGGCCTTGGTCAGATCCAGCACCCTGTCCCTGGGCATATCGATAATATGAAAAGCCAGGCGCTGGGCAGTTTTTCCACCGATGCCAGGCAGCCTGGACAGCTCGTTCATCAAGCGGGCTATAGGCTCGATATAATAATTCATGGGTTTCCACACCGCTTTCCCTAAATCGTTTTTTATTTAAAATAATCCGGGAGGAATCCCCATTCCGCCGGTCAGTCTGGCCATTTCTCCCTGTACCATTTCATCAGCTTTTCTGACTGCTTCATTAACAGCGGCTATAATCAAATCCTGCAGCATCTCTATATCATCCGGATCTACCACTTCGGGCTTTATATCAATTTCCAGAATTTCCTTCTTGCCATTGGCAACAACGGTAACCATTCCCCCGCCCACAGTGGCTTCCACCGTCTTTTCCTCCAGCTCCTGCTGCATCTTCAGCATCTGCTCCTGCATTTTCTTGGCCTGCTTCATCAGGTTGTTCATATTCCCCATGCCGCCGGGAAATCCACCTCTTGCCATATTTTATTCCTCCTCGAAACTAAATTTCCACACAAGACAGTTTCATTATACCATATTGATTAATTAGTCAAACCTGTAATAGTCATTTTGTTGAGAAGATATGGGTCATTCCTCTTCCACAACCTCAACCAGATGCTCACCGAAAACCTCTATGGCTCTTTTTACCACATAATCATCGTCAGCAGCCGCTGCCTGCTCATCCAACTGATCCTCCAGCAGGCATTTTACCCTGACCTTGGTTCCCGTAACCTTCTCCACCGTTTCTTCAATGAAGGTGCAGTTGTTTTCCTGCTCAATCAGCATAACATGAAATCCCAGAGATGGCGGGAACACCAGAGAAAGAACGCCTTTCTTGTCCGGCAGAGGCCTTGCGTCTGCCAGAATAACATGGATGGACGGCCTTTCCCGGCTGATAATCTCCAAAATGTCAGGCCAGGCCGCTATAAGGCTGCCCGTACCGGTATTTGCAGCAGGGGCATTGGCTGCAGCCTTTTTTTCCTCAGGTTTCACCTTTTTACTGCTTTGGGATTCGGTTTTATCTGAGCTTTTTTTATCCACTTCTTCATAATACAGAGAAGACAGGTCTTCCTCTGTGCCGTTATCGTCCTGTATATCAGGCGGAACCGGCGGAAGGGAAGCATCCATTGCCGGGTCAAAAGACTGTTCTCTTGTAACAGCGTACGGAATATCATATTCCTGGGTTTTAGATAGCGATGAATCGGTTATTGCCGCTGCCCCGTTCTTCAGTCTCTTTTCCAGGTATTCCACCCGATCCTTAAGAGCCTCCAGGGAGACTTCCTCCTCTGGCCTGCAAAGCCTGACAGCAGCAAGTTCCATCAATATCCGGGGCTGACTGCTGTATCTCATTTCCGATTCCAATGGTGACAACACTTCAATGGAACGAATCAGCCTTGCCTCTCCGGCCCCTTCTGCTTGTTTTCGCAGCCGGTCCAGGGTAGAACCTGCTGCATCCAGCAGGTTTTCCGGATTGCTGCAGGCTTTGACAATCAGCAGATTTCTCATATGGTGCAGCAAATCCCGCAAAAAGACGGTGAGATCCTTCCCATCGTCCAAAATCCGGCCTATTTTATGCAGCAGACCCTGAAGATTGCCGACCAGTATGTCATCAGCCGCCTGAAACAGAAAGCCCTGGTCAGCAGTCCCGAGGATGGCAAGGATCTCATCATTGGTTATATGACTGCCGCAAAAACTCATGCATTGATCCAGAAGGCTGAGTGCATCCCGCATACCGCCTTCAGCCCAGCGGGCAATGGTATGCAGACCGGATTCTTCAACGGAAATATTCATGCTGCTGCAGATGGCCTGCATTCTCTCTACCATTACTTTTTGAGGGATTCTCTTGAAATTGTATCTCTGACAGCGGGAAAGAATGGTGGCAGGCAGCTTGTGAGGCTCAGTGGTGGCTAAAATAAAGACAGCATGAGCAGGCGGTTCCTCCAATGTTTTAAGGAGAGCATTGAAGGCTCCTATGGACAGCATGTGAACCTCGTCTATGATATATACCTTGTACCTTCCAATCGCAGGCGGGAACCGGACCTTATCCCTCAAATCACGTATTTCATCTACGCCGTTGTTGGATGCGGCATCAATTTCAAAAATATCCATGTTGCTGTCCGAAGACAGATTGATGCAGACCTCGCACTCCCCGCAGGGACCATGCTCCGTAGGAGACATGCAGTTGATGGCCCTTGCAAATATTTTGGCCGTGCTGGTCTTTCCCGTACCCCTTGAGCCGCAGAACAGATAGGCATGTGCAATGCGGCCGCCGGAAAGTTGGTTTTTCAGGGTGCGTACTATGGTATCCTGGCCTACAACATCCTGAAAGGTGTCCGGACGCCATTGCCGGTACAGTGCTGTATAAATGACGATTCACCTGCTTTCCCTTGCATTGTGCTTCTTTTCACATCATTATATCATAAAGAAAGGTTGAATGTTAGCCAAAATTAGCATAAGCCCTTACCATTTGGAAGTAAGGATTGCTATATAACCTTTCGGATCTTCCCAACTGCAAGCAGCACAGCGGGCATGATAAAACATACAAATATGTTGATTGGCAAGCCTATGTAATTTGAGAACTGTTCCAGCTCCAGTCTGTTTATGCCCAGATAAAAGGCAAAAACAAATGCAAATAAGGCAGCCGGGCTTGTAAAATACTTTACTTCTGAAAGGGAAAAAAGAGATTTTATGACACTGACAGACAGATAAAGGAAGAAACTGATAACCGCAAAATCAATAAAGACCCAGAATGCCAGGGCTGCCGACTCAATCCGCTCAATAGTTTCCAGCAGGGATATGCTTTTTATAGACACAAAATAAGGCAGTGGAATCCGCCTTATCACAGTATGGCCATAAACACCAATAGTCTGTATCAATACCATCATTCCTGTAATTGTGAGTAATAAGGCTGCCTGCAGACCAAACCTGCGAATGTGCTCCTTGTCGTTTATTTTATCCCCAAAAAAGAATATCAGGGAAAAGTACCCCCATATGCCTAAAAAGGGTTTAATTGTCCTGGTCAAAGGTATGATGTCAAAATGTGTTACCGGAAGCAAATTGATTATCTGCACATTCGGCAGGCTGACCAGGAATAATGATATATAAACAACCAGGAACAAATAAAAAAGAAATTCAACCGTTCTGGCTATATTTACTATCCCGCCTCTGACAGCAAAAAAAACAGCAGCAAGCATGGTTATATAGAAAAATGTAGGTGTAGTATTGGGCAGAAGGGATGACAATATCCTTTCCGTAAAATACCTTGTATACAAGCCCATCAGTATCATGAACCATACAAGACAAAAGGCCAATATTGCTCTTCCTGCAATATTACCAAAAACCTTTATATAAAGTTCCCCAAGACCGGCATCCCTTTGATTTTTAAACAAAGATTGCATTATGTAAACCAAGCAGATAAATGGCAGCACAGAAAACAAGGGAGCCAGCCATCCTGCCCGCCCTACCGCTTCTGAAGCATATTTAGGCAGGATCCGTATGACTGCAGAGCCTTGGGCAGCAATAAAAAAAATAACAGCCTGCCGCGTAGAAATTTTATCTGTAGATGCCAGCACTTAAATCACTACTTTCTGCCGGTTATTGTAAGTATAAGCTTTGAAAAGCTTGTACGTTCCGGGTCTGCAAAATAGAATATGCCAAATAGTCCAGCAAGCAGCATAAGTATTATATAAACGACTGTTTCCTTCTTCTGCTTCTTTGCTTTCATCTGAAGAATATCATAAGTGCCCAGCCCGGCCATTACAAGAATAAAGTAAACCATCTTATTTCTTTCCTTTTAATCCGCTTGGTTCATCCAGTTCATAGCTTTTTTTTATATGGGACTCAACCACTACGTGAGTTTTCAAATATTGCATTATATTAATCCATTGATCTTCTATCTTATGCCATTTCACAGGGTTTTTCAGCCTAATCATATCGCATATGCTAAGACAATCCGACTCCGCCTCCCTGACCACTCCCAGTACCCTTTTAATTTCATTTTCCAGAATGGATGATTGCTGGGCTTCCATGTATTCGATATTCTCCTCATATATGGATGGCACCTGGGATTGAATCTCCCCCAGATTGCTTACCACTGTAGTTTTAAGGGTGATTTCCTCCAGGACATCGCCGGCAAAATGAGGTATGGCCTCAGTATTGCTGAAAATGAGCTCAAGGGTAACATCTTCTCCAGTTAAGTCCTTTACCGTGACTATGGATGAATCTATTTTATTAGCTATCAGATTAACCCCCCGTGATATATCTCTTCCAATATAGCTGACCAGATTCAGATCTGCGGCAATTGCATATCCATCACTCTCTATATCAGGGGCTTTTTGCCCCTGACTGCTTTCCCGATTAACAAGCTGGATACAGGGGATGCGGGCGCTGCCAAAATGTATGTCGAAAAAGCGCATCAGTTCCACCAGTTCCAGTTCTTCTGATGTACCAAGCAGCTTGTAGCTCCGTCCCAAGCTTTCCAGCTTGTCTGCTATATAGAATTCCGACTGATTGAACTTCATCATAAGTTCTTTGGCAGTTGTCCCCTTAACGACATAAACTCTGCAGTTTAACTGAAACTCATGGTCCCGGGAAGCAAAATCAATGTATTTGGCAATATTATCACGTGCTGCTTCTTCTCCAATAAGCAAATACTTGGTATGAGCCCAAAACAAGCTTTTATCAGTATTGTTTTGTATGTTCCGCACCGCATCAAAAAGCGTTTTTCCTTGAGTCGTGGTAATCAATGCTTTGCCGCCCGGGCTGACTTTTCCTTCTTCCCCGCTGCCATCCTGCTGGGTTTGTCCTCCTTCTGACTGTTCCAGTATTCTGCTGGCTATAGTGATAATATGATTGCCGGCCCCATCATTGGATTTGTCAAGGCCCAGCACCTCTACCAAGAGCAGGTCATCAATCTCCCTCCGCATTGGCAGTGCGGTAAAGCTGCATCCCGGAGTGCTCAGAACAAGAATTAAAATCAAGGATATAATTAGTTTTTTCACTTCATCACCACCTGCTAACGACGTTTTTTGTTAATAATCTTCAGGGTTTGAGGTCTTTTCTTCATAAACGGCAGCGGCATCCGGATCAGTGTATCATAAGCAATCTGCTTAACCTCACTGGGAGCGAAAGGGGAAAGGTAGGGTACTCCAAAGGTTTCTATGGTGCTCAAATGATATACCAGCATGATAAAGGCCAGGGAAAGCCCGTATAATCCGGCAATGGAAGCACACAGCACTAAAATCATGCGTAAAAGCCGAATCCCGTTGTTTAGATCCTGGTTGGGTATAATGAACCCGGCTATACCGGTAACCGCTATAATTATTACTGCCACAGGTGAGATTAGCTTGGCTTGAACGGCTGCCTGCCCTACCACCAATGCCCCGATAATGGAAACAGCCTGACCGATAGCCCTGGGAAGCCTGATACCGGCTTCAAGCAGCATTTCAAAAGCAATCAGCATCCCGATAATGGATGTAACGGTAGGAAAAGGAACCTCAATTTTGCTTCTTATGATGGTGATAGCCAGTACCGTGGGTATCATCTCCTGGTGAAATGTGGTCACTGCAACATAAAAGGCAGGCAGGAAGAGGGCAATGAAAGTAGAAAAATAACGAAGCAGCCGATCCACGGAACTGATTATGTAGTGATAAGCATAATCATCGGGCGTTTGAAAAAACAGGGTTATAGAGGCAGGAACAATATACGCAACGGGCATACCGTCAATAAGGATCCCCACCCTGCCCTCTACAATGTTGGCACAAAATTTATCTGCCCTTTCCGTGCTCAGCACCTGGGGAAAAGGAGAACTTCTTTTATCAACAATATACTCTTCGATGAAGCCGGCAGCCGCTACCGCATCTTCATCAATCTTGTCAAGACGATCGATTACCTCCCTGACAATATTCTCATTTGTCAGGTTTTCAATATATACCACGGCTACCGGTGTCCTGCTTTGTCGTCCTACTATGGTTTCCCTTATACGAAGATAAGGTGTACGAATTCTCCGGCGCACCAAAGATGTGTTCACCCTCAGGACTTCAACAAAAGCATCCTTGGGTCCCTTTATTGCATTTTCGGTGGTGGGCTCGGTGATATTTCTTTTTTCAAATCCCTTGGCATCAAATGTAACAGCCCGTTTTTCCTTATCAAATATCAAAGCAACCGAACCATTCAGAATGTCGCTTAATACATCTCCCAGACTGGTTTGTATTTTTCGGGAGGCGTGATATACCGTTCCATGTTCAATAAGTTCAATTAAATCATCGAATACCTTTACCTTCCCCAGGTCCTTTTCCTGGGTTAAAGGCTTTAAAATATTATCACTGACCAGTTTTACATCAATCATACCGTCCACATAAACAACCGTGACCGGAAAATTTCGGTCTCCGTTTATATAATGCTCCTGATAGATGATATCGCTGCTGTCAGCTAAAATTGCTTTCGCATTGGCTGTCGTTACGTCTTTATTATTGTCAATAAATTCATCCAGCAAGTATTCTTCATCAGGGCCGGCCGGTTTCTTCCTTGTCCAGAAATGTTTCAACAGTCAGCTCCCCCTCCGTAACATAGGTTATATGTGGTAGTTTTACACCTCCTTGCCGGTTTAATACGCACATGCTCTCATATGTTTACATAATAGAGATAGCTGATACAGCCAAAAATAAAAACAAGCCATGAACAACATGGATCATGGCTTGCATAAAAATTAAAGCTGTGCACCTGTCTCCGATTTGCACCCATAAGCGGGAACCGGGCAGTTAACTCCTACCAGGCTTCCCTGCGGCACACAAAGGGGTCCACTTACTGCTGCTTCCTTCCGGACCTGACAGGGTTCATGGATCTCTGTTGCGCAGGACCCGGTCATCATCGCCACTTACACGGGCCGGACCTTACAGACAACAAACCTCGGACAGGAATTCAACCCCGCTATAGCGGGTTGCGGGTTACAGGGCACCGCTACCTCCCCGTCTAGCACAGCAAACTTGATAGCTTGTTTTTAAGCAGTACTATTATAACATGGAAGTATTGAAATATCCATGAGAATTACTGGTACTTTTCAGAAAAAAGCTGTGGACAGAAAAAACTGAAATGCTATGATAGGATAAGAAGCTGATTATTATAATGCAGGATAAGAATAATAGGGAAGAAAGAGGCATTTTGTTTATGAATGAAAGGAAAGTTGTCGTGATCGGCGGCGGGCCTGCGGGAATCATGGCTGCAGCCACAACAGGCAGCCGAGGATGGCAGGTAACCCTGCTGGAGACAAATGAGAAACTGGGCAGGAAGCTTTATCTGACAGGCAAGGGGCGCTGCAATATCACCAACAATGCAGACATGGAGGAATTTATTGCAAATGTGCCCACCAATGCAAAGTTTCTGTACAGTGCATTCTACACCTTTACAAATCAGGATTTGCTGGCCCTCCTCGGCAGACTGGGACTGAAAACAAAGGTGGAGCGGGGAAACCGGGTATTTCCCGCCTCCGATAAATCTTCAGATGTTATCAAGGCTTTGGAAAAGCATCTTAACAGCAATAATGTGAAGCGGCTGACCGGCGAAGCAGACGGCATAATGGCCGAAAATAATAAGGTTGCCGCAGTACGGCTGAAGGACGGCAGGCTCCTCCCCTGCCAAGGCGCTGTCGTGGCAACAGGAGGCCTGTCCTATCCGGCTACCGGATCTACAGGTGACGGCTATCGTTTTGCCAAAGAACTGGGGCACACCATCATACCTCCCGCTCCTTCGCTGGTTCCCCTGGAGACCGTGGAAGACTGGCCGGCACAGGCTCAGGGTCTGTCTCTCAGGAACATTTCAATCAGCGTTCTGGATAAGAAAAGCAGAAAAATATTTGAGGATTTTGGAGAGATGGTCTTTACCCATTATGGTCTTTCAGGACCGGTAATACTGTCCGCCAGCTCCTACATGAGGAAAATGGAGTCCGGCAAATACCGAATCAGGCTGGATCTTAAGCCCGCCTTGACACAGGAACAGCTGGATGCCCGGATACAACGGGATTTCGAAAAATATGCCCGAAAGATTTTCTCCAACAGCCTGAATGAGCTGCTGCCTAAAAAATTGATACCGGTTATCATCCGCCTGTCAGGAATTCCGGCAGATAAACCTGTTCATCAGATAACCAGGGAAGAACGGCTTTCCCTGGTGTCATTGTTAAAAAGCCTGACCTTAACCATAAAAGGATACCGCCCTGTAAGTGAAGCCATAATTACTTCGGGAGGTGTTTCAGTAAAGGAAATAGATCCGGGCACAATGGAATCCAAACTGGTGCAGGGCCTGTTTTTTGCAGGCGAGGTTATAGATGTGGATGCCTATACCGGCGGTTTCAACCTGCAAATTGCCTTTTCTACCGGATACCTTGCAGGCATGAATTGCTGACAGTTTTATGATAGAAAAGACCGGTTTAAGTCCGGTCTTTTCTTTTTGGCTCCCTTTTGCTGCATTTTCCTCAGTTGGGTCTTATTTTCCCTTTTCATATTTCTTGTACCAGCTGCTTAAATTTTTACAGTTGTTTTTCTTATGGTTCTTACCGTTATTGCCCTTACTCAGATTAACAATTTTATTCCAGTTGATGCCCTTACACCGGTCGTTTCCTCTGCTCCATGTAATTTTCTTATTCTTGTTGTTTCCCTTATTGCTCTTATTGCCCTTATTCTTTTTATCAGCTTTATTGCTGTTATTTTTCTTCCCGCTGTTGTTTTTCCTCTTGTTATTCTTTTTGTTGTCCTTCTCCTCGTCGTCATCTGACGATTTTTCATCATCCTTGTCCTTCGCTTCCGGGTCATCATTGTCTTTGTCCTGATTGTCTTCGCCGCCATCGCCTTTATCTTGGCCGTATTCGTCTTCATCGTCTCTGCCGGCATTATTTTTGTCATCCTCGCCTGCATCATCTTTTTCTTCCCCGGCTTCCAAGTCATCAACATCATCCTGATCGTCATCTTTTACATCGCTGTCTTCCGGGTCTTTGATGTCTTCCTGATCGTCATCAGTGGATACGGTGTCTTCCTCATCATTAAGATTTTCGCCCGCCTTTAAATCCTGCCTGGCCATGGCAAAGGCAGCCTTGATATCACGCTTTATGCCCTTAAATACCTCCTTGATTCCCTTGAGGGCTGCTCTTGGTTCCAGCTGCAATGCTTTTGCCGTTACGCCGATACCCCTTCCGTTTTCCAGGAATATGTCCAATACCTCTTCGAAACTCTTATCTGTTTGCTCTGCCAAAGAAGATACAACCAGAAGCTGTCTGAGATTCAGTTCACCCAATGCATACAGCTTTGCTGCATCTTCCCCCAGTTTATCAGTTAACACCCCCACTGTAACCAGTTTCTTCAGGGGCAGCAGCAATTGCTTATCTTCTTCTGCATCGCTCTCATCTTCGTCTTCTTCCTTTGTATCAGTGTCATCCTCATCACTGCTTTCCTCTGTCTCAGTTTCTGTATCCTCACTGTCTTCTTCCGTGTCAGCATCCTCATTGGAAGCATCATCTTCCATAACAGTATCATCATCTTCCTGCTCTGTTTCCTCAGCGGACTGCTCTCCATCATTATCGCTTTCTTCGCCGATATTCACTTCGTCTTCCTCATCGGCTTCCAGGTCAGTTACAATAATGGTTACTTCCAAATCACCAATTGTTCCGGTAACGATTTCTTCAATTTCAGTTCGAATTTCTTCCGGCATTTCCTCCAGTATGGTATCAACAAGCTCCTGCCGTGTCAGGAGGCTGTCCTTGAACTTGCTCAGAACCTCATCAATATCCCAGCCGCTTAGTATGGCTTCATCAAGCACATCGATTGCCCTTTCAAGAGCAGCCTTATATGCCTTCATGGCAACCAAACCATATTCGTGTTTGTTTTCTTTCACCATATCTCTTGCTTCTGCCAGCCGTTCCCCCGATATATCATCCAGTAAGCCGGCTTTGGCAGCTGCATCAAATGTGACCAGCAGGCGGAGTTCCTTCAGGAAATTATCAAGTCCATACAACCAGCTGTCTGGTGTAATACCCGCTTGGGGCACTATGCTGTTTTCCCCTGTCTCTTCATTTTGGGCTGCCAGGCCTGCAACGGGCAGGGAGAATCCAGATCACTGTTGATTAATATAAAGTTAGCCAGAATATATTTGCGGTGGCGTTCCAGGGTTTTCCTGCTGAAGTCTGCCCTGCCTTCAATTTCCTTAAGCGGCAGGGCCTTTCGTTTTATGATATAGGCGCTGGCAGAGGAATCCTCTGAGAGTTTTTTTGCCAGCTGTATCATTCTGCGCCTGGCGGCAGCTTGTTTCGGGGAAGCAGAAACCAACGAATCAAAATCGATGGAATACTCCATTAAAAGCGTCCTGTATATGGTGATTTCCTGCCGAAGGTTAAACCGCTCCTCCTGAAAGGATATGGTTTTCTCCACATCCTCCGGTATCCTGAGTCCGCTGTTCCTGCTGCCGTCTTCCTCTTCCACAAGCTGGCTGACGCTAATTTCACGAATGGCGCTGTTCTTTTTATACAGGTCTATAATGTCCCTTTTAATCAACAGTCCGGCAAAGGTAAAAAACGATGCTCCCTTATCCGCATCATAGCAGTCAATGGCACGGTTGAAGGCGCTGAGAGCAATGGGATATTCCTCGTCATTTTCAATATGGATATATCTTCCTTTTACTCGGCTGGCCGTACTCAGTATGTAGTTGGAATACTTTTCGATGAACTGGCTGCGGAGTGCCTTGTTACCCTCTCTGATTGCCCTAATGTCATCTAAAACTGCGTCCCGGCCTCTGTCTTTCAAAGCCGCTCTGAAGGGAAACACTCTCAAGGAAGAATCACCACCTGATATAAGATACGAAAGACCTCCGGTTTTTTTGGGGGTAGGAGTAAAATAATTATAATATTTTCTTAATACTTTCTTAATATTTAGTTTATACTGATTCGAATTCTGTGTGCAACGGTAATTATTGGAACACTGGATTTGCAAAAATAGGAACATGCCATGCTATTGTATAATTCAGAAGGAAGTGGTATACTAAGTTATGTACAGAACAAATGTTCGTATGAGTAAAAGGAAAGGAGAGACCGGCATTCTGCCGCTGCTATGAAGATCTTAATGAAACCCATCAAAATGATTGCCTGGTTTAATGAAGACGGAACGCTTCATCCTGTCCGTTTTAACATGAAACAGAAGGATGAATCCCATATAACCATTCGCATTGACCGGGTCATTAAGAAACGGGAAGAAAAATTGGCAGGCAACCCTATGCTGGTTTATACCTGCCAAAGCATAATCAACAATATTGAAAGAATCTACGAAATCAAGTATGAGCTCAGAACCTGTAAATGGTATCTTTTCAAAATGTAAGGCTCACTTTCAGACCCCTTACTTTACCAGTTTTTCCACCATGGGGGCTCTAAGCCTTGCTGCAACAGGCAGGTCGGAGCCCATCAGCGGCCTGACATAGGCACGGAATGCTTCCGTTACATGATTGCCCTCTTCATTTATGAATTCATCGGGCATGAGCTTGGTCAATGCCGCAATCTCTTTAATGTCGGTCAGCTTGTAATCCACTGCATAATTTCCTACCCTGTGGATAGTTACGGAACCTTCAAGATTATGGAGAATTGCATATTGTGCAGCCCTTTCTCCTACCTCTCTTGCTTCAATCTGGTCTGTGTCTGATACGCATCCCATGAAGGAACGCTGCAGATAACCAAAGGTATCGGCACGAACCCGTTTAATATTCAGGTTGTCCCTGATATGCTTGGACAGCACGTCTCCCAGTGCACCGGAGCCGGACAACTGAACATTTCCATGGGCATCCTTTTCCACCTTGTCTGCGAATTTGGTTATAATGGGAACACCGTCTTCATCCTGTACGCCTTCAGATATGGCGATAACACAGCGGCCATATTTATCATACACACTTTTCACATCTGCCAGGAACTTGTCTGTGTCGAAGCAGCGCTCGGGCAGATATATGAGATGGGGACCGTCATCGGGGAATTGCTGGGCCATTGCTGAAGCCGCTGTTAAAAAGCCTGCGTGTCTGCCCATAACGACTCCTATATATACGCCGGGCAGGGCACGGTTGTCCAGGTTAACTCCCATAAAAGCCTGTGCCACGAATCTGGCAGCTGAACCAAAACCCGGTGTGTGGTCATTGACCATCAGATCGTTGTCAATGGTTTTTGGAATATGAACAGCCCTTAACTCGTATCCTTCTCTCTTTGCATGCTCACTTACAATGCGAACAGTGTCAGAGGAATCATTTCCGCCGATATAGAAAAAGTAACGGATGTCATGAGCACGCATAACCTCAAACATCTTCCTGCAGTATTCAGCATCGGGCTTGTCCCTTGTGGACAAGAGAGCGGAAGAAGGAGTGTTGGCCACCATTTCCAGGTTATGTTCGGTTTCCTGCGTTAAATCCAGGAACTGCTCGTTGATGACACCGGATACACCGTTTAAGGCACCGTAAATCCGGGTTACCTGGGGGTATTTTCTCGCTTCCAGAACAGCACCCACCAGGGATTGATTAATGACGGCAGTAGGGCCGCCGCCTTGTGCTATCAGTACTTTGCCTTGCAATTTCATGATTGCCCTCCTTATGTAAAATATGAAATTATTAATGCTATCTTTTCCGTATAAGGCAGCATTATTTCGCTGCCATGGTTCATCTTATATTTTTTGTCTGAAAAAGTCAAGGATTCAGGCCCTTTCCAGGCTTATCTGCCCCACAAACCATTCAGCCACTCCACACACAGGGAAAACCAGGTTGCAGCATGGGGATTAATCCATTCCGCCGCCTCTCCATAGCCGCCGGCAGTCTCCTTATCGCAAAGGGACAGTCCGTGCACGCCCTCCGGATAGATATGGAGTTCAAAGGGAACGCCCTGCTGCCTTAAGGCATTGGCAATCAGGAGGGAGTTTTCCACCGGTACGGCTTGGTCATTAAAGGTATGCCACAGAAATGTGGGCGGCGTCTCCTTGTTGACATGATGCTCCAGGGACATGCTTTTCAGCATTTCTTCCGAAGCATCCCCGCCCAGCAGGTTTTCAAACGAGCCTCTGTGAGCATGCTGTCCGGAAGTAATGACAGGATAGCTCAAAATCTGTGCATTGGGTCTGTTCATTCCATGGGGCATGCCGATGGCTTCCCTGATCCAGTCCTGCTGCCAGAACACCCCCAGGCTTCCTGCCAGGTGGCCTCCTGCAGAAAAACCGCATACCGCAATCCTGTCCGGATCCAGATGCCATTTGCCGGCGTTTTCCCGGATAATCCACATGGCACGGGAAAGATCCAGCAAGGGTGCGGGATGCCTGGAGGGGGAAGTCCGGTACCTTAACACAAAGGCATGAAAGCCGGCTGCAGCAAACCGTATGGCTATGGGTTCCGCCTCCCTGTCGGAGGTAAACTGATATCCGCCGCCGGGGCAGATTAGCACTGCGGGCCTTTTATCATGATGAGCCATTTCCGGGCTGTAGTCCGGCACATAAGTGGTCAGAGTCGATTTTAACTCATGGTCCTCCGGTTTATAGGAGCAATTATCCCAAATTTCTATGGTTTTATGATACATGTTTATCCTCCCGTTTATCCGTTTACTGAACTAATTCTGAAATCAGATAAGATAACCTGACTGACTGGACATGTATGAATGTTTCCCTGAACAATAGATTATTCTCTGTTCAGTGCCATCTTCTCCTCATCATAGGGCCGAATCAGAGATTTCAGCAGGGGTATATCCTGAACAGAGGGATCCAACCATACATCCTCCTGCTCTCTGGGAAGTATGACCGGCATTCTGTCATGAACAAGGGCTACCAATGGATTGGGCTGAATGGTCAGAATGGAAAATGCCCTGTAGGCCTTTCCTTCCTGATCCCTGAAATCTTCATATATGCCTGCCATGGAAAACAAGGAGGTCTGCTTCATGTAAACACGGTACTTGGTTTTGTCCTTCCCCGCCCTGCTCCACTCAAAGAAGGCGGTAGCCGGCACAAGACAGCGCTTCTGACGAAAGGCCCGGCGGAACATGGGTTTGGAGTCCACGGTTTCACCCCGGGAGTTTATAATTAAACCCTTTCTGTATGGTGAGGCAAAGCCCCACTTCATGGGAACCAGCTGCCTTCCGGGATCCTGAATCACTATGGGCACCTCATGGGAGGGAAATACCTCCGGGGCCCATACATCCCTTATCCATCCTTTTGCAATGCCATAATACCGTAAAATTTCCTCCACATCCGCATGCAGCATATATCTTCCGCACATCTTTGAGTTCACTCCTCGTATATTCCAATACGCCCCGGTGCCGGTGTCAAAAGTCATTTCTCCTTTTCAGTTATACTCCCTGTAATTTATATAATACCACATAATCCGTGCATCTCCAGTTATTTGTAGAATATTTTTACAGTTGATTTTGAATAAATTAAGAGTTTTCGTCAAAATAATAGAGTAAGATTGAGAAGGGAGGCAGCATAGTATGAGCAATATTATGAAACCGGATGAGTTAAGACGGCATATCAAGAACTTCTTATCAGGCAACCGCTATGGTTCCCTGGGAACCTGCATGAACGATATACCTCGTTCAAGCCCGGTGCAATACTTTCTGGGCAGGGATCTGGAAATATATATTCTGTCAGCAGGAGGAAGCAAGTTCCAGTACATAGGACACAATCCCAATGTATGCCTGCTGGTCAATACCGACTATATCAACTACACCAGAATTGAGGGAGTGCAGGTGTTTGGCAGGGCCGTCACCAGCGAACAGGAACCCGAACTGCTTCAGGAAGCTTTGGAGTTCTGCCCGGACTTGCATGCCGTAAGGTCACAGAAAGATTCCATAAAGGCCATCAAAATCATACCCGATGAGATAGTTTATCTGAATTCCAGGGAAACCGGGGACAGAACCAAGCAAATATTAACCAGCGGGCAAATAGTCAGGCATAAAGCGCAGTCAGCCGGAGAGCTGGCCTTCCGATAGCTCTTCACTCAACAAGACACAAGCCTTCAAAAGCTCTTTCAAAGCGGATATTGTCCGACTGATTCCGTCTGCGGGGCCCGGCATGCCTGCCGCCTGCCCTGCGGATTTTTGCGTTCAGGTGCCGTTCAAACAGCAAACGATCCAGGTTATCCCTGGTGTAAATCAAACCGCTGGGATGAATGGCCCTGGCACCTCTGGCACATACCATGGCTGCCAGGCCGTAGTCCTGGGTTACAACGATGTCTCCCTTGTGTGTGCGGTTAATCAGGGCAAAGTCCACTGCATCCCTGCCCCTGCCTATAACAACCACTTCCGCATAGTCATCCTCCAGAATATGACTGGTATCAACAAACAGAAGCACCTTAAGTCCATGTCTTTTTGCAGTCTCAGTGATTATCCCCCTGACAGGACAGGCATCAGCATCCACCAGTATTTTTCGTTGATCCTCTTTGTCTGTCATTCATATCCCCATCTTTCCTATATTAGATTATAGTCTACCCGGTTACAGGCGTCAAAAACAAAAAAAGAGAACCTGAATATCAGGTTCAATGAAGGAGTTATATTATGAAAATCACCACTTGCTGCAAACCCCGACGCCTCCGGGCCCCAGATGGGATCCAATCACCGGGCCGATTTCATCAATTTCAATATTTATATGCGGAAACCTTTCCTGCAGTTTTTGCTGTACCAGGCGGGCTTCTTCAGGACACAGTATATGCAGCACTGCAATATTTGCCGCATCATCCGGAACGCTGTCAATAATGTATTCCAAAGCCTTTGCCCTGCCCCGCACCTTGGCTACGGCCTTCAGGCTGCCGTCCACCAGTCCCAGGACGGGCTTTACGCTTAGGAGCGATCCAATGGCGGCCTGTGCAGCGGAAAGACGCCCTCCTTTTTTAAGATACTCCAGTGTGTCGGCAGACAGGTGGACCTGCATCCGCTTCTTTTCCCTTTCTATGGCTTCCGTAATTTCCTCCCTGCTTCTGCCTTCTTCCGCCATGCTGCAGGCAATTTTAACCAGAAGCTTTAAGTTCGATACGGTGGTCTCTGAATCGATAACCGATATTTTATCGGGTGCTGTCATAGCTGCCGCAGCGGAGGCACTGTTAAATGTCCCGCTTACCTTCTCCGATATCACTATCGTTACAATTTCGCAGCCTTCAGCCAGAATTTCTTTATAAGCAGTAGCAAAGGCATCAATTGACGGCTGGGATGTGGTGGGAAAATCCCTGGAAGTTTCCAGCTGCCGGTAGAAGTCTTCAAATTCACCGGGAAAACCCTCGTCTCCGGTCACTCCGGAAAATGTAACGGACAAGGGCACAATCCGTATTTTATGCTGTCTGGCATATTCTCTTGTAAGATAAGCCGTGCTGTCGGTTACTATTCTTACTTTGGACACTGATGAAATCCCCTTTCTTATTTCCTTCATAACTTAATGTTTTGATAATATGCTTTACTTTATTCTTCTTCAGTGCTGCTCTTAATATATGATGATAATACCAGGTACTAATACCAAAGTCAATAGTATTAGAAAAAAAAACTGCGCAGCCAAAATGCTGCGCAGTTTATTAGCTTAAAATCACTGTCTTCTTCTGTATTCTGCCAATTGCCTGTATCTTCAGTCTGCTTAACCGGCAGTTGTAATCCTTTCCAGCCGGATGCCCGTCTTATGATCATTCAGATTGACCTCTTCCAGGGAATCCTCTGATGTCATTACCAGCTCCAGTGCCAGGGTTTCAGTTTTTATATAATCCTCAAAATGTTCCACGGCCCTGCTGACTGCATCATCTGCATTAAGGAAAATCCGGATGTTGTCAGTCACTTCGTAACCGTTGTTCTTACGCATCTGCTGAACCCTGGAAACCAGTTCCCTGGCCAGCCCCTCGTCTACCAATTCCTGGGTCAGAGTGGTGTCCAGGATAACAAAAAGATTGTTTTCTGCGGCCACATTGAAGCCTTCCCTGGCGCTGATGGTAATGAGAACATTTTCCTTGCTGATCTCATAGGGCTCCCCATCCAGATCAATTGTCAGGGTTTCCCCATTTTCCAGCCTGGGAGCCGCATCCGACGCATCCAGCCCGGCCAGTGCCCTGGCAAAGAGCTTTATTTTGGAACCAAGCACAGGACCGGCAACCCTGAAGTTGGGCTTGAGCTGGAAATCCATAAATTCATGGAGCGACTTGGCAAAGACCACTTCTTTCACATTCAGCTCTTCCTGAATCAGGGGGATCAGATGGCTTATTTTTTCTTCATACTTCCCGTCAATCAGCACCTCACTGATTGGCTGTCTTACCTTAATGCGGGCCGACTCCCTGGCGGCACGGCCAAGGGTAACCAGACTCCGGACCAGATCCATTGTTTCTTCCAGCCCAGGATCAATGAGTTCCCTGTCGGCAGTGGGATAATCGCTCAGGTGCACTGAAAGCTCTCCCGTCAGATTCCTGTATATCTCCTCTGAAAGGAAGGGAGCAAAGGGCGCAAACATCTGGGCAAAGCCAACCAGGATTTCATAGGTGGTATTGTATACCGCTTTCTTGTCGTCGGTAGGTTCTGCTGCCCAGAATCTTCTTCTGGAGCGGCGGATATACCAATTGGACATGTCCTCATTGATAAAATCCTGCATGCGGCGGATCGCCCGGGTCATGTCATATACCTCCAGATCCTCCTCAACTGCAGCCTTCAGGCTGTTGAATTTGGACAAAATCCAGCGATCCAGCTCCGACCTATGATGGTAGGGCACAAAGAATTCCCTGGGATCCATATTATCGGTGTTGGCATAAAGGGTAAAGAAATGGTAGACATTCTTTACCGTGCCAAAAAACTTGCTCTGCACCTCACGCAGCCCATCGATATCGAACCGGGTTGGGTTCCAGGGCGGTGATACATAGAGAAGATACCAGCGCAGGGTGTCCGCACCGTACTCATCAAAGAGTTCAAAGGGATCAACGGTATTTCCTCTGGACTTGGACATTTTGATTCCTTCCTTATCCAGAATCAGATCATTGACCAGGACGGATTTATAGGGCGACTTCCCTGTGACAAAGGTGGATATGGCCAGCAGTGAATAGAACCAGCCCCGGGTTTGGTCGATGCCCTCACAGATAAAGTCAGCGGGAAAGAGTTCGTTAAAGTTCTCCTTGTTTTCAAAGGGATAGTGATGCTGGGCAAAGGGCATGGCACCGCTGTCAAACCAGCAGTCGATGACATCCTTTACCCGGGTCATTACCCCGCCGCACTTCTCGCATTTTATATGAACTTCATCAACATAGGGCCTGTGAAGATCTATGTTTTCATCGATGGGCTCCAGGGCACGTTCCACCAGCTCTCTGCGGGAGCCGATACTGTCGGTATGACCGCAGTCACAGCGCCAGATATTAAGCGGCGTACCCCAGTAGCGGGAGCGGGATATTGCCCAGTCCTTCAGATTTTCCAGCCAGTTGCCAAAGCGCTTCTGCCCTACAAACTCAGGATACCAGGATACATTGTTGTTGTTTTCAATAAGCTTGTCCTTCAGCCTGGTCATGGCAATATACCAGCTGGGCTTTGCATAGTAGAGCAAGGGGGTCTTGCATCTCCAGCAATGAGGATAATTGTGTACTACCTTTTCCCTTCTGAACAGCTTGTCATTTTCCGCCAGCCACCGGATGATCTCCGGGTCTGCATCCATAACAAACATGTCCTTCCAGGGAGTGGCAATATAACGGCCGTTTTCATCCACCGGCTGGAGAACCGGCAGGTTATATCTTGTCCCGGTCAGATAGTCATCCTCACCAAAAGCAGGAGCGGTATGCACAATACCGGTACCGTCCTCGGTGGTGACATAGTCGGCCAGGGTAACAAAGAAGGCCTTCTTATCCGCCTTGGTAAAGGGCATCAGCTGCTCATACTCCATATACTCCAGTTCACTGCCCTTCAGCTCGGCCAGAACTTCATATTCGCCGCCCAGCACTTTGGAAGCAAGGGTTTTTTCCACATAATAGACGGTATCCTCAAATTTTACCCTCAGATAGGTCTCATCCGGGTGGACGGTAAGTGCCACATTGGAAGCCAGGGTCCAGGGCGTGGTTGTCCATACAAGGAAGTATTCATCCTTGTCCTTGCGCTTGAATTTTACATAGACCGTAGTTGTCTTAATCTCCTGGTAGCCCAGGGCCACTTCATGGGAAGCCAGGCCCGTTCCGCAGCGGGGGCAGTAGGGAAGGATCTTATGCCCTTCGTAGAGCATGCCTTCCCGATTCATCCTGTCCAGAATCCACCAGGCGGTTTCTATATAATCGTTGTCCAGGGTGATATAAGGGTTGTCCATGTCAATCTCATAACCCATCCGCCTGGTCATCTCGCGCCATTCTCTTTCATAGCGGAAGACCGACTCCCGGCACTTCTGATTGAACTCGGCGATGCCGTACTCCTCTATATCCTGCTTGCTTTTGAGATTCAGGTTCTTTTCCACTTCAATCTCAACCGGAAGGCCGTGGGTATCCCATCCGGCCTTGCGCTTTACCTGATATCCCTTCATGGTTTTGTAGCGGCAGACCGAATCCTTGAGGGTTCTGGAAATAACATGGTGAATGCCGGGGTGCCCGTTGGCAGTGGGAGGCCCCTCATAGAAGATAAAGGATTTGCTGCCTTCCCTGATGGCTATGCTCTTATCCAGAATCCGGATTTCATCCCAAAATGCAGATATGCCTTTCTCATTTTCATTTACAGGCCGGTCGGATAAAGCCTTAAACTCTTGCATAAAATTCATTCCTTCCTATATTTCCGTCTGTTCTTTATTCTATTGATACTGCAGGTTCTAATCTCAGTCAAATCAAGTGCTGCAAAATAAAAATCCCCTGACATATGTCAAGGGACGGAATATTCCGCGGTACCACCCGATTTACAGGGCCATTCCTTCCGGGAAAATGCCCTGTCTCTCTTTCCAATAACGCTTTGATGCGGGGAAGCCTAGTTTGAACAAGGTCATTTCAGCCTCCGGCTCCAAGGTGATCTTCGTATCAGGGCATCATCACGTGCTTCCACCCAAGGCATCGTGTCTCTGTAAATCCGACCCTGTACTACTGTCCTTTTCGCAGCCTTTATATTAATTCAGTTTGCAATTTATGATACTTGATAATATAATATTTGTCAAGATGCAGGCACTCCGGTTTTGCACCATGCTGCACCGTCCCAGCCCGGTAAGCCGGCAGCTACCCAGTTGACGAGGATGTGATAGGATTGAAATGGATAAATAAATTGGAAATAAAGTACAGACGCTATGCCATCCGTGATCTGATGGCCTATATTGTCATCCTGAATGCAGTGGTTTTCCTGCTTTACATGTTGATACCCCAAAGCAGGCTGTTTCAAAAATTATCCCTTGACCCGGCTGCAGTCCTGAGAGGGGAGGTCTGGCGGCTGGTAACCTTCCTTTTCCTTCCCCCCACAACCAGTCCCTTCTGGATTATATTCACCCTCTATTTCTACTATATGGTGGGCAGCAACCTGGAAAGCCAGTGGGGAAGCTTCAGGTTCAACCTGTATTACCTGGTGGGTGTATTAAGCACCATCGCAGCTTCCTTTTTAAGCTTTGGCACCGTCTCCAATGAGCATCTGAATCTATCCCTCTTTTTGGCCTTTGCCTACTTATTCCCCAATTTTGAGGTTCTCATATTCTTTATACTGCCCGTAAAGATTAAGTATCTGGCCTGGCTGAACTGGGCCTTCATTGCCTATTCCCTACTGTTCGGCCCCCTGCCCCGTAAGCTGGCGGCAATTGCTTCAGTGGTAAACTTTTTCCTCTTCTTCGGACCGGACCTTAAGACCACCATAAAGCTTCGCTGGCAGACCTACAAAAACCGAAAGCGGTTCAGGAACGCCTTTAAGAACAACAATCGCTGGTAAAGTTATAGAATTATAAGAATCTGTCCGGATTCGATCAGAACAGCATCAGGCTGACTGCCATCACAATCATGCCTGCTACCAGGCCGTAGATGCTCAGATGATGCTCCCCGTATTCCCGGGCTGTTGGCAGCAGCTGATCAAAGGAAATGAAGACCATGATTCCGCCCACGGCGGCGAAAATAATGCCGAACATAGCCTCTGTCATGAATTTGGAAAGAATCAGATAACCGACAACGGCTCCCAGGGGCTCTGATATTCCTGATAAAAAGGAATAGAGAAAGGCCTTTTTGCGGCTGTTTGTAGCATAATATACCGGCATGGAAACTGCTATTCCCTCCGGGATATTGTGAATGGCAATAGCAATGGCAATTCCAATACCCAGACTGGGATCCCTCAGGGAGGCCATAAAGGTTGCAAATCCTTCCGGAAAGTTATGAATGGCTACAACCAGGGCAGTAAGCAATCCGGTTCGAAGCAGTCTGCCTTTGTTTATCTGTATCATGTGTTCCGGCAGATCTTCCGGCGCGTCACCGGCCAAGTCCTCCACCTTTCGGGCCTCATGGGGGTTTTCATATTCCGGCACCAGGTTGTCAATAAGAGCAATGATGAACATTCCTGCAAAAAAGGCCAGAATGGTAACCCAGGAACCTGTCTTCCATCCCAGTTCCGCTGTCAGAGTTTTTCGGGCTTCAGCAAAGATTTCCACAAAAGAAATATACACCATCACGCCGGCAGAAAAGCCCAGGGCAACGGACAAAAATTTTGTATTGGTCTTCTTTGTGAAAAATGCAATGGCACCGCCGATTCCTGTGGAAAGGCCGGCAAACAAGGTCAGACTTAAGGCATACCATACATTAGCATCCATATTTGCATATCCCCCTGATTATTGTACTTGTTCGATGCTTGCTTGATTTATCTATATGATTATTGATAAACAATTCACTAAAGCAATTAACACAAACCCGCCTGCTATTTGATTACTTCCTCAATCTGGCCTCCGCCCAGGCATTCCTCTCCCAGATAGAAAACCACATACTGCCCCGGGGTAACGGCCCTCTGAGGTATGTCAAACCATACCCTGCAGGTGTCCCTGCCGGTGACTTCCACCCGGACACCCTGATCCGGCTGCCGGTAGCGGAACTTGGCCTGACAGGAAAATTCCTCAGCAGGCGGCTCACCTGATATCCAGTTTATATCAGCAGCTGTCAGCCCCCTGGAGTAAAGTGAGGGATTCTGTTCCCCCTGCGCCACATAAAGGATATTGTTTTCCAGATCCTTTTCAACCACAAACCAGGGCTCACCGCTGCCGAAACCTCCCCCTATGCCCAGGCCTTTTCTCTGACCCAGGGTATAATACATCAGGCCGTCATGCCTGCCCACTACCAGATCGGGCTGCTCCAGGCTCCTGATTTCTCCGGGCCGGGCCGGAAGATAGCCGCTTAAAAACTCCCTGAAATTACGCTCCCCGATAAAGCAGATCCCGGTGCTGTCCTTGCGATGGGCTGTTTTCAGACCTGCTTCCTCTGCTATGCGGCGGACCTCCCTCTTTTCCAGGCCGCCTAAGGGAAACACGGCTTTGGACAGCTGCTCCTGGTTCAGCGCACACAGAAAATAGGACTGATCCTTGCTCCGATCCAAGCCCTTTAGCAGACGAAACTTTCCGTCTGCCTCCCCGATCCGGGCATAGTGACCCGTTGCCAGATAATCTGCACCGATTTGCATGGCATAATCCAGGAACATCCTGAATTTTATTTCCTTATTACACAAAACATCAGGGTTGGGTGTTCTTCCTCTCTTATACTCCTCCAGAAAGTAGGTGAAAACCCTGTCCCAGTATTCCTTCACAAAGTTCACTGAATAATAGGGTATATCCAGCTGATTGCAGACGCGAACCGCTTCCTCATAGTCCACTGTGGCGGTGCAGACACCGTTTTCATCCGGCTCGTCCCAGTTTTTCATAAAAACACCGATCACCCGGTAGCCCTGCTCCTTCAGAAGCAGAGCTGCCACCGAGGAGTCTACCCCGCCGGACATTCCTACTACTATATTAATCTCAGAATTGGGCTTAGCCAATCTGCTCATATAAATTCAGCCTTTCTCTCCATTTCATCACTGTTTTTTATCTATGGCCCATATATGGCCTTGATTTCAGAAACATCATCCTTATTTTTTCAGATACCGTCAGTTTCGTCAAGTAATTTTATAAGCCGGGCTGTTATTCCCCAGCCAACTCTATATATTAATACTATTGAAATTTGTTATCAATTAATAATTATTATTATTTATTTTTTTCCAGCATTGTGTTATACTAATTTAAGGCTTGCTGGCACGGAAGAAACGAACATGCCCGGATAATGACATGACCGGGAAAGAATAAACGGAGGGATTATTAATTGGCAAGAAAAAAAGGTCCGCGATTTAAAGTTGCGAGGCGCCTGGGTGAAAATGTATACGGTCACCCAAAAGCCCTGAAAAGAGGCATAAAGAATCACAGAAAGCTGTCGGAATACGGAATGCAGCTTATGGAAAAGCAAAAACTGAAGGAATATTACGGAGTGCTGGAAAAGCAGATGACCCGCTATGTGGAAAAAGCCCTGCGCTCTGCGGGCAATACAGGCGACAATCTGGTGCAGTCCCTGGAGTGCAGGCTGGATAATATGGTCTACCGACTGGGATTTGCCTCCAGCCTTAGGCAGGCCCGTCAGATGGTGGTACACGGGCATATAAGGCTGAACGGAAACAAGGCAGATCGGCCTTCCATGGAGGTCAGACCCGGGGATACAATCTCCCTGAAAGAGAAGTCTCAGAGCATAGCCTTGTTCCGGGATGCCTTCCTCTCCCATACCCTCAATGTACCCTACCTGGAAAAGGATGAGGAAAGATTTACAGGAGTACTCATAAGAAAACCGCTGCGGGAAGAAATTCCGGTTAATGTAAAGGATTCTCTTGTAGTTGAATTTTATTCAAGAAGATAAAGCTTCAGCCTTTAGCTCAGCTTGCTGTTTCAGCTTACCTTGTGCGGGGTAATAATTAGTTACAAAAATAGTATATTTTTGTCCGATACCACTCACACTATTAAAAAGGAGGCTGGAGCATGGCTAAGAATATTGAAAGAGCAAAAAGCCAGAAAAAACCGATTGAAAAGCATGATACCGCCGCCTGGGCAAACATCGAGAGCCTGAAACCCGTCTCCCGTGTTCATCTGCCCAGTGAAGAAGAAGTAAGAAATGCAAAGGATTATGTAGACTCTAACCAGAAATAATTGATCAGGGATAAACCTGCTTTATGCCAATGAACGGTGAAACAGTTTTGATAAACATGCAGTAATGAATAATAAAGCCGGTGAACAGCAAAAGGACGCGGATGCGTCCTTTTGCTGTTTTACTGTTTTCCTCAGGTATCACTCAGTTTTTGAAACGGCAGCCGCTGCCTGCTTTCCATATTCCACGCACTTGGCAATGCTGTCTGCATCCGGATTCCACATAACCCTGATGCCGTCATCAATGAGCTCCATGCCGCATTCCTTCAGGAGCCCGGTTATCATCTTCACCGATTCCCCGCTCCAGCCGTAGCTTCCGAAAGCTGCTGCCTTTTTATTCTTAAACTCCAGCCCCCGGATTTCTTCCAGGATGGCGGCAACGGCAGTCAGAATCCCCTTGTTTATGGTGGGTGAACCCACCAATACGGCCTTGGATTTGAAAACCTCGGTAATGACATCATTTTTGTCAGAACGGCCTATATTGCAAAGCTTTACGGTTACTTCAGGATCGGCTGCCCGGATGCCGGATGCAATGGCTTCCGCCATCCGCCTGGTACCGTTCCACATGGTATCGTAGATCAGAGTTATTTGGTTTTCCTGATAATCCCCGGCCCATTCCATATACTTCTCCACAATCTGTAAAGGATTGTCCCTCCACAAAATACCGTGACTGGTGCAAATCATGGACAAGGGCAGATTGAGGCTTACAAACTCATTGATTTTTTTCTCTACAAAGGAGCTGAATGGTGTCAGAATGTTGGCATAATACTTAATTGCCTCCTGATACAGCTCGGCCTGGTCCACCTGATCATTGAACATGAATTCTGTAGCATAGTGCTGACCGAAGGCATCGTTGCTGAACAGAATCTGTTCTTCTGTCAGATAACAGAACATGGAATCCGGCCAATGCAGCATCCGGGCCTCGATGAAAATCAGTTCTTTCTTTCCAAGGCTTAACCTATCCCCGGTCTTTACCTCAACAAAGTTCCAGTCCTGATGATAATGACCCTTAAGAGAACGCACTCCGTTCCGGGTGCAATAAATCGGAGTATCCGGGATCTCCTTCATCAGTTCGGGAAGGGCTCCGCTGTGGTCCACCTCAGCGTGGTTGGCTATGATATAATCAATTTCACTTAAGTCAATTTCCTTTTTCAGATTCTTCACAAACTCATCGGCAAAGGGCAGCCATACGGTGTCAATCAATGCCACCTTCTCATCCCTTACCAGGTAGGAGTTGTAGGAAGAACCCCTGTGAGTGGAATATTCCATGCCGTGAAACTCCCGGAGCTCCCAATCCTTCTTCCCAACCCAGGTTACACTCGGACTTAATTTGATGCTCATACCATTCCTCCTCCGTTTTTGTGATTGTTCGGACCCTGTTATGGGTACAGTATAGTATAATTTTGCCAAATATTCAATAAAAGATGACAAAAGAGGCTGACGCACAGAAAGTGTGTGCGCAGCCCCTTCAGACTGACAAAATATCAGGAGCATCAATTATAGCAATGCTCTTTTTTACTGAAAATTATTCCTTGGAATAATCCATCTCTGCCATTCTCTTGTAGTTGGCATATCTTTCCCTGGCATGTTCTTCAGCCAGAGAGAACATCTCATCCGCAATATCCGGGAAGGTGTTCTTCAGTGAGGTATATCGAACCTCGGAACTTATGAACTTCTGGAAGTCTTCCTTGGGCTCCCTGGAATCCAGCTGGAAGGGGTTCTTGCCCTCTTCCTTGAGTTCGGGGTTATACCGGTACAGATGCCAGTAGCCGGTGTCAACCGCAAACTTCTCCTGGTTCATGCTGGTGCCCATTCCGGTCCTGATACCGTGGTTAATGCAGGGTGAATAAGCAATTATCAGGGAAGGTCCTTTGTAGTTTTCAGCTTCACTGATAGTACGGACGGTGTGGTTCATATTGGCTCCCATGGCAATCTGGGCTACATAAACATAACCGTAGCTCATAGCCATAGCACCCAGGTCCTTCTTCCTAATCTTCTTGCCGGCAGCTGCAAATTTGGCAACGGCAGCGGTAGGCGTTGATTTGGAGGATTGCCCGCCGGTGTTGGAGTAAACTTCTGTATCCAGCACCAGTATATTCACGTCATCTCCGGAGGCCAGAACCTGATCCAAACCGCCGAAGCCGATATCATAAGCCCAGCCGTCTCCTCCGATTATCCATTGGGAGGGCTTGATCAGATAGTCTTTCTTCTCCAGGATTTCCGTTATAATGGGATTATTCTTGTCAGCTTCCTTTTCGATGGCATCCAGAACTGCCTTGGAAGCCGCTTTACTCTTTTCACCGTCATTGAAAGCATCCAGCCAGCCCTGGAAGGCTTCCTTGATGCCCTGGCTGAAATCAGCCTCCAGGGCTTCCTTCATCAGATCGGCAATTTTTTCACGGATTTGCCTTACTCCCAGGAACATGCCGTAACCGAATTCGGCATTGTCTTCAAAGAGGGAGTTTGCCCAGGTGGGTCCCTTACCCTCACGGTTTACGGTATAGGGAATGGAAGGTGCGCTGGCTCCATAAATGGAGGAGCAGCCTGTGGCATTGGCAATCATCATTCTGTCGCCAAAGAGCTGGGTCAGCAGTTTGATATAAGGGGTCTCACCGCATCCGGGGCAGGCACCGTGGAACTCAAACAAGGGAGTTACAAACTGGCTGCCCTTCAGGGTGTTCTTAGCCATTACGCCTTCCTTATCTGTGACAGTGGTTGCAAATTCAGCGTTGTCAAATTGTAATTCAATCTGCTCTTCAGCATCCTTCATAATGAGGGCCTTCTCCCTGGCAGGGCAGATATCGGCACAGTTGCCGCAGCCTGTGCAGTCCAGGGGACTGACCTGAATACGGTAATGCAGACCATCCATGCCTCTTCCGACAGGCTTCTTGGTCTCAAAGGTTTCAGGTGCCCTTTGCAGTTCTTCATCATTTAGCAGGTAAGGCCTGATAACCGCATGGGGGCATACCAGTGAACACTGGTTGCACTGAATACAGTTGTCAATCTGCCATTCAGGCACATTAACGGCAATACCGCGTTTTTCATAGGCAGTGGTACCCATTGGGAATGTGCCGTCTTCCATCTTAGCTTCCGTAAAGGTGCTGACAGGCAGTTCATCACCTTCAAGTCTGGCCATGGGGCGTTGAATTCTGCTTACGAATTCGGGCTCATCCTCCAAAACTGCCGGGGAATCAAGCTGTACGTCCGCCCATTCACCGGGAACATCCACCTTGTGCAGGGCGTCCAGGCTCATGTCAACGGCCTTGTGGTTCATCTCAACAACCCTGCGGCCCTTTCTGCCATAGGTCTCCTCAATGGAATCCTTCAGGTATTTTATTGCATCTTCCAAGGGAATAACCTCTGCCAGTTTGAAGAAAACAGTCTGCATAACCATGTTAATGCGATTTCCCAAACCTACTTCAGAAGCAATTTTAATGGCATCTATAACATAGAAGTCCAGTTCCTTTTCAGCAATATCCTTCTTAATCTGAGCAGGCAGCTTTTCATCCAGCTCTTCCACACTCCAGGGACAGTTCAGAACGAAGGTGCCGCCTTTTTTGATGCCCTTCAGTACATCGGTCTGATGCAGGAAGGAGCGGTTATGACAGGCTATGTAGTCTGCCGAGTATACCAGGTAGGTGGACTTAATGGGTTTGGTACCGAAACGCAGGTGGGAAACAGTTGTACCGCCGGACTTCTTGCTGTCATAGGAGAAGTACCCTTGAGCAAACAAATCTGTATTATCACCGATGATTCGTATGGCTGCCTTATTGGCACCCACCGTGCCGTCCGAGCCAAGACCCCAGAATTTACAGCTGATGGTTCCTTCAGGAGTGGTATCGACGTATTCAGCTTCCGGCAGGGAAGTATTGGTCACGTCATCCACAATGCCGATGGTGAAGTTGTCCCTGGGCTCATCCTGCATCAGATTGCGGAAAACGGACAGAATCTGGGAAGGAGTGGTATCCTTGGAGCCCAGGCCGTAGCGTCCGCCCACGATAACAGGCTTCTTCTCCTGCTTGTAGAACACATGCAGGACATCCTGATAGAGGGGTTCACCAAGGGAACCGGGTTCCTTGGTCCTGTCAAGAACGGCAATCTTTTTGACTGTTTCCGGCAGAACCTTCAGGAAATGCTCTGCTGAGAAGGGACGATACAGACGAACACGGATGGTGCCCACCTTTTCCCCTCTGGCCAGGAGATAGTCGATGGTCTCATCAATGGTTTCACACACGGAACCCATTGCAACGACAACGTATTCGGCATCCGGAGCACCGTAATAATCAAAGAGCTGGTAATTGCGCCCTGTTATCCTGGAGATTTCCTCCATATAGCGTGAGACCACTTCCGGTACTGCCTGGAAGTACTTGTTGGCAGCTTCGCGGCCCTGGAAGTAGATATCCGGATTCTGAGCGGTTCCTCTTACAACCGGCCGGTTGGGATTGAGAGCCCGCTGGCGGAATTCATGAATAGCCTGATAGTCTACCAGAGACTTAAGATCCTCATAATCGATGACCTCGATTTTCTGTTCCTCGTGGGAAGTGCGGAAGCCATCGAAGAAGTGCAGGAAGGGCACTCTGGAGTTTATGGCAGACAAATGAGCAACAGCAGCCAGATCCATTGCCTCCTGCACACTGGCGGATGCCAATAGTGCGAAGCCTGTCTGACGGCAGGCCATAACGTCCTGATGATCGCCGAAGATAGACAGGGCATGTGCTGCAATTGCCCTTGCACTTACGTGAAAGACCGCCGGCAGCAGCTCGCCTGCCATTTTGTACATATTGGGAATCATCAGCAGTAATCCCTGTGAAGCTGTATATGTTGTAGTTAAGGCACCGGCAGTAAGAGAACCGTGTACCGCTCCCGCTGCCCCCGCTTCGGACTGCATCTCAACTACCTTAACCTCTTGTCCGAAGATATTCTTTTTCCCATGGGCGGACCATGCATCAACTTCTTCTGCCATTGTGGAAGAAGGAGTGATGGGATAAATGGCAGCAACATCGGTGAAAGCATATGAAATGTACGCCGCAGCCTGGTTGCCGTCCATGGTTTTAACCTGTTTCGCCATAGCGATTCCTCCTCTTGTAATTTAAGTACTGGATCACATATTAATTTGTGAAATGTTTAACCGTTAAGCTTGCAAAAGCCCCATATCCTATCGCTCTTACCAGACTCTGATTTTAATTTGGACCCGCCGGATGCTTAAAAGGCCCTTACTGCATCCTGATCGGCAGTTCCTATATTATCTGTTATGACAGGATTATTCATGCATAGGGCATGACAAACAAGACCTATGCAAAGAGGCTCGTAACTATTCTATCATTTTTTGTACCATATGTATAGGTGAAAATGTAAAAAGCAGTATAACAGGAGAATCTATTCCCCGTATACCCGGTCCACAAAGCTTCTCAGATTTTCCAGCCCTATGGCAATGCCCTCCAGGGGTTCCTCCATGCCCTCAAATTCTATGGAAAGAATACCGTCATAATTCTTGCCCTTCATTATCTTCAGGCATTGGACAATGGGCACATCTCCATGACCAATGACGGCTCCTCTCAGATAGTTGCCGCCCCGGCTGCTGAACCATCCCCTGCCGGGATTGGGCTGATTGCCGGATTTGACATGAAAATCCTTGGCATGGACATGGAATGCATAGGGCATGAGCCGGCCTACTGCCTTCTCAGGTTCCTCATCCACACAAAGGAAGTTGCCCATGTCAACCAGAAGACCAAAGTTAGGATGATCCACTGCTGTTACCAGTTTTTCCATCCGCTCGCTGTCCTGGGCAAAGAATCCATGATTCTCCACCATGGTTTTAATACCAAGCTCCGCTGCATATTCCGTAACTGCACGACAGCCCTTTGCCAGCCTGGGCAGGACAGCATCAAAGCTTTGAACGCCTTTATAATCGGAAGGGAATCCCCATGCTGCGTCATGACGCATGCCGGGGCTGTTCAAAATCCGGGCTACCCGGACCTCTTCCTTCAGCCTCTCAATTTCGGCATCCAAGTCTCCGCCGCACCCGCTTATAAAGTCTCCTGCTATGGTATAATTGGCAACCTCAATCCCTACCCGCTCACATTCCTCCCTTACCTTTGGCGCAAAGGTGAGAGGCGTCTCCCCTTCCGGCAGGGCAAAGGTAGAGAATTCAATCACATCAAAACCCATTTCCCTGGCCTTGGATATTACATCCAGCTGTGACATTCTTCCACTGTGCACCAGCTTGCTGAAACTGTATGAACTGACTCCTATTTTCATGCAAACTACCTCCTCGACTTACTGTCAGATTCAGGTTACACCAGCCAAAGACAGGTGTCAATATATCCTGCCCATAAAAGCCCGTAAAAAATAATTGAAAATAATTCTCAATAAACTGTTTCACATCCCCACAGGCGGTTATCTATATATTGCTCGAACAAAGAGCATGTTTGATAACCGTTCTCAACCCGTGTGAGAGATGAAAGCCTCACATGAAACCCCCTTATTCATACCTGTTAGCTTGCATTTTATCCTCCGCTGACCCCGGAGGACTTTTTTTGCCTTTTTTCAGGCCGGCCTCCCCTGCAGATCAATTTCATAGAGCAGAATGGATGCCATGAGCCGGCCGGGCAGGCAGTCCGGTTACACCTGCCCTTCCGGCATTCAGTGTGCCTTTACTCATAACAGCAGAAATATCAGCGGCATGGTAAGGATGGAAAGAATGGTGGAAATGCTTATTACTCTGGAGGAAAGAGATGCATCTCCCCCGAATCTTTCTGCAAAAATGGCGGTATTGGCTGCAGCAGGCATGGCGGAAAGAATGACACAGACCTGAAAAACATCCTGGGGCAGCCTGATGAGCCGCAGCAGACCGTATACCAAAAGGGGCAGAATTATCAGCCGGATTGCACTGCCCACATAGACTTCGCTGCCCCGGAACATTTCCCGCATGGGTATGGCCGCCAGGAGTGAGCCCACTATCAGCATGGACAGAGGAGAAGTCATGGAGCCTATCATGGATACTGCCCTGGCAATGGGTCCCGGCAGCGATATATTAAAGAGAAACAAAAGCATCCCGATGCCAACGGATATAATAACAGGATGGGTCAGAATCTTCTTTATGGTATCTTTGTCGCTTTTCCCGGAAAATATCATGGCACCGTAGGACAAGGCCAGGACATTAAAGGGTATGACATACAGGGCACCATAAAATACCCCCCTGCTGCCAAAGATGCTTTCCAGTACCGGAAAGCCCATAAAACCACAGTTGGAAAATACCGCTGCAAACTGAAGGACCGAGCGGATCCGCCGGGGATAACGCACAAAAAGAAATTTTGCAGTCAGCATGAAAAAAAGATGGATACAGAAGGACATTACCAGCACTAAAACAGCATTCCTCAGCATCTCTCCGGAAAATTCAAAATTAAATGAAGAAATAATAAGCATGGGCTGGGTGATCTGAAGCAGCATTACAGACAGCTTCCCCGTCATGTCCCCGGTAATAATATTGCGCTTCCTGGCATAAAACCCGGCCAGAATTATCAGAAACAGCATGATAACCTGATTAACTATTATATTGATTTCCATAATACCCTCAACATTCCCTTATTTTGAAGAAATCGAGCGCGGCAAAACACTCGTTTTTCCATTATAGCACAGAAATCGAGTAAATTCTTACTCCAGCAAAAAGGAAAGGGCCAAAAAGAGTATCATGGAACCGTTCATCAGAAGGAAATTCTGAATTGCAACAGGGAAGGTATCCTCTTTACTCTGCCTTCCCAAAAATGCCCGTATGTTTTTTCTGACCGGTATTATGGTTAGCAGCACCGGTATAGCTGCCAAGGGCAGTATGCCAAGAATCAGGAGCAGAAGAATGTCTGTAAAGCCAATATAATAGAGACTCTGAAACAGCCTTAATGCCCTTTCTTTGCCTATATACAGCGGCAGAGTGTAGCGGCGGTTTTCCAGATCCTCATCCATATCGCAAATATTGTTGGCCAGCATCAGATTGGCAATTCCCAGTACTGCCGGCAGGGACACAAGAAAGATGACCAGGAGTTCCGTCAGGTTGAGTGAAATGGTAATCAAACTGCCCTCAAAGCTCAGCTGAATGAGGCTGCCGTCTACTGCATGAATGTATACGGAAAGCAGTAAGATAACAAAGCCCATGAAAAAGCCGGAAAAGATTTCACCAAGGGGCATCCGGGATATGGGTATGGGACCAAAGGTATACAAAATGCCCACTGCAAAGGAAACCATGCCTAAAAGCAAAACGATGAGGGAAGTATTGAGATACAACAGTATCCCGAAGCCGACTGCCAGGGCCAGTAAAATAAATATGACTGTCAGAACGGATGAAACCTTTAAATTATCACGGACGATGGCATTGTGCTTCCGATAACCAAATCCATCTTTTAGTCTTGCTTTCCTGAAATCCAGATAGTTGTTGATTGCCGTTGTGGCCATATCAAAACACAGCAGGGAAAGAAGCATAAGCAAGAAATTCTTCCAGCTGAACTGCCTGTAACGATAAAAGGCCAGGAGGGACCCCAGCAGCAAAGGCGTCACACTGGCAGCCTTGGTCTTAATCTCCACCAGCTTGAGAAAGCTCATAAAACCCATTTCGAATACGCCTTCTTCCTAATATTCTTTCTTAGTCTTAAGTATTTCCAGAACATTCTATCAGAAACCCCAGACTGCTGACAATAAGAAATCCTCCTCTTTTTGCATCAGCATGGACTTCAATAATAGTCTTACAACGCAAAAGCAGGAGGATTCTTATATATCAGTTTTCCTTGAATATCAGTTTTCTGCAGTTATCATCAGGATCCGGCAGCTATATTACCTGTCATATCTGCCGTAGGTTTTTGCTTCATCAATGATTATCTCCGCTGCACGCCAGTCGGCATTGGCAGGATATTCGCAGCCGGTGGCCAGGATAAATCCGCCGTCCTTCTTATATACATCAATCTGAGCCCGGCATTCCCTGCGAATCTCTTCCTCCGGGGCATTGATGACCCAGGTGGGATCCACATGGCCTATTAAGGTTGTAATGCTGCCGTACTTCTCCTTCAGCTCCTCCCTGGTTCTGCAGTCGTCCGGCAGGTGCAGGAAGGATATGGCTTCCGGCTTCATGGCTTCAATCTGGACATCAAAATAAATGCCGTTGCCGCAGTTATGAATCATCACCATGCAGCCCTGATCATGAATATGCTGTGCCAGCTCCTTAACATAGACCCCTTCAAATTCCTTCCACATTCCCTTGCTCATTATGGACTGGCTGCTGAACAGGGTGTCAATCATAATGGCATTTACCCCGGTGGATATCAGGGCATTCACGTAATCCTTCAGGGTTTCGTTTATAGCCTTCACGGCTCTCTTTACAGCGTCCGGATCATCCAGTATATCCATAAAAATATTGGCCTGGCCCCGCAGCATGCTGAGGATGCCCAGCGGCCCAAAGACAAAGGCCACAACCGGATATTCCTTTCCTTTTGCCTTAACCAGTTTGTCACAGAGCTTAACATGCTCCATCATCCTGGCACCCTTTTTGATATCAAGAGGTTCAACCTTTGCATAATCCTCCACTGATTGAAGCAGGTATTGGCTGAAGTCCGGGTGAGCGGCTTCATTCTCCGGGAAGACAAGCTTCTGTCCAAAATCTCCTGCTTCCACCGACAAATCCGTCAGAGTCACTATGACATCCAGGCCAAACCTTTCAGTAACCCTGCAGTATGCCTCTGCAGTAACATCGGCATTAAGGGCCCATTCCTTATAACTTGCATTAACCAGTTTTCTTGATATCCCGTTAAGCAGGGGATAAACCGGTATTCGATCTGCTTCCTTGTGCTGCAGTGTCAGTGCTACTCTTTCCAATGCTGTCAATTCTTCGGATCGTCTTGTACTCATATTTTCCCTCCATTTTAGCTCTATTGCTGCAGTCATCACTGACTCTGTTATATTATAAGAAAACATAGGGAAATGAAACAAGACTTTTCAGGCAGGGAGACAAGATAATACCTCACAACCACAAATAACTCCTATTTTTGCATGTATTTTTATTAATACCGGCGGTTTTGCAGGAATAAGGGTGCTAATAATAGAAATATATCCAACAAATGTAATAATATGGGCGCAAAGCAGGCATTGCTCCCTCCCTGATATTTACAAATGTGCGTTAAAATTATAACAATTAATCCTGTATCAGCACTATATTGATTAAAAGTGTAAAATCTTGCATCGCCGGATTGCAGGCAGGCAATTACAGGGCAAAGTTTCCCTTTCTGAAAACGGTTACTGTCTGCCCGTCAGCGGTCATTCCCTCTATCTCCAGATCTTCCGTGCCGAACATGAAGTCCACATGTATCAGGGAATCATTGATGCCGGCATTTTCAAGTTCCTCTTTGTTCATGGAATCGCCGCCCTTAAGACATACAGGATAGGCCTTGCCCAGGGCCAGATGGCAGGAAGCATTCTCATCAAACAGGGTGTTATAGAAGAGGATATTCATATTTGAAATGGGAGAATCATAGGGCACCAGGGCAATCTCCCCCAGGCAGCGGGCGCCTTCATCCGTATCTGTCAGCTGCTTCAAAGTCTCATAGCCCTTTTCTGCCTGTATGTCAACGACCTCACCGTCTCTGAAGGTTAGGGAAAAACCTTCAATAAGATTGCCGTTGTAGTTTAGGGGCATGGAGCTGACTACCCTGCCGTTAACGCCTTTCCGGTGAGGGGCCGTAAATATTTCTTCCGTAGGCATATTGGCAATAAACTCCACCCCGTCCGCCGACAGCTCTGAACCGCCAAGCCAGTTATGCCCTGATGGAAGTTCTACTTTTAAATCCGTTCCCAGCCGGTTTTTCATATGTATCCACTTAAGCTGCATCCGGTTCAGTTTCTCCATATTCTCCTTCAGCGTCTGCTTGTGCTGATTCCAGGATTCCACCGGATCCGGCAAATCGGCACGTACAGCCTGGAGAATAGCCTGCCACAGCTTATCCACCGCCTGCTTCCCGGGAATTTGGGGAAATACTTTGGAGGCCCATGCCTCAGTGGGAACGGATACAACACACCAGGTGTTCCGGTTGCTCATCAGCCGTTCGGAGTAATCCTTCAGTGCCGTCCGGGATGCCTTGTTGGCCCTGGCTATCCGGCCGGGATCAACATCTTTCATCAATTCCGGGTCGGATGCGGATATGCTGATAAACGCAGCTCCCTTTTCAGCATAGGAAAGGTAGAATTCCCTGCGCCACTCGGGAAATTCATCGAACAAATCATCCGGAGCGTACAAATAGCGGGCTTTGGCGGTGATTTCATCACCCCAGTTCATGACCACTTCTCTGGCCCCTTCTTCATAGGCAGTCTGCACAATGATCCTGGCAAAGTCCGCACAGTCTACAGGAGAAGTGACTACCAGGGTCTGACCCGGCTGAATGTTTACTCCTGTTTTCACCACAAGTCTGGCATATTTCTTCATCATGTCTTTTTCCATAATTTAACACCCTCCTGACTTTGTTACTCATTTTTTACTCTTAATGTTTATTTTATCCTTCCGCTGACTCATCTCCGTTTGCGGGCGGCTGCTCCGGATTCACCACCGGCCTTTCTTTTACTCCGACATAGACAATTCCGGCTATGGGCCGATAGTAATGATCATCCAGTAATTCTGTTTCCACCACCTTATCTCCTTCCAGATATTCGCGATACACCCTTACCTTATATCCCTGCCTGGACGGTACATGGACATATTTCTCATCCTTATAGGTTACATATCTGCCTTCCTGGTCCTGGCGGATTTCATCCGGAGGAGCGGGTACGGTTTCATACTCTTCTGTCCTGATACGGATGGTGCGCCCGTCCGGCAGAGGTTCACCATAAATTTCAAAGTATATCTTTTGATCGGCATAGTAGGTTCTAAAGTATACCGGAGAATCCTTTGTATTTTTAACCTTGATGTCAATTTCCGGTGCCGGCAGATTGACCGTGGTATCCAGCCCCTTTTCAATATATGAAACAGGGAAGGAATGCCTGCGAAACTCTATTACATCCAGCCCGGCACGGATGGCTGCATTGTACAGGGTGGTGGACGCCTGGGATACCCCGCCGCCGATGGCATTCTGAAGGCTCTTGTCGGCTACAATCATTGGGGCGCTTCTGTAGCCTTTCTCAGCCGTCCTCTCTCCTACCAGCCGGTTAAAGGAAAGGATTTCCCCCGGCTCAAGTATTATTCCGTTAAACTGGGAAGCCGCCGTCCTTATATTATGGGTACGATCCGGAGCGCTTTTGGAAAGGTCGGTGCCGAAGGTGATGAGCTTCTCCGTTTTGCCTGCAAAGTCCCGTGCGGTAACCCGGGCTTCCTTTGTTTCAAAGGACAAGGGCAGTGAAAAATTAAACTCTCCCCTGGCCAGTGCAGCTTCGATCTGCCCCAAAACCGCCTCTGTCTGCAGCGTCCTTCCCGGCTCTTCCCGGGTAATCTGAAACATTTCCTCTGCATCCGGATCAAAGGACAAAACAGCATCCACCGGTTCCAAATTCATATCCTCTGCTATTTCTCTGAGTCTTTTTTCCAGGGCATCGGTCTTATAAGTTGTCTGGGAGACAAAATAAAGCGGATTGTCTTTACGGCCGGCTATTTCCTTAATACGGGCAAACAAGCCGCCCTCCCGGCCTGTTAAGTAGGCCTTCTCCACCAGCTCCGGCAGATTGGTGGTCAGGCTGATGTCCTCATGATCAAATATCCAATCCCGATCCTCATGGAACAAGCGGATGGAAACCTCTTCCAGCCTGCTTTGCCAGGCCTCTCCCAATTGTTCCAGGGCTTCTTCCCTGGTTAAGCCCTCCACCGGAAAGCCGTCGATATAGATGTTCCCGTAAAAGACATCATGATTAAACCGGGTCTCATATATGTTAACTGCTCCAAAAAACAGAAGTGCTGCAGCTATCAGAATCACAAAATAATAAGCAAAACTTTTCTTCCCCCTCATACCGGTAACCTCCCTTTTCTGTCTAAATTTTATCTACCCCTGTTTTTTGGCCTTGACACAGGAATCTTACAGGCTGTTTTCCTCAGCTTTTCTTGCTTTTTTATGATCTATGCTATATAATTTTACCAAAGTGTGCAATATTTATATGAGACGGTTATCGATAAACATTTGGCAGGAGGTTAATAAAATGGCTTTTTCTGTAGCCTTGCAGATTTATTCGGTCAGAGATTATGCCGAAAAGGATTTTAAAGCAACATTACAGAAGGTAAAGGAACTAGGGTATGACGGGGTTGAATTTGCCGGTCTGTACGGATATCCACCTGCAGAGGTAAAGAGTATGGTGGAGGAAATAGGCCTGATTCCCATTTCCGCCCATGTGCCTTTGGCGGAACTTCTTTCAGATCCCGACAGGGTTGTTTCCGATTATGCGGAAATAGGTTGTAAATACATAGCTGTTCCCTACCTGGAAGAAGACCGCAGGCCCGGTACCGACGGCTTCATGCAAACCATTCAGGATATCGAAGCCCTGGGAAACATTGCAAAAAAACATGGCATCCAGCTGCTTTACCATAACCATGATTTCGAATTCGAGAAGATAAACGGTGAGTATGCCCTGGATGTTTTATATCAGTCAGTTCCTTCCGAACTTTTGCAGACTGAAATTGATACCTGCTGGGTCAATGTGGCAGGTGTGAACCCCGCCGACTACATAAGGCAATATTCGGGCAGAGCCCCCATTGTTCATCTCAAGGATTTTGTCATGGGCAGCGGGGAAAAGCCTGAACAGTTGTACGAGCTGATTGGTGTCGAGTCCGAAGAGTCGGCAGAACAGACTGAGTCCTTCGGATTCCGGCCGTTAGGCTATGGTGTCCAGAATTTCCCGGCCATTCTTACTGCATCGGAGGAAGCCGGCGCTGAATGGATAATTGTAGAACAGGACAGCCCCTCCATGGGAAAGACCTCCATGGAATGTGCCGAAATGAGCCGGAAGTATCTGAAAAGCCTGGGCATCTGAATCAGCCTTAAATCATCCATGAACATGAATGATCCTGAACGGTTTCCAATTCTTTGGAAACCGTTTTTGCTTCCTTCTATGTATTGACAGTTCCGTGCCATGTTACCCTTTTACTCATATGATTCCAGTTGTTTGCTTTTAAGCAAATACCAGGGTTCCGAATTTTTCCGGCATATGATAGTTAATTTTTCCTGTAGGCTGCCAGGCAGTGTATTCATCAGAGCCGTCCAAAGGCCGATCTATGCGGTAAAGGTTCATCAGCCACTTGTCTCCTTTTTTGGGAGGACTGTTTGGAGCAGTCAAAAATTCCATGAAGGGAATTGCCAGCTCAGCTGTCCAGATATTCTGTTCCCGGTCATCCCGAACAGCACTGATAATGGTTTTCTCCACCCTGGCAAAGGCAATTTTGGTACCCCTGAGATCATTATGCATGCTGTAATGAAGAAGGGTATTTAATGGACTCAGCTCAATTTCGATATAGGTCTTCAGGTCACAATTATCGTCCAGGAAAATTTCCACCACTTCTTCCTCGTAAATTTTATCGTTGTAGCCCGTGAGGCCGGCATTGATATAATCATCCTCACAGTAAAATGCCGCATATAAAAAGTCTTCATCCCAAAGGAGCTTGCACCAGGTTTTCTGTCTGGGAGGCTGCCCTGTAACAGTATCCACCAGAAATACCTTTTCAGCCTGTTCCCATTTCGGCTTTTTTACGTCTCCATCTATGTTCAGGGGATATTGAGTTTTTCTGCAATAATATTGATTCATCCTGCCGTCACCTTTCTATCCTTATTCTGCCCCTCGTGCAGTTGTTTTCTGCCATATATGAGTAATTCGACCAGAGGCCTTATTATCCTTCCACTAAACGGGATTTGTAAAAGGGAACCGCTTGCCATACAGAAGGTAAAATGCTATACTGTAAAAAAAGCATAGAAAGCTGGGGGAGCTGCGGCTGAGAGGGTTTCCTTTGAAATCCGACCCTTTGAACCTGTAGGATAATGCCTGCGTAGGGAAGCATACCATCAAACAGAACAGACAGTATCTGATTCCAAACATGAAAGCTTCCTTTCATGTTTTTTGTTTTCCCGATTCTTCTCTATTCTGCATTTCTTCCCGCTTATATGCATGATTAAGATTCAGGAGGGATTTTATATGATGTTGCTTTTTTCCGATATCTTCGGCAAATTTGCAGACCTGACCCCCAGTACCATTGCCATCCTGGTCCTTTTGTCAGTGGCAGGTCTTGGCGGTATAATTCTGATACAAAAAAGCAGACAGGTCCGTTTTACCACCAGGATGCTGGTATACGCCAGCGTCTCCGTTGCCTTGTCATTTGTGCTGTCCTACATCCGGCTCTTTCGCATGCCTCAGGGTGGAAGCATAACTCCCGGCAGCATGCTGCCCATGATTATCTATGCCTATATATTCGGACCCGTTCCCGGCATCATTACGGGAATGGCTTATGGTATGCTCCAGTATATTCAGGATCCTTATATAGTCCATTGGGCCCAGTTTCTCTTTGACTATCCCGTTGCTTTCGGGATGCTTGGCCTTGCCGGCTTTTTCAGGAAAAACCTGCTGCTGGGCAGTTTTGTTGCCATCCTGGGCAGGTTTTCAATGCATTTTCTGACGGGTATCCTGTTTTTTGCAGAATATGCAGGCGATCAGCATGCCGCCTTATATTCCCTGAGCTATAACGGCTCCTATCTGGGTGTGGAATTTGTGATCTGCGCTGTCATTGTCATGCTGCCCCAGATGAGAAATATGATAAACCGGCTTCAAAGCACCTATAGCAATAAGTAAATAAAGATTGATTGCATTTTTTATTTTACTTATGACCATGAAAAGTGTATATTACTATTGTGAGATCCGATTCTTCACGCAAAAAATCAGACAACAGGTTTGAGCCGGTTTATGCCGGCCGGTCAAAGGAGAGGGTATTATGGTAAGGATGGTAGGAACCGTTGTAAGGGGAATTCGTACTCCAATTATCAACAAAGGGGATAACCTGGAGCAGATTGTGCCTGATTGTATATTGAAGGCCGCTCAGTCAGAGGGCTTTACCATACAGGACAGGGATATCATTGCTGTTACTGAGTCTGTTGTAGGCCGTGCTCAAGGCAATTATGCATCTGTTGATGCCATTGCAGAGGACATTAGTGAAAAGTTTGGCGGAGATACCATTGGCCTGGTATTCCCCATACTCAGCCGCAACCGGTTTGGAATCTGCCTGCGGGGCATTGCAAGGGGAGCATCCAAAAAAATTGTGCTTATGCTCAGCTACCCCTCAGATGAGGTAGGAAACCACCTGGTCAACCTGGATCAATTGGACGAAAAGGGTGTCAATCCCTGGTCCCATGTGTTCACCGAAAAACAATTCAGGGAAATGTTCGGCAGCACCAGGCACACCTTCACCGGCGTTGATTACGTTGAGTATTACCGTTCCCTTGTGGAAGAGGAAGGCAGGGAATGTGAAATAGTTTTCTCCAATAATCCCCTGACCATACTGCAGTATACAAAGAGCGTTCTTACCTGCGATATCCATACAAGAGCCAGAACCCGGCGCATCCTGACAGCCAATGGAGTCGAAAAGGTATACGGACTGGAAGATATTCTGACCCGGCCTATCGGCAGCAACGGATATAATGAGGAATACGGGCTGTTAGGCGCCAATAAGGCAACAGAGGATGAAGTTAAGCTTTTCCCCAGGGACAGTCAACTGCTGGTTGAAAGAATACAGGCTGTCATGAAGGAGAAAACCGGAAAAAACGTAGAGGTAATGGTATACGGAGACGGCGCCTTCAGGGATCCCGTGGGCAAAATTTGGGAGTTGGCGGATCCGGTGGTCTCTCCCGGCTATACAAAAGGTTTGGAAGGCACCCCCAGTGAGCTGAAGCTTAAATATCTGGCAGATAACTTCTTTTCCCATTTGAAGGGGGAAGAGCAGAGAAAAGCCATTGCCGAATATATAAAAAACAAGCAATCCGATTTGGTGGGAGATATGCTGTCCCAGGGTACCACCCCCAGACGGCTGACTGATTTAATCGGCTCCCTCTGTGATCTTACCTCGGGCAGCGGCGATAAGGGTACACCTGTGGTATATGTGCAGGGCTACTTCGACGATTTTACCAAATAACAGTTATTATATTGCCTCAAAATCCAATCCGCTGCAGTCGGGCTGAAACCTGTTGCAGCGGATTTGCTTTTACCGGTACCTGTTTTCATAAATCTGTTACTATCCTTTAAGCCTTTCCTCAAGTATTTTTCCGGCAATATTGGGATTCACCCTGCCCCTGCCGGCTTTCATAATCTGCCCCATCAGAAAGCCGAACACTTTGCTTTTACCCGCCTTATATTCCTGAACTGCGTCTGTGTTATCAGCCATCACAGCTTCCACCAGTTCCGCAATTTCATCCTGCCCGCTTACCTGGATCAAATTCTTTTGCATGATGATATCCATGGGCTCCCTGCCTGCGGCATGCATATCATTCAATACTTCCTTGGCCGCATTTCTGCTGATCCTTCCCTCATCAATCAGCCGAATCAGCTGAGCCAGTGACCGGCTTCTCACAGGGCTGCCCCGGTCTTCCGATGGTTTCCACAGCCTCAGCAGCTCTGTGATAATCCAATTGGAGGCATCCCCGGGCCGGACGCCGTAAGCTGTCACCTCTTCAAAATAATCTGCCAGGGCCCTGCTGCCCGTCAATATGCCTGCCTCGTAGCTGCTGAGCCCGTATTGTTTTACAAACCGCTCTCTTTTCTGCCCGGGCAGCTCGGGAAGATTTTCCTCCAGCCAGGAAAGAGTCCGGCTGCTTCTGAGATCAATCGGGGGCAGATCCGGCTCAGGGAAGAACCGGTAATGGCGGCCTTCGTCTTTGAAACGCATGGGCTTTGTGATGCCCTGCCGGCTGTCCCACATTCTGGTTTCGCTGATAATCTCATGGGACCTGTTTGACAAAAACAGCTTCTTCTGCCGCTCCTGCTCATACTCCAGGGCTTTTTGAATTTCCCTGAAGGAATTCATGTTCTTGATCTCAACCTTTGTACCCGGCTTCCTGCTGCCGGTTTTCCTGACTGAGATATTGACATCACAGCGGAGAGAACCCTGCTCCATTCTGCAGTCCGATACACCCAAATATTCCAATATGGCTTTCAGCTCTTTCAGAAAGGCAGCCGCGTCTTCAGGAGATGTCAGCTCCGGACGGGTGACAATTTCAATAAGGGGTATTCCTGCCCGATTGTAGTCAACAAGAGTAACCGGCCGGTCCTCCGGATGAATCAGTTTGGCAGCATCCTCTTCCAGATGGATTCTTTCAATGGCAATGCGCCTATATAGGCCCTTTTCCGGCGAATTGTCCGGATCCTCCAGATCCAGATACCCGCCCTCACATATGGGTATTTGATGCTGGGTAATTTGATAGGACTTGGGAAGATCGGGATAGAAATAGCTTTTCCTGTCAAAGCTGCTGACAGGATTGATTCTGCATGACAAAGCCCTGCCTGCCCGTATTGCCAGCCTGACCGCCTCTTCATTCAATGCCGGCAGTGCACCCGGCATGCCTGCGCAGACAGGACAGATATTGTGATTGGGCGGATCACCGAATCCGGTTGAGCAGCCGCAGAAGAGCTTGGTTCTGGTTTTCAGCTCCACATGGATTTCCAGGCCGATGATGGTTTCAAACAAACCGATCTGCCTCCTTCCATACAGGCCTAAATCCGGTTAATGCCAGCTCCTGCTCCAGACTGTATGCAGCCCGAAGCAGCCTTCCTTCCTTATAGTGGTCTGCTGCCAGCTGAAGGCCTATAGGCAAAGCGGAAGAGCTGAAGCCACAGGGTACGGTAACAGCAGGGATTCCCGCCATGTCCATCATCATGGCATAACCATCCGTTACAGAAAAGCCATTTGAATCCGATAAGACAGGCAGAAGCATTAAATCACAGTGCCGGAAGGCTTCCTTCCAGGCATTCTGAACTCTCCTTCTCACCTGAACCGCCTTTCGCAAACAGGCAGCACCATGCTCTGTGGAAAGCACATAAGTTCCAAGTATAATACAGCGCTTTACTTCCATCCCAAAGCTTTCCGTCCTGCTTCTTATTATCATCTCATTTAGGTTATGTTCTGCTTCATCCGGCGGCATATCTGAACAGTACCCGTAATGCATCCCGTCATATCTGGCCAGGTTGGAACCAGCCTCAGCAGATGCTATAATCTCATAGGCAGACAGGCAGCCGTCAGCCGGGGGCAGGGACATTTCCCCTACTTCAGCACCCAGCCTTTCATAAATCCTTATCGCCTTATGAATCGCAGCTGCTAGCTCCTGATTCTGCTCCCGGATACATTCCGTCAATTCCTTGGGTATGCCTATCCTTAGGCCCTCTACTCCCTTACTTAATTCTTCTGTATCAGATGTATTGACATTATTCCGGATAATTTGAAATGCCAGAGCACAGTCCCTGGTATCCCGTGCCATAAGTCCGATTTGATCCAAAGTGGAGGTAAAAGGGATCAATCCATATCTGGAAACAGCCCCGCAGGTGGGTTTGAGCCCCACCAGACCATAAAAGGCGGCAGACAGGGTTACAGCACCCCTTGTGCCGGAACTTAAGGCCAGAGGAGCGAAACCTGCTGCCAAAGCCGCAGCCGAGCCGCAGGTTAAATCGCCATTTGCCCTGCTGCCCTTTCGTAAGTTGCCGAAGAAGCATGCTGCCTGATGGGCTGTACCTTCAGTGCTTGCCCCGATGGCAAATTCATTCAGACCGGTCTTGCCGATTATTAGGGCCCCTGCAGCCTTAAGCCTTTCCACCGCCGCCGCATCATAAGACGGAACAAAGTCTTCCAGTGCCCTGGAAGCACAGGTTGTCCTGATACCCCTGGTACAGATATTATCGGCAACAACCAGGGGAATGCCGCCCAGCAGCCCGATATCACCGCCTCTGCTCAACCCTTCATCCAGCTTTTCAGCTTCCCTGAGGGCAGTTTCCTTGCAGACGGTAATGAATGTGCCAAGGCCTTCATCCAGTTTGGCAATCCGTTCCAAATAGTGCCGGACGGTTTCCCTGATGGAAAAATGCCTGTACCGGTATCCCTCTGCCAGCTCTGAAATTGTCATTTCACCGACATTATTACTCATCATGTTTTGACTCTTCACTGTCCCATCCCCCATCCGGATTCAGGGCCCTTGGCATAACTGCATAGTCATCCCTGATATGCTTCATGCTTTGGAGAAGTTCAGTCCGATAGGGAAACTTATCCGGCTCATCCTTGCGCAAGGCACAGCCTTCAAGCTGAGCTATATCGAGTTTCTGTGCCGTCGTTTCACACTGTCCCGTAGTCTCATCAAGACGGATATTATTCAGCTCTGCAAAAAGAGAACTCAAATCTTCCGCCAGTGCAGCTGCCTCCTGATCGGTCAATTTAAGTTTAGCCAGCCGGGCCATATGCTTAACGGTGTTCACATCTGTTTTCACTGTATCTTCCTCCCATCAGAAAGATATAGGAGCAGGTGCTGTGGACTTGCAGCTATCTCGGACGCTTTTCAGGATGAGTTTCTGAATCAGCTCGTTTTTCATATTCACCAATTTCCCAATGCAGTACAAATGTCAGACCTACTCTTATGGCTGCTATGCCTCCAAGGACAATCAGGTTTGGAATTGTCTTGGTTACTATACTTAAGGACAGCTCCGCAGCCAGTAAGAAGCCCAGGCTCATGTTCATACCCTCTGCCATGGTCAGGGATACCAGGTGGTTGTGAAACCGCATCTTCCCCTTGACAAAGTAGTATAAGGCTTTCACCCCTGAGGCAACAATTATAGCAATTCCTACAATCTCCATAGTGTAGGCCGTATAATATACCAATGTCTCCAGAATTTTATTCAAGCTTCCGTTCAAAATTGCTCCTCCCCCTGAATTAGTGCTGAAAATTTTATAATGCTGAAAATACAATATCTTATTATATAGATATGGAGCGGTTTAGTCCAGACCCACATCCAACAATGGATAGTTTTTGGCATCCAGATCATCGAAATGCCACCACTCGGTTCTGATGCCCCTAAAACCGCAGCTGACCATGACCTGGGTTAAATAATCCATATTTTTCTTCGCCTCCGGGGAATGATCGGCATAATCCCTGGCAGCCTTCTCTGTGAAATCATCAAATCCGGTGGGCATTTCCAGTTCATTGCCCTCCTGATCCATCAGGGTAATGTCTACCGCTGCCCCCCGATTGTGATTGGAACCCTTGTCCGGATGGGCAAGAAAGCCGGGCAGGGGCGAATGCTCCCACATAATCCGCTGAACAGACAAAGGACGGTAGGCATCCCATATCTTAATGGTATAACCATCCTTTTTGAATATCTCACTGGCCTGTATCAGCTTAACTGCTGTTTCCCTTCTGAGATAGGCCCTGCTGTTGTCCGGATAGAGCTGCCGTCCTGTAAAATTGTCTTCAGTCGCATAGCGGAGATCCACCACTATAGAGGAATCCAATGCCTGAATATCAACTAACCCGTTCAATACCTCCTTGCGGTAGGACGATTCCCTTTGCTGCATTTGCTGTCTAAGCAGGAGAATGTCTGCTTCCAGCCCGGCATTATCCTTCTCCAGCCGGTTAACCTTTTCCTGCAGATCTAAATTCTCCTCTTTCAGACTTGTGTTTGCCTCTTCCAAAGCCTGGTTTTTCTCTTCCAGCTGCCGGGCAGAGGTCTTAAGCACCTGTATATGCTCTTCCAGATGGCCGTTTTGCTCCAGGGCATGCTCCCATTTTTCCCGAAGGCTGCCTGTCCCAGACAAGGTCCCTAAAAATAATGTGAGTGAAACAAGAGCCAAAATGGAAATAATAATAAGGACTTTCGAGTGATGCCTTCCACGGACGGTTTTTGTTCTTCTGCCTTTCACGGTTAATCCTCCCTGCAGATTCCTTTATCCTGCTTCCGATATTCTGATTATATGGTAAAATAATACCATAGAAAGCACTGCCTGGGTGAGTAAAATTGCTTTGATTGAGGGCTTGGCATTCAGTTGATAAATAAAGCTGGCAGTGCTGCATCTATTAACTTGCTTTACATCTTATATTTTAATGCAAACAAGAGAGGAGATCCTATGGACAGAGTATTTGATTACGAAGATGTACAGCTTATTCCCAATAAGTGTATTGTAAACAGCCGGAGTGAGTGTGACACATCCATCAAGTTCGGACCCGGGAGATTCCGGCTGCCGGTGGTACCATCCAATATGCAGACTATTATTGATGAAAGTATAGCTGTTTTTCTTGCGGAAAACAATTACTTTTATATCATGCACCGGTTTAAGCCGGAAACGCGCCTGGAGTTTATACAGGATATGCGGGCAAGAGGTTTGTATGCCTCTGTAAGCGTGGGAATTAAAGAGGAGGAATATGACTTTATTGACCAGCTGGTGCAGAATGGACTGGTGCCGGAATATATCACCATAGACGTTGCCCACGGTCATTCCGATGCTGTTATACGCATGATTCGTTATATCAAACAACACCTGCCGGACAGCTTCCTGATAGCAGGCAATGTAGGTACGCCTGCAGCGGTCAGGGATTTGGAAAACGCAGGAGCAGATGCCACCAAGGTGGGAATCGGACCGGGCAAGGTCTGCATCACCAAGTTAAAAACCGGGTTTGGAACCGGGGGCTGGCAGCTGGCTGCCCTCCGCTGGTGTTCCAAGGCAGCCAGCAAGCCCATAATTGCCGACGGCGGCATCAGAACCCATGGCGATATTGCTAAATCCATCCGATTCGGAGCATCCATGGTGATGATTGGATCCCTCTTTGCCGGTCATGAGGAATCTCCGGGGATTACCATTGAAAAGGACGGAAAGCTTTATAAGGAGTATTTTGGTTCAGCCTCGGAATTTCAGAAAGGTGAAAGAAAGAATGTAGAGGGTAAGAAGATGTTTGTCGAGTACAGGGGATCCCTGAAGGATACCTTAATCGAAATGGAACAGGATCTGCAATCCTCCATTTCCTATGCCGGAGGAAACAAGCTGGAAGCTATTCGAAACGTGGATTATGTGATCGTAAAGAATTCCATATTTAACGGTGACATATATTAGCAAGTATTATCAAGGCCTAAGTTGGCAGCCAGGGGTTCATCAGGGGGTGCGGTGTATGGAGGGCACAAGGGTTCTGCTTAAGGAATCCCTCAGTCACAAAGACTATGCGGAAATTAAGGAACTGGAACAGATCTGCCTGCAAAAGGATTCAGGGATATATCTGAAGCTGGAGCTTGATTTCAAAATCCGCATGGCGGAGCTTCAGAATAAAGCGGCTGCACTGCCTTCCAGGGAAACAAACGAATTTTTCTGCTATTACAATGACCAATTGATCGGATATCTGGGCTTGTTCAATCTGGGAGGCAGAACTGCAGAGATGACGGGCATGGTGCACCCCAAGCATCGCAGAAGAGGTGTCTTTACAAAGTTGTATCAACTGGCACTCAATGAGTGCAGGAAAAGAAGCCTTTCGGAAGTGTGGCTGGTTTGTGACAGCCGCTCCGCCTCCGGTCGGGCTTTTCTTCGTCATATACAGACAAAACCTTCTTTTTCTGAATTTTTAATGGTACATGCTCTTACTGAAAGCGGCAAGCCAGGTATGAACCGGACAGCCGGCCAGGAGACAGAAAAAGGCAAATTAAGGCTGCGTAAAGCTGCCGAATCCGATGTTTTGGCTATTATGGACATGAACTGGAAGTGTTTTGACGTAACCGGATTTATTGGAATGATGCCGGAGGAAGAAGAAAAAATCAACCGCATTACCTATCTGATTGAAATGGAACAACAGGATTCATGCAATGCACCGGGTTTTCAGGAATCTCAGGATTCCCGGAATTCTCAGCTCATAGGTAAGATCCGGGTGGAGCAGTACGATGACAGCTGCACATTAGGCGGCTTCTGCATCCTGCCCCTGTACAGGGGCAGGGGATATGGAAGCCGGGCCCTCATGGCTGTCATCAGAAATCTGACCCAGCAGGGCATAAGGCATATCCAGCTCTATGTGGATACCGGAAATCAAAGCGCCATACGCACCTATCAAAAATGCGGCTTTACTCAGCAAACCACACTGGAATACTACAGAGTAAACTGAGAGAGCCGAAGCAGTCCTATAAACCCCTTACCTGCAAAGCCCTCAGGGAATTTAATACAGCCAGGACTGTTACGCCTACATCCGCAAATATTGCCGCCCACAATGCAGTAATACCGGCAGCACTAAGAATCAAGACTGCAAATTTGACTGCAAGAGCCAGATAAATATTCTGCCGAGCTATACCCAGTGTTTTCTTAGCGATACGGATTGCCGTTGCTATTTTGGAGGGTTCATCGGTCATTATCACCACATCGGCGGCTTCAATGGCTGCATCGGCACCCAGCCCGCCCATGGCAATGCCGACATCTGCACGGGCAAGCACCGGCGCGTCATTAATGCCGTCTCCCACAAAGGCCAGGCTGCTTTGGGAAGTAGATTCCTTAATAAGCTCTTCCAGCTTTTCCACCTTATCAGCCGGCAGAAGTCCGGCATAGAACTTATCCATACCCAGCTCATCAGCCACCTTCGCAGCTGCCGCTTCGTTATCCCCTGTAAGCATCACAGTCTGCCGGATTCCTGAATCTTTCAGCTTCCTGATTCCCTTATGTGCATCCTCTTTGATTTCATCGGCTATGAGGATATATCCGGCATATTCACCGCCTACGGCTGTGTGAACTACCGTGCCGGGCAGTTCTTCCCGGTCATGGGAAATTCCGTTTGCAGTCATCAGCTTGTCATTTCCCGCCAATACTGCCTTTCCGTCCACTGTTGCCCGGACGCCATGGCCCGATATCTCCTCCATATCTGAGATTCGGGATGCATTTATTTCCTTTCCATAGGCCTGCTTCAAGGAAAGGGATATGGGATGATTGGAGAAATGCTCTGCATAAGCTGTCAGTTCCAACAGTTCTTCCTCTGTCATTTTCTCAGTCATTATTGTGTATTCCGGTTTATCTTCAAGCTGCTCCCTTTGCCCGGAGTCCTCATGATTCCAGGGGCGAATTTCCTGGACACGGAACACGCCCTTTGTTAATGTACCGGTTTTATCGAATACAATACGATCGGTTTTGGCTAAAGCCTCCAAATAGTTGCCGCCCTTAACAAGGATTCCCCTGGAGGATGCCCCGCCGATGCCTCCGAAGAAGCTGAGGGGAACGGAAATGACCAGGGCGCAGGGGCAGGACACAACCAAAAAGGACAGGGAACGATAAATCCAGTCGGAGAAGGAAGCACCTTTTATTAGAAGGGGAGGCAGCACGGCAAGCAACAGGGCAACAAAAACAACCGCCGGGGTGTAGTAACGGGCAAAGCGGGTAATGAATCTTTCCGAAGCAGACTTTTTGTTAGTGGCATTTTCCACCAAATCCAAAATTCTGCTGACAGTGGAATCCTCATATTCCCTTGTTACTTCTACCGCTATTGTTCCGCTCAGGTTGATGCAGCCGCTCAGGATCTCACTGCCCGGCTGTATTTCCCGGGGAATCGGCTCTCCTGTCAGGGCTGAGGTATCCAAAAGGGAGCTTCCCTCCAGTACTCTTCCGTCCAGCGGAACCCTTTCCCCAGCCTTTATCACTATGATATCACCAGGCCTGACCTCATCAGGATCCATTTGCACCAGCTCATCTCCATGCCTGACATTGGCGAAATCCGGTCGGATGTCCATCAGGCCGGCTATGGATTTTCTGGATTTATCCACCGCATAATCCTGAAACAATTCTCCTATCTGATAAAA
>DUOA01000152.1 GCA_012839095.1 Clostridiales bacterium
AAGACTGCTCTGCGCAACAGATGTCTCGGGCCTGCTTATACTCTTTGCGGTCTTTCCAATGAGAAGGCCGGGGTCGTTTTCCCGCAGCAGCGCAAGAAGCTGCTCTGCACGCTTGTCCACAGAGAGAAAAGCAAAACCTTCTTCATTAGTTTCCTGCAAAATAGTTTCTACTATTCGGTTTGTAAGGGCAACCTGGGAAGAAAGGCCGCCTCCCTTGTCATGCATATTGTCAAGGCCCCTCTGAATGATTTCAGTAAGGTATTGGGCCAGTATTTTGGATGCTTCCGCCTCATCAATAGGCTTAACGGACTGACAAGCCTCCGGAATCTCCATAAGCTCGTCTTTTATAGCTTTATTGATTACTTGTTCGTATAGACCCGGTTTTAGCATAACCTTTCACCCCAAAGGTAATAAACAAGTTAATCCTTGTTTGCCTCTATAATTATTCTTATTCAACAGCCTAATATAAATCAGAATGGATGATTATATACATAATTCTATCACATATCAAAATAAAATACTCTAACCAAATTTTCTTATGTGACACATAGAAAACTTCTATCTGACGAGACTGGATAACCCATGAGTTCTCTATGGCAAAAAGAGAAGATAAGTATGAGGGAATACAGCATGTTCAGCCATAATATCTCATTTTTTTGCTTGTTAATTTATTTACAGGCAATTATTTTTATGATATGATATAAACAGGTGAATATGGGCTATTTTTTGAATGAACTTTAAAATACAAGATATCCTTCATGAATTTCACAGTTTTCCGGGGTGGAAAACTTGTTTTTTTAGTTTTTCCGCCCCTTTTCTGTGTTATAAAATTATATTGGATGTCAAAATAAAATGCGACATAATTTTAAGGAGTTGATATACATGAGGAAGGTTCATATTAGCGAAACAGTTTTGCGAGATGCAAACCAATCCCTGATAGCCACCAGGATGCCCTTCTCTGATTTTGAGGGAATTCTGGAAACTATGGATAAGGCCGGCTATCATTCATTGGAGTGCTGGGGCGGTGCCACATTTGATTCCTGTCTCAGATACCTCAGCGAGGATCCCTGGGAAAGGCTTCGTAAAATCAGGGATAAGGTGAAGAATACTTCTTTGCAGATGCTGCTGAGAGGTCAGAATATATTAGGATACAGGCATTATCCCGACGATGTGGTCAGGAAGTTTGTTGCCCACGCGGCGGATAATGGTATTGATATATTCAGAATATTTGATGCACTGAACGACTTCAGGAATATCCGCGTGGCATTGGACGAGGTATTAAAGCGCAATGCTCACGCACAAGGTGCCATCTGCTATACCACCAGTCCCGTTCATACTCTCGAGAACTACGCCAAACTTGGTAAAGAACTTGAAGAAATGGGCGTTCACTCCATCTGTATCAAGGATATGGCCGGTATTTGCGGACCTCAGGAAGCTTATGACATAGTAAAAGCACTTAAGGAAACTGTAAAAGTACCTATTTATTTCCATACCCACGGAACCACCGGTTTGGGTCCCATTACCTATTTTAAGGCTGTCGAAGCAGGCTGCGACGGTATAGATTGTGCCATCTCTTCATTCTCCAACGGAACCTCCCAGCCGCCGACGGAAACACTGAATTTTGCACTTAGGCAGGCAGGCTATGAAACCGGTCTGGACGAAGACGTCACCAAGAAAATTAATGATTATTTCAAACCTATTAAGGAAAAATATGTTGAGTCCGGTCAGATGAATCCCTTTGTAATGGGAGTGGAGACCGATGCTCTCGTATATCAGGTGCCCGGCGGCATGCTCTCCAATCTCATCGCTCAGCTAAAATCCCAGAATGCTCTGGACAGGCTGGATGAGGTACTGGAAGAGATTCCGAATGTCAGAAAAGATCTGGGTTATCCTCCTCTGGTAACTCCTATGAGCCAGATGGTCGGGGTACAGGCTGTGCTGAATGTTCTTCTGGGCAGATATAAGAATGTTGGTAAGGAAATAAAAGCATATTTCAGGGGAGAATATGGTAAGGCTCCCGGAGAAATTAACAGGGAACTGATGGATCAGGTACTTGGGGATGAAGAACCTATTACAGGCAGATTTGCTGACACCATGGAGCCTCTGTTTGAAAAAACTAAGGAAGAGCTTAAAGGCGTAGCAAGATCCGATGAAGATGTGCTTTCCTACATCGCCTTCCCGCAGATTGCAGAAAAGTTCTTTGAGGAGCGGGAAGAACGGGAAAATGTAACCGTCAGCTATTCCATAGTGAAAAAGTAAAGGATGGTGTATATGTCTTTAGCAGATAGTTTA
>DUOA01000023.1 GCA_012839095.1 Clostridiales bacterium
ATCTCCGCAAGCTCCCCGAATCCGGGTAAGGCTCTGGAGTTCCTGCAGCTGGTTAATCTGGACACCAAGGTTAGAGACGCTTTCTACTACGGGCTGGAAGGCGAAAACTTCGAATATGAAGACGGCAAAGTCAAAAGGCTGAACACCGACTGGACCATGGCCGGCTATACTCAGGCAACCTTCTTTACCGTATCCCAGACCGTTGAAGAGGAATTCAACCAGTGGGATGAAGTAAAGGAACTGAATGAAAAAGCAAAGCCCTCTGTATTGCTTGGCTTTACTGCAGATACATCCTCAATCGAGAATGAAATAGCCAACTGCAGATCCGTATATGAGAAATATAAGAGCGAACTCTTTACCGGAACCAAGGATCCCAAAGAACTGGTTCCTCAGATGAAGGAAGAGCTGGATGCGGCAGGCCTCCAAAAGATCATCGAAACAGTACAGAGCCAGATTGACGAATCATTTGGCGACTGACAACCAGAGTGAAATATTAGCAGAACTCTTATAACTGAAAAATAGCTGCACAGGAACTGGGCCATTCATTGAAATGGCCTGGTTCTTTTAATACTTGATACAGGTTCCTCTATAATAAGTATCCAATAAAATACCATTGTGATTAATCTTTTCTTATGTTGTTTTACCTTTTTTGTGTTATATTATTTCTTGTATGATATATTCTGCGGCCGGGGCGAATACAGGGAGCTGAAGCTTAGGTTAGAGGGGGAGTACGGCATTGAAAATGAGTAATAGAATTACAGCATTGGCATTGCTTATACTTATGACCGCATTGTTATTTTCAGGCTGTGCTCAGAATAATACAGCTCCTGACAGCACAGATGAGGTGCCGCAGGGCACTACCTCGGGTCCGGACGAAGAAGGGGCAGATGATGAAGGCGGCGATAATGAAAAAGCCGTAGAGCTGGTTTACTATACCATCGGAACCCCGCCGGCCGATTTGGACATGGTCACCCAGGAACTGTCACGCATGACCAGGGATAAAATAAATGTTTCAGTAAAGCTGATATTTGTGGACTGGGGCGACTACGATTCCAAGATAACCGCTGTAATCAACTCAGGCGGCAATTATGATATTGCCTTTATGTCGGATTACCTGGGCAATGCAAAACGGGGTGCCTACCAGGAGCTTGATTACCTGCTGGAAAAGCATGGACAGGGCATTCTGAAGGCAATCGACCCTCTTTTCTGGGAGGGTGTGAGGGTGGACGGAAAGATATACGGCATTCCTACCAATAAGGAGATTGCAACGCCTCAATGGTGGATGTATCCCAGGGAGCTGGTGGAAAAATACAATATCGATATCAAAGAGATAAAAAGTCTGCAGGAGCTGGAACCCTGGTTCGAAAAGCTGAAGGAGCTGGAACCGGAATGGCTGCTGATGGATTTGGATCAGGATTCCCATTTCTATTGGGGCTACGAATACCTGTTAAACGACGTACCGGCTGTGATCCGCCTGGTCGACGAGGAACCGGTGGTAAGGAACCTGTATGAAGAGGAATCGGTGATAGAAACCCTTCATACCCTCCGCAGGTATTTCAAGGCGGGCTATATCAACCAGGATGCGGCTATCAAGCCTCCATCCGGCTTAATAAGGGATGACAAGGTATTCTGGAAACAGGCACAGGGCGGCCCCTATGCGGACGTAATCTGGTC
>DUOA01000024.1 GCA_012839095.1 Clostridiales bacterium
AGCTGGACGGCACGCCGGCAGCAGGTGATCTTCTGAATCTGGCCGATGAACAGCATCTGGTTCAGTACCGGCAGGGCGACTATATGACCAGCACCTATTTTGATGAAATCTATCATGCCAGAACAGCATATGAACACCTGAATCGTATTAAACCCTACGAGTGGACTCATCCGCCTCTGGGCAAGATTCTGATTGCCATCGGCATCAGTATTTTTGGGATGAACACCTTCGGATGGCGGATAGTGGGAACCATTACCGGAGCTTTGCTGATTCCACTCATGTATATGTTTGGAAAGAAGCTCTTCAGGAAAAGCTTTTACGGCTTTTGTGCAGCATTCCTGATGATGTTTGACCTCATGCATTTCGCCCAGACCAGGATAGCAACCATTGACAGCTATACCACGCTGTTTGTCATATTGATGTATTATTACATGGCAGATTACTATCTGCAGAAATCCTATGAGAAGGGGTTTTACTCATCGCTTAAGCCGCTCTTTTTAAGCGGGCTCTTCTTTGGATTGGGAGCAGCTGCCAAGTGGTCGGCCCTGTATGGGGCACCGGGGCTGGCAGTGCTATTCTTTCTGGCAAAGTACAATGAATATCAGGACTACAAGAAGGCAAAAGTTCTGAGCACGGGAAAAGGTGCCGGTTCTGCGCCGGTCTGGATACAGACCTTCATGCCCCTCTATATGTGGAAAACTATGCTGTATTGCGTATTGTTTTTCATTATCATCCCGGCCGCCGTGTATCTCCTGTCATATATCCCCTATTTAATGGTGCCAGGTATGGAGTTTTCAGACATTCTCAACTATCAGAAATCCATGTACCGTTATCACAGCGGTCTGGAGTCCACCCACAGCTTTCAATCCGACTGGTGGACCTGGCCTCTGATGATTCGGCCCATCTGGTATTATCAGGGTAAGGATCTGGCTGAAGGCATGGCATCCACCATAGCATCCTTCGGCAACCCGGCTGTCTGGTGGGCTGCCATCCCTGCTTTCTTCGCAGCCGTCCGTGCGGCATGGAGGAAAAATAAAGCCATGATATTTATAGTAATTGCTGTATTATCCCTTTATGCGCCCTGGATTTTAATCTCCAGATCGGCTTTCATCTATCACTTTTTCCCCATGGTGCCCTTCATGATGCTGGCTATAGTGTATGTAATCAAGGTATGGAGGGAAAAGGGTGGTTCTATGAAATACATATACGGATACCTGGGTTTGGTATTGATTCTCTTCATAATGTTTTATCCTGCCGTATCCGCACTGGTTGTGCCCCAGAGCTACATCAGATTCCTCAGATGGCTTCCCTCCTGGGTATTCTGACCAAGCCCGGTGCAAAAACTATAACCTTTCCCATTGGTTTGAATAGAATGACAGTAAGGGGTCAAAGATTGGAATAAAGGACAAACGAATGGGAGTGTTTGGAAATGATCCGAACTGCAGAATGCATTATGTGCTGCCTGCCTAAAAGAGAGAACCTGATTCTTCTGGGCAGAAATATATGCAAGGAATGCGAGCAAAAACTGATGAAGTGTGATGCCGGCGATGAGTGTTACCCTTTCTATCTGGAGAAGATGAAGAATATTATAAAGCCGGCATATTACAAGGAGACAGGTATACGGTGACGATGGAATGAATACTCCTCTTGTCAGTGCACTGATGAAGTACATCTCAAATCAGCCCATACCCTTTCATATGCCGGGTCATAAGGGGGGAAGGCTCTTCCCTTCATTTCCGTCTTACCTGCAGATGGATCTGACGGAACTGCCTGGGCTGGATAATTTACAGGCTCCGGAAGGCCCTATCCTGGAAGCCCAGACACTGGCTGCCCGTGCTTTCCGGTCGGATGCCTGTTTTTTTCTTGTTAACGGCTCCACCTCCGGGATACATGTGATGATGATGTCGGCATTCAGGCCGGGTGATAAGGTCATTATTCCCCGCAACTGCCACAAGGCTGTCTGGGGCGGAATGATTCTGAGCGGAGTGCATCCGATTTATGTGCAGCCGGAATATGATGAGGATAAATGCCTGCCGACCCATGTCTCTCCGGAAGCGCTGGAGCGGGTTATTGATGAAAATCCTAATGCAGCCGGCATGGTACTGACCAATCCGGATTATTATGGATTGTGCCCCCGTCTTTCTGAAATTAGAAACATATTAGACCGGTATAATATGAAAATGCTGGTGGATGAGGCTCATGGCGCTCATCTTATTTTCCATCCGGATCTGCCTCCCTCTGCCGGGCAGTGCGGTGCTGATTTATGGGTGCAAAGTGCACATAAGACACTGCCTGCACTGACCCAGTCTGCTTACCTGCATGTCGGCACTCAGGAAAGGGGCAGCGGCACGGCCCTGTCAGCCCGCACTGCACAGGTTCACCGTCTGATGCAAAGCACAAGTCCATCCTATTTACTCATGGCTTCTCTGGACTGGGCCAGGGCATATATGGAGACAAGGGGCAGGGAGGATTTGAGTTTGCTCCTTGAGCACTTGTTTTGGACAAGAAAGGAGCTTGGGAAACTGGGCATAGATACCATGGAGAACTACAGCAGGCCTGAGCTTTTCGGCATCGACAAAACCAGGCTGGTCCTGGATGTCTCCATGCACGGCTATACAGGATTCGAGGCGGAAGAAGCCTTGAGAAAGGCCGGCCTGCAGGTGGAAATGTCCGACTTTAACCGGTTGCTGCTCATCTGTTCGGTGGCGGATCGGAAAGAGGATTTTCTGAAACTGACGGAAGCCTGCAGAAATTTGTTTCAAAATAAGGGGAATGCGGGAAAAATGAGTAGGAAATTGACAATTTCCCGGGAAATACCAAGGCAAATGCTGTCGCCTAAAGAGGCTTTCGAAAAGGAAAAGGAGTTCATTCCACTTAAAGAGGCAGGGGGACGGATATGCGGTGAGCCCATAGGAACATACCCTCCCGGAATACCAAGATTTTTACCGGGAGAGCTGATAGATGCTCACGGACTAAATGAGCTTTTGGAAAATCAGGCCTGGGGTGCCCATTTGTTTGGCGTGCATGCAGGGAATCTGGTTTCAATAATAAAGTAATATAAAGCAGCATGGAAGGAAGTTAGTATAATGGGAAAACTGATATGTATTGAAGCCGGAGACGGCAGCGGCAAAGAGACTCAGACCGGGAGGCTCTTCAGGCGGCTTCAGGAGAATAACTGCAAGGTGCGCAAGGTGGAGTATCCCAATTATGCCAGCGAGTCCTCTTCCTTAATCAAGATGTATTTGAGGGGCGATTTTGGCAGCCGTGCCGAGGAGGTCAGCCCCTATGTAGCCTCCACATTTTATGCGGTGGACAGGTATGCATCCTTTAAGACGGAATGGGAAGGGTTTTACCATGACGGAGGGATCATTCTGGCTGATCGCTACACCACATCCAATATGATCCATCAGGCTGCCAAAATTACGGATCCTGCATTAAGAGAGGATTATCTGAACTGGCTCTGGCACTTCGAGTTTGAGATGTTCGGCCTTCCCGTACCGGACTGTGTTGTCTTTCTGGACATGCCTCCCGCCTGTTCTTCACAACTCATACAAAACAGAAGGAATAAAATAACCGGCAGCAAGGCGAAGGATATACACGAAAGGGACAGCTCATACCTGGAGAAATCTTACCATGCAGCCTTGTGGCTTGCCGAAAAATATGGATGGCACCGGATTTCCTGCGTAAGAGACAATAAAATCCGCTCCATAGAGGACATTCATAACGAGGTGTATGATGTAGTAAGAAGATATCTGTGATTTGCTTTCCTTATGTGTTATATACAGAATTAATGTTTATATATAAATGATGTCCGTTAAGCGTCTGCTCTGTTCTTATCCCTTTCTTGCACTCCGGGATTGCGACACTGCCTTAGTATAAAAGAGTTTAAGCCGGATATTTTAATATCATTAAAATAGAGAACATAAGAAGCCTGAAGGAGGATTGTTATGAGTGAGATAATCAATAACAGGGAAGAACGGCAAAGGATACTTAAGGAGCTGATTAAGGAACTTCATGACGGGAAAACCGTGGACGATGTCAAGGAGCGCTTTGATCAGCTGATAAAGGGCGTCTCTGTCTCGGAAATATCACAGATGGAGCAGAATCTGATTGCAGAAGGCCTGCCTGTGGAGGAGGTTCAGCGGCTCTGTGATGTCCATGCTGCGGTTTTCAAAGGCTCTATTGAAGATATCCATAAGCCTCAGGCAGCCCATGAACAGCCCGGTCATCCCGTTCATACCTTCATACTGGAAAACAGAGCCCTGGAGCGGCTGATTGAAAACAGCATTCTTCCGGCCCTGGATCGCTTTGAAAAGAATGATAAGCAGGAGAATATTGAGGCATTGCTTGCCCATATGAAAAAGCTCCTGGAAGTTGACCGCCACTTCAGCAGAAAGGAAAACATACTGTTTCCCTATCTGGAAAAATACGAAATAACCGGGCCTCCCAAGGTCATGTGGGGTGTGGACGATGAAATCCGGGAGGACATTAAAAAGAGCATCCGCCTGCTGAATAACTACGACGGCAGCAGCAAAAATGCGGCAGAATCGGTGCGTAAGGCCGTACACGGTGTAAAGGAAATGATCTTTAAGGAAGAAAACATCCTCTTTCCCCTGGCTCTGGAAACCCTGACAGAGGATGAATGGCGGAAGATGGAGGAAGACAGCGATGAAATCGGTTACACCCTGGTTCGACCTGCAGGAAAATGGAAGCCCGAAAGGAGAGAAACTGTCACTTCTGAATCCGAACGGCCTGTGATTGACAAGGGCACCATCCGCCTGGAAACCGGCGTATTTACCACCGAAGAGCTGGAAGCCATGCTGAACAGCCTGCCTGTGGATATAACCTTTGTAGATAAGAATGATACGGTGAAGTATTTCAGCCAGGGCAAGGAAAGGATATTTGACAGGACAAAGGCAGTAATCGGACGCAGCGTGCAGAATTGCCACCCGCCGGCCAGTGTCCATGTAGTTGAAAAAATTGTTGAGGATCTCCGCTCCGGAAGGAAGGACAGTGAGGAGTTCTGGATTCAAAGAGGTGATCTCTTTGTACATATACGGTATTTTGCAGTAAGAAATGAAGCCGGGGATTATCTGGGTACTGTGGAGTTTACTCAGAACATCAGGCCTCTACAGGCCCTTACAGGAGAAAAAAGGCTGTTGGATGAATGATCTGATCTGCTTTTCTGCCTGCTTCCGCGCCTGCCGGGGAGCAGGCGTCCGTTTTTTTGACAGCTTATAGCATATGACTGAATAATGGCATTATTATATGGTGAATTCTCCTGAATCTTCCGCAGATACCATTTGCATATACCTGGGAAGTGATATATAATAAAATCAGAAAATTGGACAGATGACTGATGCTGTCAGGGTTGGTATTTTTGTGGAGGAGGGTTCAGCTGGATGAAGTTGATTATCGCCATTGTACAGGATGAGGATGCTCAGAAGCTTACTACAACCTTGATGAATGATGGATACAGTGTAACCAAGCTTGCAACAACCGGTGGTTTTTTACGGGCGGGTAACACTACTTTTCTTATCGGAGTCGATGTGGATAAAGTGGACCACGCTCTGGAGCTGATAGAAAAAGCCTGCAAAAGCAGAAAACAAGTTGCCACTTCCCCCTCACCGGTGGCCGGGGCAGCCGGTGTGTATGTACCCTATCCTATAGAAGTTACAGTAGGAGGCGCAACGGTATTTGTAGTGGACGTAGAGGCTTTCCGGAAAATCTGATGACTCCTCTTTGCATTGAATATACGGAAAGGAAAGCCTTCTGATGAATACCGATCACATTATTGGACAATCACCGCTGATTGCCGGAATGAAACGTATTCTGGCCGGGGGAAGGATTGTCCATGCTTATTTGTTTACAGGTCCGGCAGGTGCCGGAAAAAAGACCATGAGCGGTCTCTTTGCACAGGCTCTGCTCTGCACCGGCCAGGGAAACAAGCCTTGCCGTCAATGCATTGTATGCCGTCAGTTTCAGAGCGGAAATCACCCTGATGTAATCCGAATAAAAAAGCCTGTTGATAAAACCGCCATTGTTGTGGATCAAATAAGGGAATTGCAGGGCATTGTCAAGGTTAAGCCCTATCAGGCAGGAAAAAGGGTCTGCTTTATCGAGCAGGCACATCTCATGACTGAGCAGGCTCAGAATGCACTTCTGAAGACCCTGGAGGAGCCGCCGTCCCACACCCTCTTCTTTTTGCTTGCCGATAATACAAACACATTGCTGTCCACCATTCTTTCCCGCTGCCAGCACTTTCGGATAGGCAGCATGTCCGGGGAAGACATCAGTGAAATATTGGAAAGACGTCTGTCTATTTCCAGGCAGGATGCCGCTGTCTATGCAGCCTTGTCTCAGGGTAATCCGGGAAAAGCTATATCGCTGGCTGAGGATGATACCTTCCGGCACAACCGGGAAATTCTCATAAAGGGCTTCAGCCAGGCAGGATCAGCCGGAATTTTGGAGCTTTATGATATATTTTCCCGAAACAAAGACAGGAAGGAAGAACTGCTGGATATTCTTCAGATATGGATCCGCGATTTACTGATCCTGAAGGAGACAGGTGAATGGAATCTGGTAGTGAATCTGGATCAGACTCATCTGCTTAAGAGGCAGGTCTCACGCTTTACAAGCGCAGCATTAAGGGATATGATTAAAAATATTGAGGAAAGCAGAAGAATGCTGAAGAATAACAGCAATTATCAATTAACGGTGGAAAGCTTGCTTTTAAGCTTCTAGGGAGGAACTCTAATGCAACTGGTAGTAGGAGTCCGGTTTAAAAAAGCCGGTAAAATATATTATTTCGGGCCGGATGAGCTCGACCTTAAGGAAAATGACCATGTCATAGTGGAAACTGCCCGCGGTATAGAGTACGGCGACGTGGTTGTACCGCCCAGGCTGGTTCCGGATGAAGAAATTGTATCACCGCTGAAATCAGTGATCCGTAAAGCCGATGAAAAGGATGAAAAACAGGTCATAGAGAACAGAAAAAAGGAAGAGGAAGCCTTCCGGATTGGAGAAGAGAAAATTGAGGTCCACAATCTTCCCATGAACCTGGTTGATGTGGAGCTTACCTTTGACGGCAGCAAATTAATTTTTTATTTTACTGCTGAAGGACGCATTGATTTTCGGGAACTGGTGAAGGATTTGGCTTCTGTCTTCAAGACACGCATTGAACTGCGTCAGATCGGGGTCCGGGATGAAGCTAAATTGCTTGGCGGACTGGGGCCTTGCGGGCTGACCTTGTGCTGCAGCACCTTCATGGGCGATTTTCATCCCGTGTCCATCAAGATGGCCAAGGAGCAGAATCTGTCCCTTAATCCTACCAAGATCTCGGGGATTTGCGGCAGATTGATGTGCTGTCTGAAGTACGAGCAGGATTATTATGAGCAGATCAGAAAGTGCATGCCCAGGGAAGGGTGCGAGGTTATGACTCCGGAAGGTTTGGCCGTGGTGCTGGGTACTGCCCTTTTAACACAGACGGTCAGGGTAAAGCTTATTCTTGAGGATGATACGGTGGAGTTAAGGGAGTTTCATGTAAATGATATCCGGTATCCCGAAGAACAGAAAAAATAGATCTTTTCTTTTTATGCAAAAAATGATAAAATATTGACAAATTTTATAACAGGGGTTTCGTGTGAGGAGGTGACTTACATGGCTCATTTTATCTCAGAGGATTGCATCGCATGCGGTGTTTGTCAGCCTGAATGTCCTGTTGAGGCCATTTCTGAAGGTGATATCTACGCTATAGATCCTGATCTTTGCACAGATTGCGGAGCTTGCGCAGATGTCTGTCCTGTAGGTGCAGCCCAGCCTGAATGATAAAAAACAAAGAGAGACTTGATCCTTAGGACCAGGTCTTTTTTTATGCTTTTTTCCATCTTATCGTGGTATTCCAATATTTTTACAGGGTTACAGCAGGAATTCGACAACGTATGGCGAATTACTTAATGAGTACCAAATGATAAGGTGGTGAGGTAAATGCGCCGGTTTCTGGCAATTTTAGTCAGCTTCCTGGTAGCCCTGAACTTTATATGGGTTAAACCGGCATATGCAGCAGATAATTACAACACAATACGCGTCTCGCTTACTTCCATGGGGTCAAAGACATCAATTGCCTTCACAGTACAAGGCGATCATGCTGTTAAGGGGAATCCGTCTATAAAGCTGGAACAGAAAGAATACACTGTCCGTCTAGAAAAGGGCAGTCTTGTTCTGACCGATGGATCAAAAAGCTGGTCTTTGGGCTCTGGTTTTACCTTGCAGCAGAGCTATGGCACCTTGAGGATAAACAATACCAGTTACAATTGGGTCAATTATCCCGGTGACATGGAGTTTAAGGTGGACGGAGGCAGCATAAGTCTTATCAATCATGTCAATCTTGAATTGTACCTCTATGGGGTTGTTCCATATGAAATGGCTGACAGCTGGCCTATGGAGGCATTGAAGGCACAGGCTGTGGCAGCCCGTACTTTTGCAGCAGACAAGATCAAGGCCAGAAAAAAGTATTCCTACGATCTGGTGGATACACAATACAGCCAGGTATATATGGGTTACAACAAATCCAAGGTCAACTGCATTAAGGCAGTAGATGCCACCAGGGGGCAGACCCTGATGTATGGAAACAATTTTGCCCAGACCTTTTATTCTGCCAGCAATGGAGGCATCACGGAGAGATCGGGCAACATTTTTTCAGTGGACTACCCCTATCTGCTGGTCAAACCTGATCCCTACGATGTAGCTAACCCTGCCAATAAGAGAGCAAGCTGGACTGTTACATATGCCAAGACCCCGGTGGATTCCAGCCTTCAGACAAAGATCAGGGACGCAGTCAAAAGCTCTCTTGAAAAGAAGGGATACAGCACAACAAATTCGGATATTCAGGTAAAAAGCCTTAAGAATTTGATTGTGAATCACAATGACAGCGGCAGGCTGGATAACGGGCAGCTGACAGTGATACTGGATGTCAAAAAGAAATCCGGTGGTGCAGTGGAAACCATAGAGGAAACGGTTTCCCTTACCAAGGGCAACACCAGGTCATTCCTGAATCTGTACAGCCTCCTGTTCACGGTTGAGGACACAGGGGACAGCTTTGTGCTCAAAGGCGGCGGCTATGGACATGGTGTGGGAATGAGCCAGTATGGAGCCCAGTACATGGCATCAAATGAAAAAATGTCCTATGTTCAGATACTGGACTTCTATTTTCCGGGCACAAACCTGGTTACCCTGGATGTCGAAGCTCCGCAGGATCCCGAACTGGTTCCCGAACCAACGGTTGAACCAACGCCTGAACCGACGGCCACTCCGAAACCTGAGCCGACAGCTACTCCGAGCCCCGCACCTAGCCCTGAGCCGGCAGTTTATGGCAGGGTTAAGGTAAATACTTCCCTGAATGTAAGGCAGGGAGCAGGAACCCAGTATAAGGTGATTGGTTCTCTTACCAACAATACCAAAGTAGAAATAATCGGAGAGTCCGGTGAATGGTACAGGATAAAAACAGGCAGCCTGACCGGATATTCCAGCAAGAAATACATTGTACTCGAATCATCCGAGCCCAGTCCTCCTCCATCAGATGATCCCGGATCACCGCCGACAGACCCGGCCCTTCCTCCGGAACAGGAGAGATACGGTATTGTTACTGCTTCCGCTCTTAATATCAGGAGCGGCCCCGGAACCAAAAACCATAAGGTGGGTATGGTCCTTAAGGGCAAAAAGGTGAAAATACACGAGAAAGTGGGAGAATGGTACAGGATCACCTATAATGGCATAAGCGGGTATGTGCACGGCTCCTATATCAAGCTGGAGGAAAGCCAGACCCCGCCGCCTGCAGCAACCACTCCTCTCACCGTAACCTTAAGGAAGGGAAGCAAAGGAAGTCAGGTGAAAATACTGCAGCAGATGCTTAATCAACTGGGCTTTAACTGTGGTGCGGTAGACGGCAGCTTCGGCTCCAAGACACTCAGTGCGGTTCGTGCTTTCCAAAAGGCCCACGGCCTGGAAGTTGACGGCGTGGTGGGGCCTAAAACCAGGGCTGTACTTAATGCCGGCGGCAATGCAGCTCCTCCCGAATCGGGCAGAGGCGGCGCAAGCAGAACGGCTGTTGTAACAGCAAGCTCTCTCAATGTCCGATCCGGAGCAGGTACCGGCTACAAGGTCATAGGCGGCCTTTTGCGAAATACCAAGGTTGAGATACTGGGCACAAGCGGCAAATGGTACCGCATCCGATACGGAAGCCTGACCGGTTATGTACATGGTGATTATCTAAAACTGTAGCAGCTTCTCTGGGAAAGTGCATGAGAAGTCAGAACTGCCGGTATATATAAGCAGAAAAGAATAAACATAAAATTAGTGTCATAAACATTTATCAGCAGGATGAATTTTGAGGTGGCCGGGGATTTCCCGGTCACGTTTCTTTTTGTGCCTGCTGTTTTGTTTCTTTTGTGTGGAATCAGGTTACCTTATAAGTAAGCCTTTAAGGAAAAATTAGCCGGAGGTGTAAGACTTGAAGGATGGGATATACTTTATTTCCGTCTTCCTGGAGGGCCTGGCCTCCTTTTTGTCCCCTTGTGTACTGCCGCTTATACCGGCATATATGACCTATCTGACCGGCCAATCGGCGGAAGCAATGTCCAGGGATGAAAGGGCCCGTAAAAGCCTTATTATTAACTCACTTGCATTTGTTGCGGGCTTTACCATAGTTTTTGTGCTGCTGGGTGCTGCTGCTACTAAACTGGGGTCCTATTTACTGAGACATCAGCACTCAATCCGGCGGATCAGCGGAATCCTGATTATATTATTCGGGTTGTTCCATGCAGGATGGATTCCCATCCGCTTTCTGAACTATGAAAGGCGGCTGCAGCTGCGCCCGGAGAGGAAGGGTTTCCTGTCCTCCCTGCTGATTGGCATGGGTTTCAGCATGGGATGGACTCCCTGTATCGGCCCTATATTGACCTCTGTACTGATTCTTGCAGCCAATGCCCAAACTGTATCAAGGGGAATGCTGCTGCTGGCCGTATATGCCATGGGACTGGGGCTGCCGTTTTTAGCCCTGTCCATCGGAATCCGATATTTATGGAAATACTTGAAAATAATTAACCGTTACATGGGATTAATTAAGAAGGTAAGCGGGATTATTCTCATTATAATCGGTTTGATGATATACTTTAATCTTTTTGCTATTTTGGCATATTACTAATACAATAATAAATACACGAGGATGTGAATGGATTGACCGCAAAGTTCTTTCGCAGGATGCTGCCGGGTTTGCTTTTAATTGCAGTGTTTACCATGATGCTTGCTGCCTGTACAGATGCAGCTAAGAATGGGGAAACAGACGGGCTGGTTCAGAATACTGAAGGAAAGCAGGCCGAAGAGGACAAAAATCCCGGCCAGGGTTCAAATGAAGTGACAGAAGAGCCGGATCCGGGTTTAAATAAAGATAAAGAGGAGCCGGAGGATGAAACACAGGACAATGCTGTAAGTCCTGAAGAGCTTTTAGAGGGATACTACTATGGGGTGGTGGATGCTCCTATAGTGGATTTTGAACTGGAAGATCTGGAAGGCAACAAGGTCCGTTTGTCCGATTTTAAAGGCAGGATAGTTTTCCTGAACTTCTGGGCCACCTGGTGTCCTCCCTGCCGGGAAGAAATGCCGCATATGCAGGCCTTTTATGAAAAATATAAAAATGAGGATGTTGTTATTCTGGCAGTCAACTCCAATATGACGGAAAATCAGGGTATAAACAACAGCAGCAGAGCTGAGGAAAGAGCCCGCAAGTTTGTGGAGCAGGAGGGATATACCTTCCCCGTGCTTCTTGATCGGGATGATTCCGTATGGGCTGTATATCGTCAGAGGGGTATACCGGCAAATTACATGATAGACAGGGATGGCACAGTAAAATACCTGAAGCCGGGTGCATTCCTCAGCCTGCAGGAAATGGAAGATTTTGCGGCTGCCTTGGGAGCAGGCAGCAAGTAAATCGGAGCGGTGTGGTTTTTGAAGCCTTAAACTGTACGGGGAGATCAGTATAATGAAAATCCAGCTGAGGGAGTTTGAAAGAATCGATGACCTTCAATTCAGGGGTCTGAAGATTATACAGAATACCAGAAAATTTTGTTTTGGGACAGATGCCGTGCTGCTGTCCCATTTTGCAGGAATCAGAAAAGGGGACAGGGTAGTGGATTTAGGCTCGGGAACGGGTATTGTGCCCATTCTTCTATCCGGCCGCATGGAGGATGCTCAGATTTCAGGCGTGGAAATTCAGCCTGACATGGTGGAAATGGCAGGCAGAAGCATCATGTTGAATGGCCTGGAATCCCGCGTAAGGATAATCGCCGGGGATTTGAAGGATGCACCGGATATGCTGGGGAAGGGCAGGTTTACCCTTGTCGTTTCCAATCCGCCGTATAAAAAGGCAGGCAGCGGAATACTCAACCCGGAAGACGATATGGCTGTTGCCAGGCATGAGATTTTCTGCACCCTGGAGGATGTTCTGAAAGCGGCTTCAGGCCTCCTTTGTTTCGGGGGACGCTTTGCCATGGTGCACAGGCCTGATCGCCTGATGGACATACTCACAGGCATGCGTCAGTATCGCCTGGAACCAAAGCGAATCCGCCTGGTTCACCCGCAGATACATAAAGCACCCAATCTGGTCTTAATTGAGGCGGTTTTTCATGGGAAGCCCTTCCTTAAATGGATGCCGCCGCTTATCATTTATGATGAGAACATGCAGTATACCCATGAACTGAAAGAAATTTATCATTTGGCCTGAGCTTAGCTTTACTTGTGCCCCTGTTAAGCAAAACATCAGAAAAGGTGGAAGATACATATGTCTGCGACAGACCAGGGCTGTCTTTATCTTTGTGCAACGCCCATAGGAAATTTGGAGGATATCACTCTGAGAGCGCTCAGAATACTGAAAGAAGCCGATTATATTGCCGCAGAGGATACCCGGCATACCCTGAAGCTTTTGAATCATTATGAAATATCCAAACCCTTGATCAGTTACCATGAACACAATAAAAAGCAAAGGGGACCGGAAATCATTTCCCTGGTGCAGGAAGGCTGCCGGGTGGCTGTGGTTTCTGACGCAGGAATGCCCGGAATCTCCGACCCGGGGGCAGATTTGGTATCCCTGGCCTATGAGGCCGGCATCAGGGTTACAATTGTTCCCGGACCGACTGCTGCCCTGTCCGCCCTGGTCCTCTCCTCACTTCCCACCCAACGCTTTGTTTTTGAAGGTTTCCTTCCCCGGAACAAAAAAGCACGCCTGGAGAGACTCCGTTTGCTGCAAAGGGAAAGCCGCACCATTATTCTTTATGAAGCACCTCATCGGCTGAGTTCCCTGCTTAAAGATATGCTGGATGTACTGGGAGACCGAAGAATTGCCATAATACGGGAGCTGACGAAAATATACGAAGAGGTACTCAGAATGTCCCTTGCGGAATCGGTGAACTATTATCAGGACCGAACTCCCAGGGGTGAGTTTGCTTTGGTTGTGGAAGGGGCAGACGAGACTCTGCAGCAAAAGAGCTTTTCTGATTTGACCGTGGAAGAACATCTGAAGGAATACCTCCGGGCCGGACTGAGCAAAAATGAAGCGGTAAAGCAGGTAGCAAGAGACAGGAAAATTCCCAAGTCACAGGTTTATCCCTTCAGCATAGGCCTGGATCTTCCCGACTAAAAAGGCAGCAAAGCCTGTAAAAAAAAAGCAGCCCTCAGGCTGCTTTTATGATTCTAACGGACAATTGACCGTATAAAATGCAGAACTTATGTTTAAAATTGTTTATTGCCCATGTCATTTAAGCAATTTTTGCAAATGTTTTTTCCTTTGTATTGGATAACATCCCGCGCATCATCACAGAAAATGCAGGCCGGGGCATACTTTTTAAGTACTATATGTTCGCCGTCAACGTAGATCTCAAGGGCATCCTTTTCTTCGATATCCAAAGTTCTGCGAAGCTCTATGGGAATTACTACTCTGCCCAGTTCATCGACTTTTCTTACAATTCCTGTAGATTTCATCTTCCCCCTCCTTTATTTGCAAAATTCGACAGCTTATTACAACAAATATTTTACCAATAATTGAAATAAAAGTCAACAAAAAAAGATTTTTTCCAAAAAAAGAATTGTGTGCCTATTTTCCTGCCCTTCAGCAAACCGGTTCTATGGATAAATATCAGCTCATATTCATCTATTAGGACAGGTGCAGGCAGGTGAGATACTTGGTTAATATTATCTGGCTCATTCTGATAGCGGGCGGTTTCCTGGCGGCTGTATTTACGGGAAGGCTGGAGCAGACTGTCCAGGCAGCCTTTGACAGCGCAAAGTATGCTGTGGAGCTGGGCTTTGCTTTGATTGGGATATACAGTCTATGGCTTGGGATAATGCGGGTGGCAGAAAAATCCGGCCTGGTGAAGGCTGTTTCCGGAAGAATGGCTCCGCTCCTTAAGATACTCTTTCCCGATGTACCTGTCAGAAGCCCTGCAATGGGCGCCATGTCCATGAATATAATTGCCAATATGCTGGGACTGGGCAATGCTGCCACTCCCCTGGGAATCAGTGCAATGAAGGAACTGCAGAAGGTCAACAGAAACAAGGGCGCGCCGTCAGATGCCATGTGTCTGTTCACTGTCTTAAATACTGCTTCCGTACAGATCATACCCACTACGGTTATTGCCCTTCGAAGCGCAGCGGGTTCAACCGGCCCTGCAGAGATCATCGGTACCACTCTGGCAGCCACAATATGCTCCGCAGCAGCCGGCATTACAGCTGCTCTTATATTAAAGCGTTTTTACCAATAAGGAGGCAGATATGACAGTAGTACTTAAGAGTTTGTCTCAGCTGGCCATCCCCCTTTTCATTGTATTTGTACTGGGGTATGGCTTTTTAAAAGGAATACCGGTGTACGAAGTCTTTGTGGAAGGGGCAAAGGAGGGCTTCACAACAGTCATCCGCATTCTGCCCTACCTGGTGGCCATGCTGGTGGCCATCGGCGTATTCCGCTCTTCCGGTGCAATGGAGCTTATGATAAGAATACTGGCACCGGCAGCAGGCAGGCTGGGCATTCCGCCTGAAGTCCTGCCCCTGGCACTGATGCGGCCCTTGTCCGGTTCGGCTTCCATCGGAATTCTTGCTGAATTACTGAAAATTTACGGTCCGGATACCTTCATAGGAAGAACGGCATCCACAATGATGGGTTCCACCGAAACCACATTTTATGCTGCCAGCATCTATCTGGGTTCAGTGGGGCACAGGGACAGCCGGTATATACTGGCGGCAGGCCTGATTGCCGATATTACAGGTTTTGCAGTGTCAGTTGCCGTCTGTGCCCTGATTTTTGGCAGGTAAAGGCAGAAGAATATATAAATATATACTATATACATAATAATCGATATCTCGACTGAATATTTGTTCTGTGCTATAATTGAGTAAACAAACAGATGGAGGCTAATCTATGAAGCTTAATGTTTACGCCACTCCCGACAGTGTATCAGATAAGGAACTTAAGGACAAAACTGCGGTAATTATCGATGTACTGCGGGCTACCAGCACCATACTTGCTGCTCTGGCCAATGGCTGCAAGGAGGTAATTCCTGCAGTGGAAGTCGAAGAAGTGATTGCCATGTCCAAGAACTACGAAAAAGATTCCTTTTTGCTGTGCGGAGAGAGAAATATTCAGCCAGTAGAAGGATTCCATCTTTCCAACTCACCCTTGGAGTACACTGAAGAGCAGGTTTCGGGCAAATCACTGCTGATGACAACTACCAACGGCACCCGGGCGGTAAGAAGGGCTATGGATGCCAAAGATGTGATCATCTGCAGTCTGTCCAATGTGGATGCAGTGGCAGAATACCTCGCTGAACAGGAAGATGATGCCGCCTTCATTTGTGCCGGTACCGACGGACAGTTTTCCCTGGATGATATCGTAACAGCCGGAGCTGTGATCCACAGGCTGAGAGACAGGGTGGAACACCTGGATTTGGGTGATCTGGCTGTTGTATCCGAGTATATGTACAAGCAATGCGCTGATGACTTGCACAAGGTGATTAAACACAGTCTGCACTACAAGAGAATGATGGAATGCGGCCTGGCGGATGACATTGAATATTGTCTGACCTTGAATGCCGCTCCGATTGTTGCAGTTTACAAGGATGGGGTTATTAAGAAACTGGACGGTGTACAGGCCTGATATCAGCAAAAAAAGGGGGGATGCGTATTGTTAACAGTTGTCGAAGTCAAAACCAAAAGACAGCTGAAAAAGTTTGTGGAATTTCCGTTTCAGCTGTACAAAAACAATCCCTATTGGATTCCTCCGCTGCGGGCGGACGAAATGAACACCTTAAGGTGGGACAGGAATCCGGCATTTTCGTACTGCAAGGCCAAATATTGGCTGGTCTACAAGAACGGCAGGATGGCAGGCAGAATAGCGGGAATAATCAACCGGCGTGCCATTGAGAAATGGAATCGTAAGTATGCAAGATTTGGATGGCTGGATTTTATTGACGATCCGGAGGTAGTCAGATGCCTGCTGGGGCTGGTGGAAGACTGGGCCAGGCAGGAAGGGATGACCGGGATACAGGGTCCCATGGGCTTCTGTGATTTAGACAGGGAAGGAATGCTCATAGAAGGATTTGATGAGGTGGGCACCTTTACCACTCTCTATAACTATCCCTACTATCCCAGGTACATGGAATTGATGGGCTACAAAAAGGATGTTGACTGGTATGAATACATCCTGGAGGTACCGGAAAAACTGAATGACAATATCCTTAAGGTGGCTGAATTGATTGAGGAGAAGAATAAGCTCAGGACCATTACCTTCGACAAGCCCAAACAGATTCTACCCTATGCCAAAGCAATTTTTGATACCATAAATGAGGCATACAAGGATTTATACAATGTAGTTCCCTTAAATGATGAACAGGTTGAATTCTATGTCAAACAGTATTTCAGCGTGGTAAATCCGGATTTCGTGAATATTGTGCTGGACAAGGATGACAAGCTGGCCGCTTTCAGCCTGGGCTTTCCTTCATTGGCAAAAACTCTTCAGAAGACCAAAGGGAAGCTGCTGCCCCTCGGATTTATACGCATGCTCAGAGCCCTTAGGGTGAATAACAGTGTTGACCTGCTTCTGGTAGCAGTCCGGCCGGATCTTCAGGGAAAGGGCGTCAACAGCCTGCTTATGAAGGCCATGGCGGAGGCCTGCTGGAAAAACGGCATCAAGGTGGCACATTTGAATCCGCAGCTTGAGAGCAACCTTAAGGTAAGGTCTCAGTGGAAACATTTTACCGGCCAGCAGCACAAAAAGAGACGCTGCTATGTCAAGGAGCTCAGCGACGCTGATGATAAGGACCAGGCTGTGCAAGGCGAATCAGAACAGCGGTATGAGACTATATTCTCTTCCATGAAGGTAAAGGATGGGGTACAGGTATAAGGGCCTGCCTCTGTGAAATGGGAGAAACAGGTTCCATCGGTTGACAAATGCAATTATTTCTGTTTATAATTATGACAATATAATAAGTGAAACACAGTGATGGGAAGAGTAGGCAAATGGAACTGCCCGACAGAGAGCCGGGTCAGGTGAAAGCCGGCGGCAGGGAGATTTGTTGAAGATGGCCCCGGAGTGAAGCGGTTGAAGGAAGCCAGAAGGCGGAAGTAGGCCGCTGCGGAAGATACCGTTATCAAATCAGGTGATTGGAAGGTCACTGTAACAAGGCTTTGCTTTTGTGAAGCGAATTAGGGTGGTACCGCGTGCCCCTCGCCCCTAAAGGTGTGAGGGGCTTATTTTATGTGGTTTGAAAGAAATCCCGCTTGGGTAGAATGTCTATGAGGAAGGAAAGATGAGTTATGAGTGAGAAACAAACATTTTATATTACAACCCCCATTTATTATCCCAGTGACAAACTGCATATCGGTCACTCCTACACCACCGTGGCAGCAGATGCCATGGCCAGGTTCAAAAGAATGACGGGCTATGATGTCATGTTCCTGACGGGAACGGATGAGCACGGGCAGAAAATTGAAAAGATAGCGCAGGAGAACAATGTTTCTCCCAAGCAGTATGTGGACCATATTGTGGCCGGGATAAAGGAATTGTGGAAGCTGATGGATATCAGCTATGATGATTTTATACGGACCACCGACAGGCGTCATGAGGAAGTTGTGCAGAAAATCTTCAAAAAGCTGTATGACCAGGGCGATATCTACAAAAGTGAATACGAGGGCTGGTACTGTACTCCCTGTGAGTCCTTCTGGACCCAGCATCAGCTGAAGGAGGGCAATTGTCCTGATTGCGGGCGGCAGGTGGAACTGGTCAGGGAGGAAAGCTATTTTTTCCGCCTTTCCAAATACCAGGATCGGCTTATTAAGCACATCGAGGAGCATCCGGAGTTTATCCAGCCTCAGTCCCGCCAGAACGAGATGCTGAACAATTTTCTTCGCCCGGGTCTGGAGGATCTTTGTGTTTCGAGAACATCCTTTAAATGGGGTATTCCGGTCACCTTTGACAAGGACCATGTTATATACGTATGGATCGATGCATTATCCAATTATATTTCCGCTCTGGGTTATCTGACCGATAATCCGGAAAAATTTCATCGCTACTGGCCGGCCGATGTCCATCTGGTGGGTAAGGAAATTGTCAGGTTCCATACCATCATCTGGCCCATTATGCTGATGGCCCTGGGTGAGCCCCTGCCCAAACAGGTTTTCGGCCATGGATGGCTGATTCTGGAAGGCGGTAAGATGTCAAAATCCAAGGGGAATGTGGTGGATCCCGCAGTGCTGGTTAAGCGGTACGGCCTGGATGCCCTGCGCTATTTCCTGCTCAGGGAGGTTCCCTTTGGTTCTGATGGGGTCTTTTCCAACGAATCCCTGATCAGTCGGATCAACTCCGATCTGGCCAACGATCTGGGCAATCTTCTCAGCCGTACCGTTGCCATGATTGAAAAGTATTTTGACGGAATTATTCCTCCCTGCAGTGAGGAAACAGAGCTGGATTCGGAACTTAAGCAGCTTGCACTGGAGACCCCGGGCAGGGTTGAGAAGCTTATGGACGAGCTTTTGTTCAGCAATGCCCTGCAGGAAATCTGGAAGCTGGTGTCCAGAAGCAACAAGTATATAGATGAAACCACCCCCTGGCTGCTGGCAAAATCTGAATCCGATGGTCCAAGGCTGGGCACTGTACTTTATAATCTGGCGGAATCCCTGCGCTTTATATCCGTGCTGATTTCGCCCTTCATGACCCGTACTCCGCCCCGCATTCAGGAGCAGCTGGGGATAAGCAGCAGTGGCGATACAACCTGGGAAAGCCTTAAGGAATTCGGCAGGCTGAAAGCCGGCAGCAGGGTAAAGAGGGGGGAGGTTATCTTCCCCAGATTGGATCCGGAAAAGGAACTGGAAGCTTTGGAGGCATTAAGACAGGAAAAGCTTCAGGAAGAGACTGTCCGGGCTGCAGCTGATAAAGCGGAAAAGGAAGATTCAGATTCTAGGCAGGCACCGGACATCCTGCCTGAGATAACTATAGATGACTTTGCCAAGGTGGATTTGAGGGTGGCAAGGGTTGTAAAGGCAGAGCGGGTGGAAAAGGCTGACAAGCTTTTGAAACTGACCTTGGATGTGGGAGGGAAATCCCGCCAGGTGGTCTCCGGCATTGCTCAGCATTACAGTCCTGAGGAATTGGAAGGAATGTCTGTCATCCTGGTTGCAAACCTGAAACCCGTGAAGCTGAGAGGTATCCTATCCGAGGGCATGATTCTGGCAGCGTCCGATGAAAGAGGGAAGCTGGTGCTGGTAACGGCTTCAGAAGAAATAGAGAGCGGATCACAGGTCCGGTAGAGGTGAGTACATGCTGTTTGACAGTCATGTCCATTTGGACGACAAGCGGTTTGACCCGGACAGGCAGGCCCTGATTCAAGGCCTGCCGCAGCGCGGTATATCCCATCTGTTGAATGCGGGGGCGGATATGGAATCCTCCCGCCTGTCCATAGCATTGGCTGAGCAATATCCAATTATTCACGCTGCTGTAGGTGTTCATCCTCATGATGCACAGGAAATGAAAGACAATGATCTGGATGACCTTATGCAGATGGCAAAGCACCCCAAGGTGGCTGCTATAGGAGAGATCGGCCTGGATTACTACTATGACAATTCACCCAGGGACATCCAGAGAAAACGCTTTGCAGATCAGCTGGAGCTGGCCGTTTCTGCTGATCTGCCCGTAGTGATTCACAGCCGGGATGCAGGCAGTGATACCATGGATATACTGAAGGCATATGCCGCCAGGCTGAGGGGCTGTGTGCTGCATTGTTATTCGGGAAGCTGGGAAATGGCAAAGATTTATCAGAACATGGGTTTTTACATTTCACTGGGCGGCCCTGTTACATTTAAGAAGGCGGTCAAGCCGGTGGAGGTGGCGAAAAACATCGATTTGGAACGGCTCTTAATTGAAACCGACAGCCCTTATCTGGCCCCCCACCCATACAGGGGCAAGCGCAATGATCCCGGCCTGGTAGGTCTGGTAGCGGAACGGATTGCTGAAATAAGGGGCATGGAAATGGAGGAAGTGGCTGAAATCACCAGGAAAAATGCCTGCCGCTTATTTGGCATAGAGCTTTGAAAATACGATGAATTTTCTTGAGGAGTTCTTAGGAACTGTATTCCTAAGGGCTTCTTTTTTGTATGCCGGCATGGTTTATCGGTATATTACAGCAAAAACGGTATAATCTTTGTGCATTTTGGTATATGAAAAGAAATAAATGGAATAATATAACAAGTGAATTGCAAATCTTTTTCAATTGTTAAAAAGGTTTGACAATATATTAAGAATATATTACAATTACTCCATCCTCACCTTAATGATTTTCCGATTATTTAGAAGGAGGTTGAACATGGACTCACACAAGAGGGGCTTCTGGATTAAGAGTTCCATCTTATTCCTGGCGGCCCTGACTATTGCCGCAGTGGCAACAGTCAAACTAACCCATTACGTACAGGACATGGCAAAACATGTCACACTGGACGACGATGGTTATCGTGTAGAGATTACTACTTATGACACCAATGTAGAGCAGCTGCTGAATCGATATGACATCACCCTGGGCCCGGGGGATGAAATCACACCGGCTCTCGATGAAGCATTGGAGGATGGCACAGAGATTAATATAACCCGGGCCATGACCGTGACTGTAGAAGCAGACGGAAGGGAGAAAGTGCTTTATGTAACCGGAGGAACCGTAAGGGATATGCTTGGAAAAGCAAGTGTTGAATTACGGGAAAAGGATTTGATTAACTACCCCCTGTATATGTCGGTAAAACCATACGACCGTATAACCATTACACGAATAGATGAAGAGGTACAGATTGAGACCGAGGCCATTCCTTATCAGGTGGTCACCAAGAAGAACAACAGTATGGATGAGGGAACAAGCAGGGTAGTACAGGAAGGACAACAAGGTGAGCTGGAAAGAAGGATACTGGTTACCTACCAGGACGGTGTGGAAATAGATCGGCAGCTGGTAAGCGAATCAGTAAAAGCGGAACCGGTAAACCGCATAGTGGAAAAGGGCACGGTAAAGAGGATAACCAACTCCCGCGGAGACTCCTTCCGCTATTCCAAAGTGCGGAAGATGACAGCAACTGCCTATACGGCAGGTTATGAATCCACAGGGAAGAATCCCGGTGACAGGTATTATGGAGTAACATCCAGCGGAAAAAAGGTCAAGTCATATCACACCATAGCTGCGCCGCCCGATATTCCAATTGGTACCAAGGTTTATATTCCGGAGCTGGTCAAATTCTGGGCACAGCGCGGGGTCAGCATCAGCGGTGTCTTCACTGTGGAGGATCGGGGCGGAGCCATCAAAGGCAACAAAATAGACATCTATATGGACAATACACAGCTGACCAGAGCATGGGGAAGGCGAAGTGTTACCGTCTATTTTATCAGAAAATAAATCCGGTAAGTAAAAGAAAAATTTAAGGCAGATGCAGATCTGCCTTTTTTATTTGCTTGCGGCAGTATATAATGTAAGAACCAGGGAGCAATTCTTCCTGTGAAGGCAGGGTTACAGCCATTGCTGCTTGGAAGGAGAATGATATGAACCCATTGACATCGCCCAGATACCTGAAGGAGCTCCTGTCAAGGCATGGATTTAACTTCAGCAGGAGCCTGGGTCAGAATTTCCTAATCGATGAAAATATTCTGCAGAAGATAATAAAAGGGGCGGCAGTCACCCGGGAAGATGTCATTTTGGAAATCGGACCAGGTGTAGGCACTCTGACTGCTGCATTGGCCGGGCAGGCAGAAAGGGTGGTTGCGGTAGAGATCGATCGTTCACTCTTGCCCATCCTGGAGGAGACCCTGGGAGACTTTGACAATGTGAAGGTTATTCATGGTGACATCCTTAAATTGGATCTGGATCTCCTCCTTCGGGATGCTCTTGGCGGAAGGCCCTTCAAAATTGTCGCCAACCTGCCCTATTACATTACAACGCCCATTATTATGCGCTTTCTGGAAGAAGAGCGGCCCTATACCTCCATCACCGTTATGATCCAGAAGGAAGTGGCGGAAAGAATGGCTGCCGGACCGGGCAGCAAGGATTATGGAGCCCTCAGTGTGGCAGTGCAGTTTTATACCAGGCCCCGTTTAATTGGCAGGGTGCCCTCCGGTGTATTCATGCCTCCTCCGAAAGTGGATTCCATGATTATTACATTGGAAAGACGGAGCAGGCCTGCTGTGGAAGTGAAGAGCACAGCCATGTTTTTTAAGGTGGTAAAGGCAGTCTTTGCCCAGCGGCGAAAGACCCTGCTAAATACTTTGTCTGCCGCCGGTGTAAGCCCCCTGGGCAAGGCAGCCCTGGGAGAAAGCCTGTCCGGGATAGGCATAGACCCGGTAAGAAGGGGTGAGACCCTTACCCTGGAAGAACTGGCTGCCATAAGCAACCTCATAACACACCAAAGTCCGACGGCATAACCGTTGGATTTTTTTATTCAGCAAGATTCCGGCTGACAGGGTACTTTTTCCTTTCTCTTTCATATATTAGTATGGATAAGTATATCGGCAGGGCGTTTTTTGGACATCCGGCAGAGGAAACTGGACTAAGAGAAAGGAGAGGTATTATGTTGAGCAAACGCCAATTCCATCGGTCCTTTATCATATTGAAGGCACATGACAGCGGATACAGCCTGCGTGACGGAAGAGAGCCTGCAGGCTACGGTAAGCTGGAAATCAGAAACAGAAGCGGCAGAATACAGCTTTACATACAGGATATGAGGCCGGCAGATCCGAAGCGGGCAATATATGACGTTGTTCTGGTTTCAGGAAGTTCAGATGTGGAACCTGTTAAGCTTACCAGCATACAGCTGCCTGATAACGGACGGGGAGAATACGAGATTTCCTTTGATCCCAATGATGTTAAGGAAACGGGGAACAGAATCGGTGATTATCATGCATTGGCTGTTGTTGAGAGGACTCTGGACAGAAATGACCTTCTTGGCTGTCCCTTGATTGGTTATTCCGATAAAAGGGTGGATTTGGACTGGTCCGGGAGGGTAAGGCGTCAGCTGACGCAGATGTACAGGACGCTGCAGGACGGAGGGCTTTTTGCAATATCCGGACCGGAAAGAGAGAATAGTGATCTTGAGACTAATATGAATGCTCAGCCTGACGAAATCCAGGAAGATTCAATAAATCCCGAGCTTCTGAATTTCGTACCGCCGGACATCAGCTATATATATGAGGGTGAAGAGAAGGAAGAAGAATTGGAATTTTCCTTGTCGGAAGCCTCAGGGGAAGCAGAGGAGGGGGAGTGGGAGCATGACCATCAGGAACCCGATGAGAGAAGCGCTCCATACTGCAGCATGCAGCCGGAGGCTGCCCCCTATTGGAGTCAGGCTGAAGAATACTACAACCGGTTATTTGACAGGCATAAAAAGGTGACTCCCTTTGATGATGTCATTGGTGAAGTGGACTGGATTCGGCTGGAAAGCCGCCATGAAACAGTTTATCCCCAATATTGGTCTGATTATCCTGCTTACCTTTACGGCAGGGATGGCTGGCGGCTTGATCATTACCTGGTAGGGCTGGTCCGCAGCAAGGGAAAGGTGGAATACGTTGTATATGGAATACCGGGTATTTACAGTGCACTTCCCCCAATGTCCATGCATGGATTCTCCCGATGGCTGCCCGTAAAAAACGGATACGGAGCAGGTTACTGGCTCCTGTATATCGATGCTGCTACCGGAAATATTGCATATCCTTATTGAATTTTTCAATTTTCTATTTAAAAATTCCTCCCAATATGTTATGATAAAAGAAGTAGATTTACCATAAATTTCTATAATTAACAGTATTCGACATTATATTTTGGTAAATTGACTAAGCAGGTCTGATAATGGAAAAACCTGCTGACAAATGTAAACTAATGAGGAGGAAAGGATATGAATGCAAAGATCAGAGTAGTGGTAATCGATGACAACCCCCATATCCGTGAAATCATGTCTTCCTATATAGGCAGGGAAGAGGATATGGAGGTTGCAGGCACAGCCGGCGACGGAAGCAGGGGATTGGAGCTGATAAAGGCTGTCCGACCCGATGTTGTATTGTTGGATATGATTATGCCGCATACGGACGGCCTCAGCATACTGGAGCACTTCAGCAGCAGCTCTGATTACATGCCTTCAATTATCTGCCTGTCAGCGGTAGGGCAGGAGGAGCTAATCCGAAGGGCCATCAACCTGGGGGCAAAATACTATATGGTCAAACCCTTCGATTTTGAGCTGATATTAAACCGCATACGGGAATTGTCCGGTTCTCCCTCACCGGTCATCGGCAGGCCTGTTCCTTCCGCATCAAATAATAACAAGAGCAGGCAAATCAACCTGGAAGAAAGAATCACCAATATCTTTCTTACCATTGGAATTCCTGCTCATATCAAAGGCTATCATTTCCTCAGGGAAGCCATTAAGATGGTAGTGGAGGACAATGATATAATCAACCGGATAACAAAGGAGCTCTATCCCGGCATCTCCAGAAAATTCAATACCACGCCCAGCAAGGTGGAACGGGCAATCCGGCACTCCATCGATGTAGCCTGGAGCCGGGGCAAGGTTGAAAATATCAATCAATTGTTTGGGTATGTTGTATACGATAAAAACGACAAGCCTACCAACGGTGAGTTTATTGCCCTGGTGGCTGACAAGCTTTCCATGGAACTCACCGCCTGATTGAAAGCCCTCTGCTTCTTAGACTTCCCTTAAGGCCCCATCCGCCTCCTTCAGCTTATGAATAATATCTATGCTCTGAGGGCAGGCTGTTTCACATTCTCCGCATTCAATGCACCTGGAGGCGTCTTTCTCATCCGATATTAACTTGTTGTATCGGTTCAGATGTCCGTCGGTCATGCCGAATATGGAAGAGTCGTTCCAGATACTAAATATACCCGGTATGGACACTCCATTGGGACAGGGCATGCAGTATTCACAGGATGTACAATCCACTTTGGTTTTGCTCTCATACCGTTCCTTTACCTTTCTAACCAAATCCAGCTCATCCCGGCTCAGGCAATTGGGAAGGGCTTTACCAAAAATGCGAATATTGTCCTGAAGCTGCTCCATAGTGCTGACACCGCTCAGGATTACCTTTATCTCGGGGAAGTTGTACAGCCAGCGAAAAGCCCACTCCACCGGAGAACGGCTGCTGCCGGCCTGATTCCACAGTTCCATAATGTCAGGCGGAGCAGATGCCAGCTTTCCTCCTCTCAAAGGCTCCATGACAACCACCGGGATTCCCTTGGAGGCTGCATATTTAAGCCCCTTTACCCCGGCCTGATAGTTATCATCCAGAATATTAAGCTGTATCTGACACATTTTCCAATCGTAGGAATCGATTATATCCCTGAAAACCGGAAACTCGTCATGGAAGGAAAAGCCGGGATAACGAATACGGCCGTCTGCTGCTGTCTTATCCAGCCAGTCCAGCACACCCATGTCCCGGACCTTCTCCCAGGAATTCTTGTTCAGTGAATGAAGCAGATAAAAATCGACATAGTCTGTCTCCAGCCGGGCAAGCTGCTCATTAAGCAGACGATCAAAATCTTCATAAGACTTGGCAAGCCAGACCGGCAGCTTGGTTGCCAGCCTGATCTTCTCCCTGTAGCCGTCCTTTATGGCTTTGCCCACCAGACGCTCACTGTTGCCGCCGTGATATCCATAGGCGGTGTCCAGATAGTTGACCCCATTGTCTATTCCGTGGCGAATCATTCGGATGGCTTCGGATTCATCAATCTTCTCATAGCTGGTACTGCCATCCGGGTTTCGCAGGAGCGGCAGACGCATGCAGCCGATTCCGAAAACCGAGCATTCAATACCCAGCTTTTCAAATTTGCGATATTGCATCTTACGTCCCCCCTGTTGTTTTTTTATACTTTGTTCTTATTATAGCACTCTTTCTATATTATAGGAAAGATGCACGCCATATTATATCAAAAATGTAAATATAAAGCTTTATTTTTTGTCTGTGGAAAACATCTTTTTTGTCCACAAAGCAGGAATCCTTTAATTCCAATAACTTGGGGATAAGCCTGTGGAAACTGTGGATAACTTTTCTGCCAGCCTGTGGGTAAGTTCATCTGTCTGGCCGATATTACACAGAATTTCCTCTCCGGCATACAATGTAGAGAGGAGGTGACGGGCTTGATTACATTCGGTGAAAGCGGATGGTTTGGAGTTATCAGCGAAGAGATTGGATTTGAAACCATCGGCATCGTTGCCCAGGCGGTTGCAGACTGTCTGTCTGAGCGGACTGATTCTGCCACAGTGGTGCTGGGCTATGATACCCGTTTTCTTTCCAGGGAATATGCTTGGTGTGTGCAAAAGGTGCTGACAGCCAACCGCATAAGGCTCTTCATGCACAAAAAGCCTGTTCCCACACCCTTTCTGAGTATGTCCGTCCGGCTTTATCAGGCTGATCTGGGGATCATGATAACCGGTGAAGATCGTCCTGCCCGTTACTCGGGGATGACCTTCCGGCTGCCGTCAGGATGTCCTGTGACGCGGGACTGGATGGACAGCCTATTTCACCATCTGTACAGGAGATATCCCAGAAGTTCAGAAGACAGCAGGCATTTGCTGCGTTATATAGATGTTTTTCCCGAATATGCAGCCCGGCTGCAGGAGTCAGTGGATATTGAACTGATTCGAAGCAACAAACCCAATATTGCCAGTGACAGCTTTTTTGGGAGCGTGGGAACCTATATGCAGGAAATGACCAGGAAACTGGGATTAAGCGGGATTCATATCCGAACAAGACCCAATCCCGGCTTCATGGACAGTGTTCCCCAGCCCAATGACAGAAACATGAACCCGCTTTCAAAACTGGTAATGAATAAGAAGGGGGATATGGGCATATTTTTCAATGGAGACGGCAGCATCATGGGGGCAGTATCCGCTCTCGGCCGCAGGCTGCCCCATTCATGGGTCTGCGCGGCAATGCTGGAGGAATGGCTGACTGCCAATGGCCGGGATTTTGATATTTATACCGAGATATTTACACCCGCTGTTATTCATTCTCTGATCTCCCGTCATGGATTGGAGGCATTGCCCCTCTGCCGGCTTAATGAAGAAAACAGGCCTTTAGAAAGGGCTGTAATCTGTGATCGGCATTGTCTCATCCTTGGTTCCTTTTTGCCGGATCGGGACGCTGTTTTTCAGGGGATGCTGCTGCTGCAGGCTCTGTGCAGGCACAAGCTGAATTGGAAGCAGTTTATGGAACATATGGAAGCACTGGCCGGGGACAGGCATTTTGAGCAGAAGGTTGTTCACCTGGATGCCCAGGTCTGGGAAAATAAGCAAGGGGATATTCCGGAAAAGGCGGAAAAACTGAGTCCGGAAAAAATGGTGGAAGTTACAGAGGCGGGAGATGACCGAAAACTTGTTTTTGAAGACGGCAGCTGGCTGGGCTTCAGCTACAATGGTAAGGAAAGCAGCCTGTTCATATATTGTGATGCGGTATCCCGTCAATGGTCGGATAAATTTCTCTCGGAACTGATTGCCTGGTTTATGGAATAGATATTTTTCACCCATTTGGGAAGGATTTTTAATATTTACATCGAATACAATCTCTTGATTTGCTATTTGGCATTATACATGGTTTTATTTTACCGGATAGGGTGTATAATATTAATCAAAAATTGCCTGATAAAACGTGGCAGTGATTTCCGGAGGGATACAGTATGGCATATAAAAAATGTCCGCGTTGCAATCTGAATTACATCCAGGATATTGATGTCCTCTGCAAGATTTGTCTGGAAGAAGTCGGGAAGGCTCTTAGGAACAATGATGAGGAGGAAGAATATGATATTTGCCCCGAATGCGGGGAGCATATTATAAAGGCCGGAGAAGAGATGTGCTACCAATGCTCATTGGAACTCGGCAAGGAGGAAGTGGATCCTGACGCGGACAAGGAGGAAGAATGGGATACAATAACCGATGAAAATGAGGATGAAATATTCGATGATGAGGAAGAATCGGATGGGCTGACCGTGATCGATTTGGATGAAGAAACAGAGGAAGAGGAATAATAAAGCAGAGGCCGGACAAACTAATCCCAACTATGATAATGGGATGTGATTCCGTGATCGATGCAGAAGCTCTGGCCAGAATCAGGAAGGCAGTGGAATCCAATGTAGGTCAGAAGGTGAGACTGAAGGCCAACCGGGGGAGGAGAAAAACCTATATAAAGGAAGGTGTGATTTCCGATACCTACCTTAATCTCTTTACTGTCCGGGTGGACATTGATACCAGGTGTGTTCAGACTTTGTCCTACACCTATTCGGATATCCTCACATCCAATGTTGAGCTGGTTAAATGCAGTGACAACGAAAAAATATGTACGGTATAAAGGAATGATGAAAAAAAGAAGGTGCGCCTTCTTTTTTTATACATATTTTTCAATCTCCCCTACTATTATATAATATGAAAATTTATGGACAAATAATGTCAGGGGAGGAGGAACAACATTGGCGATAGAGTGCAGAAGGGACCTGCTTCGGCTGGACCAGCCGGTAGGCGAGGAGACATCCCAGGCTCTGGTGGAAGGTGAGATAGGTGTGCCTGAAACCAAGGCATCCGTTGCAAAAATACTGGATATAAGCGGAGAAGCCATAATATCGGGTTATGAAGTCATCCAGGATAAGGTGATGGTGGAAGGGATCCTGCGTTATGACGTCCTGTATATGCCGGAAGATGACAGCAGTATCGATTCTGTGGATGCCGAGATTGGATTTACACAATATCTTGATATACCGGGAGCCAGGCCTGAAATGGCAACCCGCCTCAGTCTGAATGTGGAACATGTGGATTTTGAACTCTTATCAGGCAGGAAGATTAAAGTCAAATCGGTATTGGATCTGTACGGTCAGGTGAGCCAGGTGCTGGAAATGGAGGCTGTAACGGATTTTTCCGGTATTGATGATGTGGAAGTTCTGCGGGACAGGATCCGGGTGGCATATAGTGCCGGGTCAGGACGTTCACAGACCATGGTTCGGGAGGATTTGGAGCTTTCGGATTCCATGCCGTCCATCCTGAAAATCATAAGAAAAAGCGCCAGGGCAAGGATTAATGAGAAGAAGACGGCTGATAACAAGGTGCTGGTTCACGGAGATGTTGCTCTGAAACTGCTCTACCTCTGTGAGGATGAAGATGAGCCCATACAGAACATATCACACAACATCCCCTTCAGTCATGTTGTGGAAATCCCGGGCACATATCAGGGCATGGAATGCCGGGCAGATGTTCAGGTAGCGGAGTTCTATGCGGATCCAAGGGAAAACATCAACAATGAACTGAGGATTATCGATACCGAGCTGGTTTTGGCAATGGAGGCCCGGATATTTGAAGCTCAGGAAGGCGAGATTCTGCTGGACGCATACAGCCCTGGTTCAGCCATGGAACTGAAAAAGAAAAAAATTAAACTGCAGCAATTTGAAGGCGAAAGCCAGGGGCAGACGGTTGTCAGGGAAAGCATTACCTTTCCGGAGGGTGTGGCAAAGGCAAGGAAGATTCTTTATGTAGACGCCCTTCCCTCCATAACCGATGAAAGAATTGATGAAGGGAAGGTGTATCTGGAAGGCATTATCTCGGCTCAGGTACTTTACCAGACCAATGACCCCGCTCTGCCTGTAGGAAGCTTCAGGGAGGATTTCCCCTTCAGCCATGTTCTTGAGGTGGAAGGAGTGCACTCCGGCATGGATTGCCTGAGTGAAGTTTTGGTGGATCAGGCATCCGGCACCCTGCTGGCTCAGGATGAGGCTGAGCTTAAGATAACCATTCTCTGCCGCAGCAGTGTATTCAGTACAATTGAAAAGGATGTCATAACAGATGCGGATGAGGCGGTGCAGGCTGAAGGCAGGGAAGCCGGCATTTATGTTTATTATGTTCAGCCGGGCGACACACTCTGGTCCATAGCAAAAAAATACAATACCACCATTTCAGCCATCCTGAAATACAATACACAGGAAGGTGATACGCCGGTTGCCGGAACCAGACTGCTGATATATAAAAGGCTGGATTTTCCTGCTGTGTAAGTCCTCTTACTCTGTCTGACCGCCTTCATCCGGTCAGGAGAATTTAATCCGGTTTAAAATCGCAGCATTATAAGCAAAAATGCTGCGATGTTTTTTTCTAAGAGGCGAATTACAAAAGAATTATGCAGCCGGTATGATTCTGAATAATGATTGTATGGAGCAAAAACATTTTTTATTGTATAATTAGCTTAATACTCTTAAGGACATACTGTTTGTTTTGATTGGAGCGAAATGATGCGCAGAATCAGGCTGAGGGCACCGGGGAAGATCAATTGGACTCTGGATGTAATAGGGAAGCGGGCTGATGGCTACCATGAGGTAGAGATGCTTATGCAGTCTGTCGGTTTATGGGATGAGATTGTTCTGACCCACAGGGACCAGGGGGTTGAGATCAGCTGCGATGCGGCGGGTATACCCCTGGATGATAACAACCTGGCTGTCAGGGCAGCCATGCTCATAAAGAAACATTTTGATCTGCCCCAGGGTATTCATATTGACATCAGAAAGAGTATTCCCGCGGCTGCCGGATTAGCAGGCGGCAGCTCCAATGCAGCAGCGGTACTGGCGGGCCTGAACGTGATGTGGAGACTGGGGCTGAGCCTCCCCGAACTGGCGGAACTGGGAACCGGACTTGGTGCAGACGTTCCATTTTGCATTTTGGGAGGAACGGCGGTGGCCAGAGGGATTGGAGAGAAACTGACTCCTCTTCAGCCTCTGGAGGGAATCCGGCTGGTTCTGGTAAAGCCGTCTTTTGGAGTATCGACAGCGTCCGTTTTTGGGGAGCTGAAGCTGGACAAGCACAGGCATCCCGACTGGAGAGAGACATATAATCTGCTGAGAAACAGGAAGTGGGACGAGCTTAACCGGGGCATGGGCAATGTACTTGAGACGGTTACCGCTGCAAGACATCCGGAAATCTATGAGATTAAGGAGCTGCTTTTAAGGTCGGGTGCAGCTGCCTCCCAGATGACCGGAAGCGGCCCTGCAGTATTCGGTGTGTTTAAGACTGCCGAGGCAGCCAGGCGGGCAGTAAGGGATATCAGTCCCTTTTATTCGCAAATCTTTATGGTATCAACCCATGGCAGGGGAGTGGAAATAATGGAAGGAGGGAGTTTGTGACTGGAATCAATGCGGTAGTATTGGCAGGGGACAGCAAAAAGAGCCTTGTACAGGAAGGTGTGGAAAACAAATCTCTGCTTCCCATCAATGGAAGACCTATGGTGGAGTATGTGGTGGATGCGCTCGGGGAATCGCCTCTCGTCGGCAAGGTTTCCATAGTCGGGCCTGTGGAGCACTTAAAGGCCTGCCTGGGTGACAAGGCAGATTACTACATAGAGGACAGGGAATCCCTGTTTGAAAATGTAAAGGCCGGTATCGAACCCTTTTCCAATGATGGGGCTGTACTTATAGTGACATCCGATATTCCCATGATTACAGGCAGGATGATAACGGATTTTGTTCAGCGTGCCCTGCAGCAGGGAAAAGACTTTTGCTATCCCATTGTAAACAAACAGGTGAATGAGAAGCATTTCCCCGGAGTTGAACGGACTTATGTCCGGCTGAAGGACGGCACCTATACAGGCGGGAATCTGATTTATCTGAACCCGGCCGTTGTGGGTCCCTGTGAAGAATTGATGAAGAAACTCATCGAGAATCGAAAACAGCCCTGGAAAACAGCCAGACTGCTGGGCTTCAGATTTCTGGCGGGCTTGCTGCTGGGATTCCTGACCATATCCGAGGTGGAGGAACGCTTCAGCAGACTGCTGGATATTAAAGCTTCCGCCATTGTCGTACCCTATCCGGAGATCGGAAACGATGTGGACAAACCCAGCGATGTGGAAATGGTGACAAGGTATTTTGACTGGCTGCAAGGTGCACAGCGGGCAGAATAATTTATCGGTATCATATATATTTATTTTATCTGTTTATATGTATAAACATCTGTATACTGTCAATACTCCTAGATAGGAATCTGATACGGGGGTATACGGATGAACAGGAATGAAAGGATTCTGGCCTTTCTGGCACTTTTGCTGCTGATCATATCAGCCTTTGCAGGGATAGATGAATCTATTGGGAAACAGGATGACATGATTCGTCTGCATGTCATAGCCAACAGTGACTCGCCTGAGGATCAGGCACTTAAGCTGAAGGTCAGGGATCAACTGCTGTCTTCCTTCGGAGATATTTTTCAGGAAGCCCTTACAATTGAAGAGGCCCGGGAGGCAGTTAAGGCCAATCTGAAGTCAATAGAAGAGGTGGCTGCAGCAGAAATAAGAAGCCGGGGCTGTTCCTATCCGGTACAGGCCCGGATGGGGATATATCCCTTTCCCACCAGGGTATATGGTTATTCTGTTTACCCTGCCGGCCAATACGAAGCCCTCCGGGTGATTATCGGTGAAGGACGGGGAGCCAACTGGTGGTGTGTAATGTTTCCTCCCCTATGTTTTGTGGACGTTTCTTCAGGCATTTACGAGACATCCGAAGGGAACAGCCTTAAGGAAGGGGAGTCACCTCAAGACGAACCGGATACAATCATTTATACATTTAAGGCAGCAGAATTATGGAATCGCTTCATGGATTGGATAGGAGACCTGTTCTGTACGGATTAAGAGTCTGCTGTGCGACAGCAGTGTCAACCGGCTGCTGAGAATTGCATATACAGCAAACAGAGAATAAGAAGGGAAAAGAGCTTGGGCTCTCCCTTCTTCTTTTATGCAAAAATTGGAATGTTTTAAAGTGCATATCCTTATTCCGGCTGACAAAAAATAGCTTCAAAGCCATGCGAGAGAAAGGAAGAAAAATATGGGTACAAAACGGAGGCTCATCATTCTTTCCATAATGGTTGCCTTGTTCCTATGTGTCAGCCTGGCTGACCAGTATTATTTCAACAGGCATACAGCTGATGCGGCCAGCTTGTATTGGGGTTCCACCGGCAGCAAGGTATCGGAGGTACAGAGAAAACTAAAGCAATGGGGCTATTATGACGGGCCTATTGACGGCGTCTTTGGACAAAAAACCTATGAGGCGGTTGTTTTCTTTCAAAGAAGAAACGGCCTGAGGCAGGATGGAGTAATCGGGCCTCAAACGGCCAATGCTCTGGGGATTCAGCTGACGGCAAAAGCACCTGCCCCGGCACCGTCTTCCTCAGGGCAGAGCGGCAGCGGTAATTCCAACGATGTTTACCTCCTGGCAAAGGCAGTTCACGGTGAAGCACGAGGTGAGCCCTATATTGGCAAGGTTGCCGTAGCTGCGGTTATTCTGAATCGGGTCAAACATCCCGACTTTCCCAATACCATAGCCGGAGTCATATATCAGCCTCTGGCCTTTACTGCTGTTGCAGACGGCCAAATCAATCTGACTCCTGACGAGGAATCAATACGGGCGGCCAGGGATGCCCTGAATGGCTGGGATCCCACATACGGGGCCATATATTACTATAATCCTGCAAAAGCTACCAGCAAGTGGATTTGGAGCAGGCCTGTACATATAGTTATCGGAAAGCACAGGTTTGCAACATGAAAGGGGCAGAAATTATGAGAAGATGGATATTGCCTGCTGTCCTGACAACAGCCCTGATCTTTACCGGAATATGGGGATACAACCAATACAGATTGAATGAGCAATATAGAATCCATATGGACAATCTTTATCAGAAATCATTTTATGAACTGGTAGGGAATGTGGGCAGTGTGGAAACCAGATTGGCCAAGCTGATGGTAAGCGGGGATCGCAGCCAGCATATGATGCTCCTGTCCGAAATCAGCCGGCAGGCCCATGCAGCTCAGATGGATCTGGGACAGCTTCCCATCTCCCATGCAGCCCTGGACAAGACTTCAAAATTCCTCAATCAATTGTCCGACTATGCTTATTATCTGAGCAAACAGGTATCGGACGGGAAGACAATCAGCATAGAGGAAATTGAGAATCTGCAGAAGCTGCACGAGAATGCCGCCAGACTAAATTCGGATTTAACAAGGCTGAGCACAGAGGTTCTGAAGGAGCAGCCGGGCTGGGGGAAGCTGATGAGAAAGGCAGGTTCGGACTTTTATGAGATTTCCGATGACCTGTATACGAAACAATTTGTAAATCTGCAAAAAACCGGCATCGATTACCCTTCCCTGATTTATGACGGGCCTTTTTCAGAGGCTCTGAATCAGAAGGCCGGCAGAGAGTTTAAAGGTGCTCCCGTAACGGAACAGCAAGCCGCTGAAATTGCCCTTGATTTTTTCGGTAATGACAGGACAGCCCGTATCGAAAGGTCTGCCGACAGCACCAATGGGATATTGGATACATGGGGCTTTCAAATCTGGACCAGGGAGGAACCCGATAATCCCTTTTATATCTCTGTCAGCAGGAAGGGTGGAAAAGTGGTAAATCTGATTGGCCAGCATCAGGTGGAAAAGGAGACCCTTTCCGTGAAGGAAGCCATGCGAAAGGCGGAAGAATTTCTGGCAGCCAAAGGATTTAAAGGTATGATACCCACCTATCAGCAAAGCTTCCAGGGAATGTCCACCATTAACTTTGCCTATGCCCATGACGATATCATTTTCTATCCCGATCTGATCAAAGTAAAAATTGCCCTGGATGACGGCAGGGTCTATGGATTTGAATCCAGAAACTATCTCCTGGCTCATAAGGAAAGGAAGCTGGAAGAACCTGCTCTCACCATGGAAGAAGCGCAAAAACTGGTGAATCCCAGCCTCAAGATTACTTCCTCCCGCCTGGCTGTAATTCCGACAGATGGCGGACAGGAGCGGCTGTGCTATGAGTTTAAAGGGAATCTGGGCGAAAAACGCTTCATTGTTTATATTGATGCCAATTCCGGAGAAGAAGCCGATATTCTTCAGATTATAGAAACCGAAAACGGCTCGCTGACAATTTAACCAGCATTTTCAGCTAATATCTCATGCATTTTGCGGGCAGAATAAGGGCAGCATCGAATGAATTTCGATGCGATTTTAAGGAGGTATCGATATATGGCCGGACGCAACCGCAGGATGATGTCTGAGAATCTGAAAAGCGAGATTGCAAAGGAGCTCGGGGTTTATGATACGGTAAAAAATGAGGGCTGGGGAAGTGTTTCTTCCCGGGACTGCGGCCGTATCGTGCAGAAAGCCATTGAGTTTGCTGAGCGTTCCCTTGCCGATCAGCAGAAATAGCCGAAATATCGATATTGACAGTCTGAGAAGCGGAGGAATATCCTCCGCTTTTCCCATATCTTTTTTAAAGGTTGTTTTCTGAAAAACTCCATAGTAGAATATAGCTGAAAGAATAAGGAGTGGACTGTATGGACAATCGTCCCATTGGTGTGTTTGATTCCGGCCTGGGAGGCCTGACTGTAGTGAAGGAGCTGATGAGAGAGCTTCCTGGTGAAAATATCGTTTATTTTGGGGATACGGCTCGAATACCCTATGGGACCCGATCCAGAGATATAGTGACCAAATATTCCTCCCAAAGTATCCGGTTTTTAATGAGCATGGATGTAAAGATAGCTGTCATCGCCTGCAATACCGTCAGTGCCGGCAGCTTTGAGGCTTTGTCCTCAGCCTTTGATCTGCCTTTGGTCAGTGTGATTCATCCGGGAGCCCGTGCTGCAGTGGAAGCAACCCAAAACGGCAGGATCGGAATCATCGGCACCGAAGGCACAATACGCAGCAAAGCCTATCCGAAGGCTATTCAGAGCCTCAATCCCGACATACTGGTCCTGGATCAGGCCTGCAGCCTGTTTGTTCCCATCGTGGAGGAGGGCTGGAGCGACACAGAGGTGGCCCGTCTGACTGCCATGCGGTATTTGGAGGGGCTCAGCCGGGAAAAGGTGGATACCCTGGTTCTGGGCTGTACTCATTATCCTTTGCTGGAGAAGACAATTTCCTCTGTCATGGGGTCTGATGTCCGGCTGATTAATCCGGCTGTTAATACTGCCTGCCGGGTCGGCGAAATTCTTGGAAACACACATAAGCTTAATGACAGCAAAGGGCAGTCCGCCGTTCAGTTTTATGTCAGTGATTTCGGCCAGCGTTTTCAGGCCATTGGCAGCCACTTTCTTGGCAGGAAAATTGTGGCTGAGTGTATTGACATTGAAGCGTATTGAGGTTAATATTGGAATCCAGACTGCTTGGTAAGAGATATATATATGAAATGAATTAATTACAAAATAAGAATCGTTTCAGGGGGATGAAAGGCATGGATAAAAAAATCCTGTTGACGATAAAGGGCAGCCACAGAAGTGTGGACGGTGAGAATAAAACTGTGGAACTTATTACGGAAGGCCGTTTGTACGAGAAGGACGGAGCTTATCACATAGAATATGAAGAGAGTGAAATATCCGGCAAGGAAGGCACCAGAACACTGTTTTCCGTACAGGATGATGCAGTTTTCATGGAACGTTCGGGGACTGTCTCTTCTCAGATTATGTTTGAGCGGGGCAAGAAATATGTTAACAGCTTTATGACACCTTTTGGTGCCATTCAAATGGAAATCTATCCGACAAAGGTTAAACATGAATTAAAAGAAGAGGAAGGCAGGCTGGATTTAAAATACCAGCTGGACATAGACGGAGTATCCACCGGTACCAATGAACTGACCCTCTATTACAGGTAAGAGTGATTTTATGTGCATTTTGCCAGCAATTCGGCAGACTCATGTGAGCTTTTGCCGAATTTTTTTGTTTCAGTTGACTGATAATAGTTTATATTATAACATAAAATGAGGATAGCAAATAAGATGAAAGAGCCCTCTTCACCATTGTGTGTCAATGTTCTGTTCACTTTTCTTCCTGTTTCCGATTTATTTGAATGATAAATGGATGAAACCCTAAGATAAGGTAATAATAGTAAGGACATGTACGTAAAAGTGAATCCAACCCTCTGGGTATTCAGGGCTTACTGGTAACAGCGTCCGGTAATCCGCATACCATTATGCTTATCTTTTTATATAACTAAGCCTGGTGAGTTAAACAAGTAATGCATGCAAGCATCATGTTTTATCAGAACATACAAGTGTAAATCGTAATTTCAACCATATCAGCGCATCTTTCGTGATGCAGATATTTAGTGAAAGAAAGTGGGGATTGATATTTTGGATTTGAATAATTTAAGTAACAACACCATTCTGGAATTGAGGGAATTTGGAAAGGAAATTGGTGTTAAGAGCGTAACCAGGTACAAAAAGGCAGAGCTTGTAGAATTGATTCAGGCCAGGCTTACGGAATTGTCAAAAAGTCAGATGATTCCGCCTGAGAAAAAGGAGACTGAGGCAGAAAAAGATGAGAAGCAGGCTGCTCCGGTCAGAAGGCGGGGCCGGCCCAGAAAGACGCCTGTCATAGATGCGGAAAAGCAGAAGGCTGAAGAGACAGCTGAAAAGCAGCCAAAAAAAGCTGATGCACAGGCGGATGAAGCCCGGGCGGAAACAGTTCAGGCTGATACTGTAGAGGAAACAGCAGAGGATAGAACAGAAGCAGCTGACGGCAGTGAACAGGAAGAATTGAACCAGGAGGAATATGAAAAAAAGGTAGCCTACGCCAGGAAGTACTACAACACTTCCAACCCGGCCATACCAGAGCTGCTGAGCAACAGCGATGTAGGCGATGCCTCCGGCATACTGGAAATTCTCCCCGATGGGTATGGATTTCTTCGTTCAGAAAATTATATGCCCGGAAACAAGGATGTCTATATATCACAATCTCAGATCAGGCGCTTCAGCCTCAAGACAGGGGATCTGGTAACCGGTAAAACCAGGCGCACCAAGGAAGGAGAAAAATTCAGAGCCCTTCTGTACGTTACCGGCATAAACGGAGAGGATCCGGAAAAGGCTCCCCTCAGGCGTCCATTTGAAGAACTGACACCTATCTATCCCAATAAGCGAATCACTCTTGAAAACAAGAAATTCAGCAAGGATCTGGCAACCAGAATCATTGATCTGGTATCTCCCATCGGAAAAGGACAAAGAGGTCTCATCGTTTCTCCGCCCAAGGCCGGAAAAACCACCCTGCTGAAGAAAATAGCCAACAGTATATCCATTAACTACCCGGAAATTCACCTTATCGTACTTCTGATAGATGAAAGGCCCGAGGAAGTAACCGATATGCAGCGGTCCATCAATGGTGATATTGTATACTCCACCTTTGATGAGCTGCCGGATCACCATATAAAAGTGGCGGAAATGGTGTTGGAGCGGGCCCAGCGCCTGGTTGAACACGGCCGCGATGTAGTGGTTCTGCTGGACAGCATCACCCGTCTGGCCAGAGCATACAACCAGGTGGTGCCGTCCACAGGCAGAATTTTATCAGGCGGACTGGATTCCGCTGCCCTGCACAAACCCAAAAGGTTCTTCGGCAGCGCCCGGAATATTGAAGAAGGCGGCAGCCTCACCATAATTGCCACAGCCCTGGTTGAGACCGGCAGCCGTATGGACGATGTCATATACGAGGAATTCAAGGGAACAGGCAACATGGAAATTCACCTGGACAGAAAGCTGTCCGAGAAAAGGATTTTCCCTGCCGTCGACCTTTACAAATCCGGTACCCGCCGGGAGGATTTGCTCATGAATCAAAAGGAATTGGAAGGCGTATGGGCTATCCGCAAAAACCTCAGCGAGGGACGGCCTGATCAGATTATGGAAATAATCATAAACGACCTGATGCGTACAAACTCCAATAATGAATTCATTGATCTGATGATGGAACACTTTGCGATTGCGGAAAAGGAAGGTTACATCAATGACCGGAGCGACCGCAGCGATCGTTATGAGCGCAGCAGCTATTCCGGCTACCGTTAAAATCATAAACATTGAATGTCAGGGTGTAACATATGACCTGGTTGAATTTGAATGAAAAACACAAAATAATTGCAATAAAAACAGTACAGATTGCTTTCGTATTGGTTGTCCTGTATCTGATCCTTACAAAAATGCTGCTTTTTTTCGCACCCTTCCTGGCGGCACTGATCATTGCCCTTATCATTGAACGCCCGGTCTCTTTTATGCAAAAAAAGTTTCGATTCAGCCGGGGAGCTGCATCGGCGGTATCGCTGTTCTTGTTTGTTATACTGGCCGGCGGGCTGGTGGGTTTTCTATTCTACCGGCTTTTCATGGAGGTTTGGGATCTGACCGGCAGCAGCGGAGGTCTGCAGCATGTCCTGCCCCGGATCCGGGAGCTGATAGATTTGGGCGGGGCCTGGTATTCAGCCCTGCCTGCAGAAATTGTCGGAGCCATAGAATCCAACCTTGAGGGCATACTGGCCAAGGCAAGCAATGCCATTACACAGGGGATAAATGATTTGCTTAATGCCATGGTGACAATCATAACATCTCTGCCCCAGGCTCTTTTATATACGGTTATAACGCTGGTAGGTGCATTTTTCATCAGCAGGGACAAGGAACGCATCGGCCGGTTTGTATACAGCCAAATGCCTGATGATTGGAGTCGTAAGATAAAAACCGTCAAGGATGATGCCCTGCTTGCATTGGCCGGCTATATGAGGGCACTTTTGATTCTGGTCACCATAAGTTTTTTTGAAGTATTGACCGGCTACATCATTCTGGGTGTCCGCTATTCCTTCTTTCTGGCTGTTCTGACTGCCGTAGCAGACTTGCTGCCCGTACTTGGGCCCGGAACAATTCTTATTCCCGGGGCACTCCTGCATTTAATAAGCGGAAACTATTTCCTGGCTGCTGGATTCTTGATTCTATATATAATAGTTACCGTGGTCAGACAGTTTCTCGAACCCAGGATTGTGGGCGGAAACATCGGGCTGCACCCTCTGGTTACCCTGATTTTTATCTATCTGGGATACCGGTTATTCGGCATAAAAGGGCTTATACTGGGTCCGGTTTTTGCTGTATTGCTGAAGTCCTTCCAGAAAGCAGGTATTCTGCCCTCCTGGAAGTCTGCTGAAACCATCTGAGAAAATGGAAGGTACACTTTATACAGGAGCCTAGACTGATGTCAGAAATTAATAAATGGCTTTAGATTAAGTTAATTCGGCTGTTGCAGAAATGCAGCAGCTTTTTGTCTTTTTAGTGATGGAAATGATCTCAATAGGGTAGTGTTCAATTTTTCATGTATAAGTCATCAATTTTGTGCTGTTGTTATATTTTTTTCACTTCTTTATAATAAATATAGCTAAAAAACATGAATGGATTTTATTATTTATAGAAACACATATTGTGTTATCTGTGATTTGTGCAGAAGGGGTTTGACAAACAGGATGGAAAAACTATCGACACTGGATACAAAGCACAGGAAAAAGCGGTTTGTTGGATTTAGTTATTTCCTATGGTATTACCGTTTTTAATACTGGTATTTGTTTTTTCATATATGCCGATTCGGCGAAGACCTGTGCCACATTCCCCTCTAAACTACCCCCGAAACTACACCTCTCAGAATTCTTTCAGCATCATATTTCTCATGCTGTTCAGTTACAGGCTCTTCTCTTGCAGCATCTTCGCTGGCATGGAGAGTGAATCAACGAAGTCCGGAAGCGCTGTACAACTGCTAATATCGATAATTCGGTTCCTGGAATTGGCAAAATAGTCAGGAGCCCGGCTTACTACATACACGATGATGCTTCCTCTGAGAACTATATATGCATCTTTTATCGGAGGCGCTGATACCATCAACAAGAAGACCGCACTTAATAATGATTCTTCTGGCTGACATTTCATCTCATCCCTAAATTTGATAGTTATTTGATGAAAACCTATGCAAATTCCTGTAATCTTTTTCTGAAATGAATATAGTTTTCAAAGCTCACTTCTGCAGGTACGCCGTGGTCGCAGGTGGGAATGTAGCCTCCTCTTTTTTTCATAACCGGCAGAATACTATCAATATGTCTGTCGATAGCTTCTTTGCCTTCTGCCAGTATGCGCTTATCAATACCGCCTGAAATAAGCAGATCAGGATACTCTTTCCCGGTACGGACAACATCACAGCCTGAAGCAACTTCAAACGGGCTCATATAGTCCATTCCCAACTCTCTGTAGAGGGGTATGACTGGATCTGCAAAACCATCTGTGTCCACATGAAAATACAGGCGGCGAGTCTTATCAATCTGCCTGGCTTTGACATTGGTAATTAATTGCTGATAATAAGGGATAAGAAATTCCCTGATCATATCAGGTGAAATAAGAGAGCCGTGATTATAGCAAATATCCTCTGCTATAAAGAGTTCATCAAGCGTTACATACTGCTGATGTTTTGCTATAACTGTATCAGCTAGATTAAACCATGCTTCCATACAGTCATGTATGAGTTCCTTATCATCATAGAACTTATATAATAAGTCAACAGGACCTATAAGGCTTCTGAGATACATATAGCCACCTATCAGACCTTGAATGATAACCTCACCTCTTCCTGCTCTTTTCTTTGCACGAAGCATAACGTCTTCGAGGTTTTCGTATCTTCCAGCGGAATTCGGATCAAGACGCCACTTGCAATTTTCCTCCCATGTCTTCATATCCTTTACCGGATGATCCATATACTCAGGCATAAATCCGTCTCTACGGTCTTTAAAATACAACACATGGCGTCCTGCATGATCTCTGACAACTTCATGGTCTCCCCTGTCCTCAATAATCTCCACCTCAAAATAAGGATAAAAAGCAGCTTCGCACCAGCCAAGCCCTCCTAGACTGAAAGTACCCCGCTCATCAAATCCGAAGATATCTGATAGATTGGTATCGTCATTGATGTGCCCCTCATTTTTCCACCGTTCCAGGGAGTAAAAGCCAAACTCTGTCTGGTAGATAGGAGCATCGGGTTTCATGTCATAGAAATCCCGCATCCGTTTAGCACCTTTGCTCATCTTTTCCCTTGGAACCATCCCATGTATTCCATCATTCAGGTTATTTATCACTCGAGTCCCCCCTAAAAGATAATGCTGAATAACTCATGTATTATAAATATATAATATAAAAATAAAAAGTAAATGCAGAATTCAGACAAGTTTATATATAATTCGGCAATAATTGTGTATAATACTTCATATAAGCTTTTAGCATCCTAACGGGAAGTAGCACTGAATACACAATTGAGCGAATTTCATATTCTACAAGCCAGTAAAACAGCGGATTACAGAAAGGAAGAAAACTGTTTTACCCCTGAAAATAGAAAACGCTTACTGTTTAAAGGAAAAACCCCTGCACGTGTCGAAGTTTTAGGTACCACCAAAAAACCAAACACGGAGGGGTGATACTAATTTATACTCGACAACAATGTCTGTTTTCCTTTGAATAATTAATAAATTTTCAACCTGAAACAAAACTATCAATGGTTTTTAAGACTCTGGACTTATTAAAAGTAGTCGATGTATTACAGAAGTCCAAATATAGCTCTAAAGGCTATGACTAGAAAAACATGCTTTTGGTACTGCTACTTTCTCTAATGCTGTATTGCGTTGGTTGTATTTGAGGATATGCTTATTTGTATCACTGCAAAAAGTGTAGTAATGAAATTTGCCAGTTAAGATAACCGTAGGATGCCGTAGGAAGTGAGGGGTTATATGAAGTTTGATTTTTCTTATACTAAAAGTCCATTGACAACACCTCCTGTTGCATTGACAACAGTCTATTTTATTCAGGCCAATTCTACCTACGATGTTTGGAAATATGAACTGGATCATAAAGGCCTTGTAGCACTAAGAACAATTAGCGGCAGAGGATATATAAATATTGAAGGTATGGAGGAAATAATAGTCGGCCCGGGAACACTGCTTTTATTCGAGAATAGAATGATAAGACATTACTATTGCAAAGACACATGGGACTTCTGGTGGTTTGGTTTTATTACTGATAATTGTATCAGCCTTCCATTTGATAAAGTGCTTTCTATTGATATGGTTGATAGGGAAACCGCTGATTGTAATGCCTGTTTGAATCTGCTCAAGGAAAATGATTCGATGTCCAGGTACCTAGCTTCTGCAACATTAAACCTGCTTATAAACAAGTGGATGTATTATTTAGACAAAAAGGAACCAAGGAATCCGCATAAACCTGCAATTGACAAGGTCTTAAGCTATATCAATTCTAACATGTCTAACTATGTTACAATAAAAGAAATGGCATCGGTTGCAGGCTTAAGTGAACGTAGATATCGTGAGGTTTTCTGCGAAATTATGGGCATGCCTCCCAAGAGGTATTATGATGCGCTGCGAATAGACACAGCTAAGGAATTGCTGCGAAATACTCCGCTTACCATTTCCCAGATTGCTTTCAGACTGGGGTACTCAAGCCAGTTCCATTTTGCCAGGGCTTTTCAGAATGAGTGCGGGATCTCCCCGTCTCATTTCAGAAAACTAATTTGAGTATAACCTCCCTGTATTCAAGAGCAAAAACAGAGAAAACATTCTTGTTTTATGATTCTCCTTGTGTTATACTGTAAAAGTTAAAGAAGGCCATGTTTTTATGCAGGCAATCTGCCTTTGATACAGAATATGACTGCACAAGATCACGAAAGAGGTGAAAGAGTTGAAACCAAATATACATCCACAGTATGGTGAAGCAGTGGTCAGGTGTGCATGTGGGGAAACTTTTACAACCGGCTCCACCAAGAAAGAGATTAGGGTTGAAATATGCTCCAAGTGCCATCCATTCTTTACCGGCAAGCAAAAACTGGTTGACACCGGCGGCCGTGTTGAACGGTTCCGGAAGAGATATGGGATGGCCGACGGAAATTAACATTTACTGACCGGAAATACAGATTAGGGCAGGTTTCCCTGGTCTGTATTTTTTTAGGAGGAGAAATAATGAAAAAGTGTGTCATCGGCGGTCAGGCTGTCATGGAAGGAGTCATGATGAAGGCACCGAAAACCATGGCCATTGCAGTAAGGCGATGGGACGGCAGCATTGAAGTGATCAGGCAGACTCTGACCACCGTTAAGGACAGGGTTCCCATATTGAAGCTGCCCGTTTTAAGGGGGATTGTAACCTTTGGGGAAACCCTGGTGCTGGGCTTCAGGTCCCTTATGGCCTCAGCTGAATTGTTCGGAGACGAGGATGAAAGCATCAAGCCTTCAAAATTTGAAGCCTTTCTTGCCGACAAGCTGGGAAAAAAGACGGAGGATGTATTGCTCTATTCTGCCCTTGTATTGGCTGTAGCCTTTGCAATCGGCCTGTTTATTCTGCTTCCTGCCCTGCTTTCCGGTCTGCTCCGTTCTCTTGTTCACAGCAATATTGTCATCAATTTGATTGAAGGTGTAATCCGGCTGGGTATATTTTTGATATACCTTGTGCTGGTATCGCGAATGAAGGATATACGCAGGGTCTTTGAATATCACGGCGCTGAACATAAGACCATTCACTGCTATGAACATGATGAAGAGCTGACGGTGGAAAATGCCAGAAAATATACCACTCTGCATCCCCGGTGCGGAACCGCCTTTCTGCTCATTGTCATGGTTATCAGCATTGTCATATTTTCCTTCCTGGGATGGCAGAATATTTTCATACGTGTATTGGGACGTCTGCTTCTTTTGCCCCTGGTAGCGGGTTTGGCTTATGAAGTTACCCGGTTTGCAGGAAAAAGCGATGCTCCTTTCATACGGGCAATCATGTATCCGGGAATGATGCTTCAGAAGCTGACCACCCGCGAACCCAGCGATGAGCAGCTGGAAGTGGCCATTCGGGCATTTGTGGAGGCTGCCGGCGACATAATTGAGAATGAAGGGGGCTCCAGGGGTGCAGAAGTCACTGAAGGATGCATTGACTGCGGGGCAGCAGTTACTGCACAGGCAGGGGAAGGAATCAGCAAGGCTTGAATGTGAAATGCTTCTTTCTCATATTTTGGGATGGGAAAGGCATCAGCTGTATCTAAGAGGTGATGAACTGCTGTCTGCCGGGCAGCTAAATGCATTTGAAAGCATGCTGCAAAGGCGGCTGAAAGGTGAGCCTGTCCAATATATTCTGGAAACAAAAGAGTTTATGGGGCTGTCCTTTAAAGTGGACAGGAGGGTACTGATTCCCAGGTGGGAAACTGAGCTGCTTGTGGAATATGTGCTGAGCGCAGCTGAAAAAAGGGAAGAGCCTCTTTCCATTCTGGACCTGGGGACCGGGAGCGGTGTCCTTGCTGTCAGTCTGGCAGTGTATCTTCCGAAGGCTGAGTTAACTGCCATCGACATACGGGAAGAGGCCCTGCAGGTGGCTGCGGAAAATGCCAAAAACTATAATGTGTCCGACCGTGTTGCTTTCCTGTCCGGTGATTTGTTTACACCCCTTGACGGTACAGGTGTCCATGCCTGCTTTGACATAATTGTATCCAATCCTCCCTATATTCCTACGGAAGAAATTCAGGGCCTGATGCCGGAGGTCAGGGAATATGAGCCGGTGTCCGCACTTGACGGCGGGCGGGACGGTCTGGATTTTTACCGAAGAATAGCCCAGCAGGCCTGGAAGTATTTGAAGGAGGATGGGTTCATTGCGCTGGAAATCGGATATAATCAGGGCATGTCCGTACAGAAGCTGTTTCTGGAAACCGAAGCATATAAAAGAGGAGAAATACACAAGGATTTAGCCGGCAGGGATCGACTGGCGGTTTTCCATAAAAGACAGGGAGTAGAAAGATGCTGGAAAAATTAGCTTTGATAGAAAACCGATATGAGGAACTGGAAGGGATGATTGCCGACCCGGAGGTAATAAACCGGCAGGAGGAATGGCGGCAGCTGGTTAAGGAACATGCCTCCTTAGAGGAAATTGTGGCCCGCTATCGGGAAATAAAAAAGATAGAGGAAGAAGTAAAAGGGGCCGGCGAGCTTCTGCAGGAAACCGAAGACAGGGAATTCCGGGTTATGATAGAACAGGAACTGGATGAGCTTAATCTCAGGCAGGAAGCCCTGCTGCAGGAGCTGAAGCTGCTTCTGCTGCCTAAGGACCCAATGGATGAAAAGAATGTGGTAATGGAAATAAGAAGCGGGGCCGGAGGCGAAGAAGCAGCCTTGTTCGGAGCGGTACTATTCCGCATGTACAGCAGATATGCTGAAAGGCAGGGCTGGAAAATAGATGTTATGAACTCCAATTTCACAGAGCTGGGCGGAGTCAAGGAATTGATCTTCACCATAGAGGGACAGGGCGCATACAGCCGCCTGAAGTATGAAAGCGGTGTTCACAGGGTGCAGCGGGTGCCCACTACCGAATCCGGAGGGAGAATTCATACCTCCACTGCAACGGTGGCAGTCCTTCCCGAAGCAGAGGATGTGGACGTTGAGTTAAACCCCAATGATTTGCGCATTGATGTATTCCGTTCTTCCGGCCATGGGGGTCAGAGTGTCAACACAACGGATTCGGCTGTCCGCGTAACCCATCTGCCTACGGGTATGGTGGTTTCCTGTCAGGATGAAAAATCTCAGCTGAAAAACAAGGAGAAGGCCATTAAGATTCTGAAATCCAGGCTGCTTGATATGGCCCGCCGGGAAAAGGAAATGGAATATGCCCAGAATCGAAGAAGCCAGGTGGGCACAGGAGACCGGAGCGAGCGGATTAGAACCTACAACTATCCCCAGGGTCGGGTTACCGATCATCGGATAGGACTTACCATTCACCAATTAGAGGACTTCCTGGACGGCAATCTGGATGAAGTGCTGGATGCACTGGCTCATGCGGAACAGGCGGAAAAGCTGCAGGCTGCTGAAGGCTGAAATTGGAATCCTGCAGCAGGCAGAGCCTGCAGCCGGACAGCTCCTTAAACACCGGCATAGGGGCTGTATCTTTGGAATACAATTATAAGAGCCATTTGCATCGGAGGTATCATATTGGAGAATGTAATACTTGGCATGGCGGCAGGCACTGCAGCAGGTATAATCGGTACCGGATTGGGCGGAGCCTTTGCCTTTTTACTTAAAAATCCCAGCAGACGCTGGCTCAGTGCCATACTCAGCATGTCGGCAGGTCTGATGATTGCAGTGGTCTGCTTTGACCTTCTGCCCCGTTCCTTTGAGCTGGGCGGCTTTGGCACAGGTCTGGCAGGCACGGCAGCAGGGGTTATTGCTATTGCTGCCCTGCAGGAACTGCTTTTTTACAGGAAAAGCGGGAAGGTAAAGGGCAGTCCCGGTAAGAACTATCTGCGCACAGGCATCCTGATAGGAACAGGGATAGCCCTGCACAATTTTCCCGAAGGCCTGGCCATCGGAGCAGGCTTCGCATCCTATCAGACCTTTGGGGTTGGTCTGAGTATCATTATAGCCCTGCATGACCTTCCGGAGGGAATTGTTATGGCGGCCCCCATGCGGATGGCAGGCATACACCCTGCAAAGATTGTTCTGGCAGCCCTGCTGGCCGGAGTTCCAACGGGCATTGGCGCCCTGATCGGCGCTTTGGCAGGTGAGATTTCCACGGAGTTCATCGGCTTGTGCCTGGGATTCGCCGGAGGGGCCATGTTATATATTACCTGCAGCGAACTGATACCCGAATCCAGGGATCTTTACCGGGGGAGAATCTCCGGCCTGGGTTTGATACTGGGAATTTTGATTGGCATTATCATGTCCCGTTTTATATAGGAAGCCGGAGGGAGACAAAGAGATGATAACCAGGGTCGTTTCCATTACCGACCTTAAAAAGCAGCAAGATGAGATGAGGGAAGCTGCCCGATTGATACGACTGGGAGAAGTTGTCGCTTTTCCGACGGAAACCGTATATGGTCTGGGGGCTGATGCCCTGGATGCTGGTGCAGTCAGGAAAATTTTCAGGGCAAAGGGCCGGCCGGCCGACAATCCGCTTATCATACATATTCATGATACTGGCCAGTGGCAGAAGTTAGTGGAGGAGATACCGGACTCAGCTTATCTCTTGGCTGAGAAGTTTTGGCCCGGGCCTCTTACCATGATTCTTAACAAGTCCGGAGAGGTACCTGCAGAGGTTACAGCCGGGCTTAATACTGTGGCCGTGCGTGTACCCGCTCATCCCGTAGCCCTAAGCCTGATTTCCCTGTCCGGGGTGCCCATAGCCGCACCCAGTGCCAACAGGTCAGGGCGGCCCAGCCCCACGGCAGCGCAGCATGTCCTTAAGGACATGGCAGGCCGCATTCCCCTTATTCTGGACGGCGGCAGAACGGATGTGGGTGTGGAATCCACCGTGCTGGACCTGACAAAAAGCCCGCCCGTCATATTAAGACCGGGGGGAGTGACGGTGGAAATGCTGGAATCCGTCATTGGGCAGGTTGCCATTCATCCCAGTGTCATGCAGCCTGTGCAGAAGGATGAGGCTGCCCACTCGCCGGGAATGAAATATGTTCATTATGCTCCAAAGGCACCTGTTGTCCTTATCAGAGGCAGCCTGCCAAAACAGATGGAATATATCCGAACCCGGGTCAGCAGTGAGCTGGAAGCAGGAAAGCAGGTGGGCATACTGGCAACGGATCAGACAATTGCCTGTTATGATGAAGGAATCCGGCTTTCCATGGGTGACAGGGACAAGCCTGCTGATCTGGCAGGAAATCTTTTTGCACGGCTGAGGGAATTTGATGATTTAAATGTTGATATTATTCTGGCAGAAGGGGTAGATGAAAAGGAAGAGGGTCTGGCGGTGATGAATCGGATGGCCCGTGCTGCCGGCTTTTGCATCATTGATCTGTAGCAGTGAGCCAAGGCCGGCCGGAGAGGAAGAGGAGGATGAAAAGGTGAATATTTTATTCGTCTGTACAGGCAATACCTGCAGAAGTCCAATGGCGGAAGCCCTTTTCAGGGATATGGTACAGAAAGAGGGGCTGGAAGGAATTGAGGCGGGCTCAGCCGGCATAGCCGCCTGGCCGGGTCAGAAGGCGACCAGGCAGGCAGAGCGTATTATGGCAGAGCTGGGGCTCAGCCTGGCAGACCACAGGACCAGGCCTGTTGATGAAAACCTTCTGAATCAGGCTGACCTCATTCTCACCATGACTGAAGGGCATAAATCTGCAATTTTGTCTGAGCAGCCTTCTGTCTGGAACAAGATCCATACTCTGAAGGAATTTGCCGGGCAGGAAGGCAGGGATATTCCCGATCCCTTCGGTAAGTCGGATGAGGAATACCGCCATGCTGCCAGGCAAATCCGGCAGGCACTTCAGGCTGCTCTGGACAAGCTGAAATGATCACTATATAATATAAAATTGAGCCGGCCTGAGGTCGGATGGATGTAAAAAGGAGGTTATTCTTTGAAATCGGTTTCCAGCAACAGGGAATTGAAGCAAAGGGTAGGTATGAATGCGGCAGATTTCGTTCAGGACGGGATGAAGGTTGGAATCGGCACCGGCTCTACCGTTGCTTTCTTTATAGAGGAGCTCGGCCGCAGGGTGAAGAGCGGGCTGAATATACTGGGTGTGCCTACCTCCTATGCAGCCAGAATGCTTTGCCTTGAGCATGGCATTCCGGTACAGGACAGCATGTTGTCCGACCGTCTGGATCTTGCGGTGGACGGAGCTGACGAGATCGATCCTTATCTTAATGCCATAAAGGGAGGAGGGGCAGCTCATTCCTGCGAGAAGATAATTGCCAGTATGGCTGATGAGTTTATTCTTATTGCCGATGAGACCAAGCTGGTTTCCTCCCTGTGCAGAAAATTCCCGCTGCCGGTTGAGATAATTCCCCCGGCGCTTTCTTTTGCCAAAAAGCAAATCCGCCTTTTGGGCGGCACAGCGGAGCTGCGGGGCGCAATTCGCAAGGACGGCCCTGTGATTACCGAAAACGGCAATTTCATACTTGACATCCTTTTCTCCGATCCTCCTGAGAATCTGGAAAGGCTTGATGCCGAACTCAAAAAGATTCCCGGCCTCCTTGAAACCGGCCTTTTTTTGGGGATTGCCAAAAAGGCACTGATAGGTTTTCAGGATAAAGTTGAGCTGCTGCTTCCAAAGGGGTAAGTCCTGCTGCAGCACTCCATACCGGTTAAGTAAAATTGCCGCATATTTCGCATGTCAAATTGCCATACAGGCAAAATATTGATAAATCTATTTAATCCGTACAAAGGGGAGAAGAGAATGTCAAATGTTCATGTGATGGATCATCCGCTTATTCAGCACAAGCTGACCCTGATCCGGGACAAGGAGACAGGTGTTAAGGAATTTCGGGAACTGGTGGAGGAGGTTGCCCTCCTGATGGCCTATGAGGTGTATCGGGATTTGCCTCTGAAGGAAACTGAGGTGGAAACACCTGTCGCAAAAGCTGCCTGTCATGTCATAGCAGGCAAGAAGCTGGGCATAATACCCATACTTCGGGCCGGTCTGGGAATGGTTGACGGCATGACCAGGCTGATACCCTCTGCCAAGGTAGGCCATATCGGTCTGTACCGGGATCCGGACACCCTGGAACCTGTGGAGTATTACTGCAAGCTTCCATCCGATATTCATGAAAGGGACCTGATTGTTGTAGACCCCATGCTGGCTACAGGCGGCTCTGCTTCAGCTGCTATCCGCTTTCTGAAGCAGAGGGGTGCAAGAAGCATAAAGATGGTCTGCCTGATTGCTGCTCCGGAAGGAATAGCACGGCTTAAGCAGGATCACGATGATATTGATATTTTTGTGGCTGCGGTTGACGAGAAACTTAACAGTCACGGCTATATCGTCCCGGGCCTTGGAGATGCCGGCGATCGGTTATTTGGAACAAAGTAACGGAAGTTAAGTCTGAAAAATTAAAAATTGACACAGTATACAGAGCTCTGCCTGATATGTAAGGCAGGGCTTTTTTGTCTTCATTTGAAGGTATATACCCGGCAGATATATACATTTCAGAATGACTTGATGTAACTTATTCAGGTATACACAAAAGAAGATCAGGTAATAATTGAGATAGGCGATTAAACGGTGAGGTGTATTATGAAAAGACATTATCTGTTCTCTCTTGCTTTATTGCTGCTTATATCGTTTTTGCTCTGCTCCCCCGCTTTACTGCAAAATTATGAAAATGCTGCCCTGGCTGCCCCCCCGGACCTGGTGCGGGAGGAAATCAGACGGCAGCTTGGCGGTTTGGGGGGTAAACTTATTGAGACCCGGATAAAGGGATGGGTACTCTGCAATCATGAGTATAGACAGCTGCCGGAATTGTCGGAAAAGGTGCTGATGTTTCCGCCCTTTACAGACAAAGAGGCGCAGGTTCAAATGCACAGGGGACAAGTACAAAATTCCTTGCAGGCAGAGATAGCTGTGTCAGAGAATGATGCGGTCTGTACCCTTGCCCTGCACAGCAGTATTCTGCCGGTAAACGGATCAGAGACATATAAAACATGGGTATCCATGGAGGTTGTGTTGAATTCTGACTCCACAGCTTTGGAAGGCAGGATATTTGAAGAAGTTAAAGATATACTGGGGCAGTTCGGTGATAATCCCTTTGTTGGGACGACCTACACGGCTGTCATTCCCGGAAGATTACAGAAGGCGGAAATGGAGCGGATAGGGAGAAAGGTTTTTTCCGGTTTGGACGCAACGATTACGGAGATGAGCGCCGATGCTGAATGGATTAGTCTGACCGGATACAGCAGCCTCATCGGGGGCGGGCTGACTTCAGAACAGGGATGTTTCAATCTCAATGCCGCCCTCCGTTATCGTTCCTATGAAGGAAGTACCTATATCCTGCTGGGTACCCCTGTAATCCTCATGCCATACTAAGAAACACTCGGGCGGGTAACACAAAATGGAATGACAGGAGCGTGAATTTATGGCCTGTTTCTGGATCAGCGGCAAGGGGCCTTTAAAAGGAAAGGTTACCGTCAATGGCTCCAAAAATGCCGTACTGCCCATCATGGCAGCCTCTTTGCTTACGGATGGCAGCTGCATGCTGGAGGATGTTCCCGGACTGGAGGATGTCCATGTCATGTGTGAGCTGCTGGAGCATTTTGGATGCATGCTGAGGCGGAAGAATAAAAGCCTGCACATAAATAACAATCGAGTCCGGCCGGCACCTGCACCCTATGATTTGGTCAGGAAAATGCGGGCTTCTTTTCTGGTCATGGGGCCCATGCTTACGCGATTCGGCAGGGTAAAGATTTCCCTGCCCGGCGGGTGTGCCATCGGAACCCGGCCCATAGATCTGCACCTGAAAGGACTTGCCGCCATGGGGGCGGACATAACCCTGGGGCACGGATACATTGAAGCCCGTGCGGAAAAGCTGACCGGCGGCATGGTATACCTGGATTTCCCCAGCGTCGGGGCAACGGAAAACATTATGATGGCAGCTTCATTGGCTGACGGTCTTACCACCATAGAAAATGCGGCAGAGGAGCCGGAAGTAATAGATTTGGCCAACTTCATCAACTCCATGGGAGGACATGTGAGAGGAGCCGGAACTGATACAGTCAGGATAGAAGGGGTGAAGGAGCTGAAGGGCTGCAGTCACACCATAATTCCCGATCGGATTGAAGCAGGCACCTTCATGGTGGCGGCAGCCATAACCGGAGGGGATATAACCCTTGCCAATGTAATTTGCGAACACCTTCGCCCGGTAGAAGCCAAATTGAGAGAAACGGGAGTAATGATTGACAGGACCGAAGAGGGTTTACGGGTGCATGGCAGCGGCTGCCGTCCCGTCAATCTGAAAACCCTGCCCCACCCGGGTTTTCCGACTGATATGCAGGCGCCCATGATGGCTTTGATGTGTACCCTGCCGGGAATCAGCATGATAACGGAAACCGTGTTTGAAAACCGGTTCATGCATGTCAGTGAACTTAAAAGGCTGGGAGCCAGAATCACAATCGAAGGGCGCAGTGCCATTGTGGAAGGTGTGGGGCGTCTTCAGGGTGCAGAAGTGAAGGCCACGGACCTGCGGGCCGGTGCCGCGCTGATTCTGGCAGGCCTGGCTGCGGACGGGGTAACCAGGGTAATGGATATTCATCATATTGAACGAGGATACGAAGGCATTGAAGAAAAACTGAGATCCCTTGGTGCTGAAATTGAGCGAAGGCCGTGCCTTGGGCATGAAAAAGCCGGATGGAGTCTCAAGGCATAAAATGGCCGGTTCTAAAGCCGGCCTGCCGCTCATAAAATGGTTAAGTACATTAAAGAAGAAATGAGGGATCGACACATGATATCCAGGACAAACGCACTCCTGTTTGGGATTTTGGTAATATTGCTGTCTGCTTCCATACTGACCGGAATTTTCAGCAGGGATATCCCGGAGGATAAGGAACCCGGCAAATCGGATGATCCGAATGAAATCATTATTACACCTGTTAAAAATGACAATTCAGAAGAATTAATCATATCCTTGTATAATCATTGGGAAAAGAAACTGGTTAAAATCTCCTTGGAAGAGTATCTGACAGGGGTACTGGCAGGTGAAATGCCTGCTTCCTATGAGATGGAAGCCTTAAAGGCCCAGGCGGTGGCTGCCAGAACCCTGGTGGTCTATCAGCTCCCTGCCTACGGGGGCAGGGGCTGCAGCCGGCATGACGGAGCGGATGTCTGCAGTTCCTATGCCCATTGCCAGGAATGGATTTCCAGGGAGCAGATGCGCAGAAACTGGGGGGAGGATTTTGAGAGTAATTTCAAGAGGATTGAGCAGGCAGTTCAGGAAACCAAAGGGCAGATCATGACTTACCAGGGAAAGGCAATTGAGGTTTTCTATCATTCCACCAGCAACGGCAGGACTGAAGATGTAAGAGAGGTTTTCTCCAACTCCCTGCCCTATTATACCTCGGTGGAAAGCATTGGGGAGGAAAACGGCCCTATGTTTGAGGGAAGTGTAACTCTGACAAACAAGAAGTTTGCCGAAGTGTTTAAATCCAGATACGGCATTAAGCTTAATCCCGATAATCTGGCTTCTCAGATAAAAATCGACGGATATACCGACAGCGGGCGAATCCGGACTATCACCGTGGGAGGAAAGAAGCTTAAGGCAACTGAGTTTCGTCTCTTGTACGGGCTTAATTCCACAGACATCACCTTTGTCTTTGGAAAGGATACCATCACCATGAAGACCAGGGGATTCGGACATGGTGTCGGCATGAGTCAGGTAGGGGCTCATCAGATGGCAGGAAGGGGCAGCAGTTATAAGGAGATTCTGCAGCATTATTACCGCGGGGTTGAAATAACCCACTATTAAAACAATATTAAATGTATACATCCGGAGCTTCCACTGTATACTTGCCTGAAAAGTGGCAATAATATCAGTGGAGGTGTGGAAAACAATGGGAAAAGAAGCATTTATACAAAAGCTGAAAGAAGCCTTCAGCATTGAAAGGATCAGAGCTTTCATTGATAAGTTTGGATTCTATCTGATTCTGCTGATTTGTCTGGCCATCATCGGGGCGACAGCCTTCCTGACGCAGAAGGGCAGTCCCGGAGACAGGACGGACGATCCCCTGTACGGAGAGGAACAAAGCCCATCCGATATTCCGGTGGAGGGAGAAGGGCCTGACAAGGATGAGCCGGATAAAATTGACATTATTATTACTGATGTTACCGGAGAAGAAGATCAGGCACCCCTGCCCGTTAAGACAGATGATGAAGAAGCATTAGAGGAGACGGACATATCAGAGGGGAAGCCGGATGATTCAGCAGCTGAGACAAATACTGATACCGACTCTGTTCCTGTTTCCTCCGAGGACAACTCCGGTCAGTCTGTTGTCATGGAGATGCCTGTAGAGGGCGAAATTATGCGGCCTTATGCCATGGATGTACTGGTATTTTCCCCCACCCTGAAGGAATGGACCACTCATGCAGGCGTGGATTTGGCAGGGGCTCCCGGAGATGAAGTGAGGGCAGCACTGGACGGCCTGGTGGAGAGCATAGAGGAAGACCCGCTTCGGGGCATAGTCATTACGCTGGCCCATGAAAACGATCTGAAGACAGTATATATGGGTCTGTCAACAGGGGACATGGTTCAACCGGGCCAGAGCGTGAAGAAGGGGCAGGTTATCTCCGGTATCGGAAGAACCGCAGCCTTTGAAATCATTGATGATCCCCATCTGCATTTTGAGGTGCTGCTGAATGGAGAGAATCAGGATCCCATGGATTATTTAAATCACAAATAACAGATCCATAAGTTTCGTAATTTACATTGGATAAGAAAGGGACAAATGACAAGGACGTTGTAACAGACGTCCATTTTTGTACTCATTTGTCCCAATTTGCTTCAGACAGCTTTAATTTATTTATTTCATTCTATATCATTCCCTTTCTGCATAATTATTTAAATATATAAAGCCGCAGTGCCGGAGAAGCCGGGCTGAGCCTGTCAGTCCGTGATCTTCCGGGACTGATATTGTTAGGGGGGAATCGATTTTGAAGGATTACATTGAGGAAAGGGCTGTAGAAATAGCAAACTACATTATCGAATCGAAGGCTACCGTGCGGGAAGCTGCCAAGGTCTTCAAAGTGAGTAAAAGTACCGTGCATAAGGATGTGTCGGAACGCCTTCCGAGAATAAACCCCAATATTGCAGATGAAGTAAGAAAAGTACTGGAACAGAATAAAGCGGAGAGACACATAAGAGGAGGCAGGGCAACCCGCATGAAATATAAGTCGTCCGGCAGAATGGAGTAATACCCCCTTGATGATAACAGCAGTGAAGAGGATGATACTCAGAAAAATATGACAAGAAAAACATGGTAAAACAGACCGTGTTTTTCTTTGTGAAAAAAGAGGAATTTCAGGAAAAAGGGAGAATTATATCAATAAATTTGCCATTAGGACCGGGGCACATCAGAATTTGCAAATAGGCAACAGGAAAGGAAAGATTATAGTTGTTGGGATTCAGGGATATCGGTATAGATTTGGGGACTTCCACCGTTTTGGTATATCTGAAAGGCAAGGGGATTGTACTGAAGGAGCCTTCGGTCATTTCCATAGATGAAAAAACCGGCCAGATATTGGCGGTAGGGGAAGAAGCACGCAGGATGCTGGGCAGGACACCCGGTAATATCAGAGCCATCCGCCCCCTGTCCGAGGGCGTTATATCGGACTATGAAATAACGGAAAAAATGCTAAAGTATTTTCTTAAGAAGGTGACAGGAAAAGGCCTTTTCGGCAAGCCCCGGGTTGTCATCTGTGTTCCCAGCGGAGTCACCGAGGTGGAAAAACGGGCTGTGCTGGATGCAGCAGCCGAAGCAGGCGCAGGGAGGATATTTCTTATAGAAGAGCCCATAGCGGCTGCCATAGGTGCCGGGCTGGATATATCCAAGGCATGCGGCCACATGGTGGTGGACATCGGAGGGGGTACCACCGATGTGGCAGTTATTTCCCTTGGCGGTGCGGTTCTCTCAGAAACCATCAAGACAGCGGGGAATAATTTTGATGATGCCATAGTAAGATATATGCGTAAGAAGTACAACCTGTTCATAGGCGAAAGAACAGCCGAGGACATGAAAATAACCATTGGCTCCGCCTATCCGAGAAAGGAGCAGGTCTCCATGGAAGTAACAGGCAGGAACCTCATATCCGGTCTTCCCAGGACCATCACGGTTACTTCTGAGGAAATGATTGAAGCCCTGGAGGAACCGGTGGAGGACATCGTGGACTGCATTCATTCGGTGCTGGAGCGTACCCCGCCCGAGCTGGCTTCCGATATCAGCGAATACGGCATATGCATGACAGGCGGCGGAGCCTTGCTCTATGGGTTTGACAAGCTTCTTCAGGAGCGCACCAGGATAGCGGTGTATGTGGCAGAATATGCAGCAGCATGTGTTGCCCTTGGAACCGGCAAAGCACTGGAGGCCCTGGATATATATTCCCAGACTGCCGTGTTCGAGCACCGTAAGGGAATACCGGTGTCATACTAAACAAAAGGAGACTAACCATGAATCTGGATATAAATGAAATTATGGAGCGCATTCCTCATCGTTATCCTTTTTTGCTGGTGGATCGGGTGACTGAGCTGATACCGGGAAAATCCGCAAAGGGATACAAGAATGTAACCATCAATGAGCCTTTCTTTCAGGGTCACTTTCCGGGTCGTCCCATCATGCCGGGCGTGCTGATACTGGAAGCACTGGCTCAGCTGGGTGCTGTGATCCTTCTGGGCAGTGAGGAAAACAAGGGCAGACTGGCCCTTTTTACCGGGATAGACAAGGTTCGTTTCCGCCGGCAGGTGGTGCCGGGGGATCAGCTGCAGCTGGAAGCAGAGCTCATCAGGATGAGGCGCTTAATGGGGAAGGCCGCTGTCAGGGCCCTGGTGGATGATGAACCGGCGGCAGAAGGGGAAATTATGTTTGCCCTGACCCATCCCTCCTTCCAATAAATCAAGCATGGATTTGACAGCAGCACGAACGCTGCTTTTTTTTAAGATACTTTGATAAAATATAATCAAATATTTTCGGAATTTTTTAAAATAACATTCGGATTCAGCCCGGCTTATGATATAATAACAGGCAGGAAGAAACTAGACCGAGGGGAGTTGATTTTGCTGAAAATCAGAAGAAATGAGAGGATTGCCGCCATGACCCGCATCCTGTGCAGCCATCCCAATCAGAGCTATACCTTACAACATTTCAGTGACTTATTTAACTCCGGCAAGTCCACAGTTTGTGAAGATATTGCCATAATACGTGATTCCCTGCTGGCCTTTAAGCTGGGAGATTTGGAAACCACGGCAGGAGCGGGAGGCGGAGTTCGATTTGTTCCCCTGGCTGATATGGACAGAACCAGGAAATATATAAGAGAACTCTGCCTGACCCTTTCCGATTCCAACCGCATCCTCCCCGGCGGTTATCTGTATATGAATGATATCCTCCATTCACCTCAGCAAATTCACCGGATTGGAGAAATCCTGGCAGCCCGTTTTCTGGATTTAAAGCCCGACTTTATCCTTACCGTGGAAACCAAGGGAACCCCGGTGGCCATTATGACTGCCTTTGAGCTGGGCTGCCCTGTGGTTGTGGCCAGCCGCAACGGCTTGCTGACAGAAGGCCCCCTGGTTAGCATCAACTATGTTTCAGCTTCTTCTCAGCGGATTCAGACCATGTCCCTGTCCAAACGTTCGGTCAGGGAAGGCAGCCGGGCTCTTATCATCGACGACTTCATGAAGGGGGGCGGTACCGTCAAAGGGATGATTCAGCTTCTGAAGGAGTTTAACGTAGAGATAGCAGGCACCGGGGTGGTTATTGCAACAAGGCAGCCTCGGGAAAAGATGGTCAGTGATTATACAGCCCTGATGGTACTGGAAGAGGTTAACGAAGAGGAAAACAGGGTTAAATTGTCTCCTGCTGACTGGATTTGCTCAGTCTGATGTGAAAATATTCAAAAAAATAGAAGGAGTATCCATTTTTTTGGCGAATAGAGAAAGTATTGAGAATTGCTGCTTGCTATTTGCTGGAAGGTGGTGAACTGGGTGACCATTACTGATGTTCGCATTCGGAAGATTGGGAGTGAGGGTAAGATGAAAGCTGTGGCATCCGTTACCTTTGATAACGAATTTGTTGTCCACGACATCAAGGTTATTGAAGGACAGAGCGGATTATTCATTGCAATGCCCAGCAGAAAGACCCCGGATGGGGAATACCGGGATATTGCCCACCCAATCAACTCTGCTACGAGGGAGAAACTGCAGAAACTCGTGTTGGAAAAGTATATTGGAATGGAAGAAGAATGAGCGTTAAAGGAGAGGCAACTCTCCTTTAAGGCTTTTTTAATGATATTTTCACCTTTCGAGACCGGCAGATCAATTTAATCATATTTTACAGGAATGACATTTTTGATAATAATAATGTATAATGATATAATAAACAGGTTGCTTCATTCGGGAATCAGAGGAGCGTAAAAATATGAAAAATTCCGTTTTTGTCATTATATCTGCCCTGCAGGGTGAATCATCTGCCATGAATTCAGCCATTCCCCTCATCCTGCATCCAGTATGCGGGCGCAGCATGCTGCGGCATGCCCTGGCGGCAGCAGGCTGCCTTACCGGCAATCCGCCCCTTGTCATCTTTGACGGGGACGGGGAGGCCTTGGAGGAACATCTTGCTGAGGCTGAAATCTCTGACCTGATCTCAGTCAAATACAGTACTCTGTCTGAATGGTTTCAGGTGCTGGCAAGGCACAGCAGCGGCTATGAATACCTGATCCAGCTTCCGGCCAACCTGCCGCTTCTGTCTGCAGCAGCCCTTGAGGGTCTGCTTCAATTCACTGCCGGCAATCAACTGGATGCGGTTATAATGTCGGAGGACGAGGATGCATGGACAACCATTAAGCCGGGGCATGCAGTCCTGTGTTTTCGTACGAAATGGCTTTATGATGCCCTTTCCATCCATGCCCGTCAGCTTGAGGCCATGCCTCCTGATGCATTGAATTTCAAAGGTTTCTTGGAGACCGGGGAGGCCGGTAAGGCAATCTTTCACCCTCCGCACCCGGAAGAGCTGATGTCTGTAACCGATCGGATATGTCTTGCTGAAGCGGAAGCCCGCATGCGGCTGCGAATAAACGAATCCCATATGAGAAAGGGCGTTACCTTCATAGATCCTTCCCATACATATATCGGGCCTGATGTTCATATCAGCCGGGATACCATCATTTATCCGGGCAACGTTCTTGAAGGAAGCACGGTTATCGGCAGCGGCTGCATCCTCTACCCGGGCAACAGGCTCCACAATGCCCTGATAGGAGATAAGGTATCCCTGCAGTCATCGGTGGTACTGGACAGCAGCGTGGGCCATGAAACCACCGTGGGTCCGTATGCCTACATACGTCCCGGCAGCCGGATTGGCAGTCATGCCCGAATCGGAGATTTTGTGGAAATCAAAAAATCCCTTGTTGGCAGGGGAAGCAAGATATCTCATCTGTCCTATGTAGGAGATGCGGAAATAGGGGAAAATGTAAATATCGGATGCGGCGTGGTCTGCGTCAATTACGACGGAAAAAGAAAACAGAAGGTAACCGTCGGCGATCATGCCTTTGTAGGCTGCAATGTAAATCTGGTAGCACCTGTGGAAGTGGAATCCCATGCCTATATTGCTGCCGGCTCCACCATTACGGAAAGGGTGCCGTCCAAAGCCCTGGCCATAGCCAGAGCCAGGCAGGTGAATAAGGAAGGCTGGGTGGACAAAAGAGAAGAGAGAGAACAGAAAAAAACGGAGGAAAATCAATGAACACCCATGGTAAGAGTATTAAGATTTTTGCGGGCAATTCCAATGTGGAGCTGGCCAGGGAGATCACCAGATATGTGGGGGTGCCCATGGGCAACTCCAGGGTATCAAAATTCAGTGACGGTGAAATTTCGGTTGATATCTATGAAACTGTCAGAGGCTCGGATGTGTTTGTGGTCCAGTCCACCTCATCACCGGTTAATACCAACCTGATGGAGCTTCTTATAATGATTGATGCCTTCAAAAGGGCATCAGCTGCCCAGGTCACCGCTGTTATTCCCTACTACGGGTATGCCAGGCAGGATCGTAAGGTAAAGGCCAGGGATCCCATAACGGCCAAGCTGGTTGCCGATCTTATAACCACTGCCGGTGCCGACAGGGTGCTGACCATGGATCTGCATGCAGCTCAGATACAGGGTTTTTTTGATATTCCGGTGGACAACCTCTTCAGCATGCCCCTTTTTGTCAGATATTTTGCCGATAAGGGCTTCGTTGGAGATGATACTGTAGTGGTATCCCCTGACCTGGGCAGCGTAACCCGGGCCAGAAACTTTGCCCACAAGCTGAATACGCCTTTGGCCATAATTGACAAGAGAAGGCCCAGACCCAATGTAGCCGAGGTAATGAATATCATTGGCGATGTTAAGGGTAAGCGGGCTATCCTTATAGATGATATGATCGATACGGCAGGAACTATCCAGCAGGGAGCCAGGGCTCTGGTTGAGATGGGAGGGGCAAAGGAAGTATATGCCTGTGCTGCACACGCTGTACTGTCCGGACCCGCCATAGAGCGGATTGTTGATTCACCCATCAAGGAGCTGGTAGTGACCAACAGCATTCCCCTTGCTCCTGAAAAACAAGTGGACAAGATCCGCATACTTTCAATAGCTCCCCTCTTTGCCGAGGCCATGGAAAGAATCTATGAGGGATTGCCGGTCAGTATTTTGTTTGATTGATCCCTCCTTACATCCTTTTATCAACCAAAGCTGAAAGGACCAGGAAATGTTTATAATTGCAGGACTGGGCAATCCGGGAGACAAATACCACGGGACCAGGCATAATATAGGCTTTTATGTGGTGGATCTTCTGGCACAGGCCCATAACATCCCACTTAACAGAATCAGGCACAAGGCCATTATGGGGGAAGGCCGCATCGGGGGTCAGAGGGCAGTGCTGGCCAAGCCTCAGACATATATGAATCTGAGCGGGGAGAGCCTGCTTTCGCTTAAGGAGTGGTACAAAACCGATGCACAGCAGATTATTCTGATATATGACGACGCTGATCTGGACATCGGAACAATCCGCATCCGGCCGTCGGGCAGCGCAGGCACCCATAATGGGATGCGATCCGTTATATATTGTCTTCAGAGTCAGGATTTTCCCAGAGTCAGAATTGGAATAGGCAGACCGCCGGAGGGCTGGGAACTGACAGACCATGTCCTGTCCCGATTCAGGGATGAGGAAGTGGAGACAATGAAGGAGGCCTGTGCCCGGGCAGTGAAAGGAGTGGAATGTATTCTTTCACTGGGAGTTGAGCAGGCTATGAGCAGATTCAACGGATAGGAGAGACCTGTTTGATTCTGCTTATTTCACTGGCGGCCCTGGGGCTGTCCTGCCTGATAAACAGGCTGATGCTCAGACTCTTTCGGGAACATGCCGTAATACTGGGTGCACCGATATTCGAGGAGATATTTAAAACACTGCCGGCCTATTATGCAAATAGGTCTGTTTTTCATGTTCATTTTCTCTTCGGCCTGGGTGAAGCTCTCTATGATCTTGCCGCAGGCAGCCAGGGTTCCGGGAAGTGGGCGGCGGTATTCAGCATCATCAGCCACTCCTTGTTCGGTCTTACAGCAGAGTGGCTGCTGGGTCAGACCGGCATGATCCTGCCAGCCCTGCTTTCTGCCATGGCTCTTCATTTTGCCTGGAACCTGATAGTTATGAGAATGGGAAAAAAGAAAGAGAAGGTTGTTGATTGAATGGAACCAATCTGGTTCAGACCAATGGAAAGGTGGTCTCAGTTTAATAAGATAAGGGACTCGGTTCGCAGCGGGAGGGGGATAAGCTCCATTACGGGCATTACCGAGGCACAGAAGTGCCACCTTACAGCCGGTATCCTGTATCCCCGGGGCAGCTCCTGCATTTTTGTAACATACGATGAAATGCAGGCCAACCGTCTCATGGACGACATGCAGCTCTTCTTTCCGGACAAGGTGGTACGCTTTCCTTCCCGGGAGTATATATTTTATCATACTGCCGCCCACAGCCGCGAACTGACAGCCGGCAGGCTCTCCGTGCTGGCCAGGCTGGCGGCAGGAGAAAAGCTTATTGTCATTACCACGGTGGATGCCCTCCTGCAGCCCATTATTCCCTTTGAGCTCTTTTCCGCCTCCGTGCTTGAAATTGAGGAGGGAGAGGAATACCCCTTGGCTGAGCTTGCTGCCGGGGCGGTAAGGCTTGGCTATGAAAGGGTATACACGGTGGAGGGACCGGGTCAGTTCAGCGTAAGGGGCAGCATACTGGACATTTTTCCTCTTACCTCTGATTCCCCCTATAGAATAGATTACTTTGATGAATTTGTGGATTCCATCCGTACCTTTGATCTGCAGAGCCAGCGTTCAGGAGAGCGGCTGTCTTCCATCCGGATTACGCCTGCCCGGGAACTGCTGCTGACAGATGAGCGGCTGGAAGAGGGTAGGCTGAAAATAAAAAAGAGCCTGAATAAGCTGGTACAGAAAATGCAGAAGCAGGAGGACTTCGACAGGGCAAGGCTGGAAAGCAGGATGGACAGTCTGCTGGAGGGGCTGGATCAGGGTGTCATGGAGGATCAGCTGATAAATTACTTTCCCTTTTTCTTTGAAAAACCGGAAAGCCTGATGGATTACGCAGGCGGGGATGCTTTTCTTGTTCTGGACGAGCCTGTCCGGATCCGCGAGCGGGCCGGCCGGGCTGCGGAGGAGTTCAATGAGTATTTCAGGGATCTGCTGATAAAGGGAGAGGTGCTTCCCGAGCAGGCGGCCCTGCTGGGGAGTTATGATGCCGTACTGGCCCGGGCTCATGAATACAGGGGAATGGCACTCCTGTCCCTTCCAAGGACCGGACTTGGCTTTGAACCCCGGCGGATCCATCAGATAGCCGCCCGTACCATACCTGCCTATCATGGAAAGTGGGAACTGCTGGCGGAGGATCTCCGCTACTGGAAGGAGCGGAACTACTCCGTTCTGCTTTTGTCGGGCAGCAGACTGAAGGCAGGGAGCCTGGCTGATGCTCTGCTGGAATACGGACTGGAGACCCTGGTTCAGACAGATGCTGTCACCGATCTGCTTCCGGGTCAGATCCTAATATCCAGCGGGAGCCTGAGCAAAGGCTTTGAATATGTGGATGGCCGCTTTGTGCTTATCAGCGATCAGGAGCTGTACGGCACCCGGAAGTTAAAGGCAGCACCAAAAAAAAGAGGCAGGAAACTGGATCCCTTTACAGACCTTAAGGTAGGCAGCCTGGTAGTGCATGAAAACCATGGCATTGGAAGGTACACGGGTATTGAGAAACTGACTGTAAACGGCCGGCAGCGGGATTATCTGCTTGTCCGGTATGCGGGCACGGACAGGTTATACATTCCCGTTGATCAGATGGATTTGATTCAGCCTTACGTGGGCATAGAGGATAAGCAGCCCCGGCTGTCCAGGCTGGGCGGAAACGAATGGCAGAAAGCCAAGAGCAGGGCAAAGGAATCGGTAAGGGAACTGGCCTTTGACCTCCTGAAACTGTACGCAGCCAGGGAATCTGCAAAAGGCTACGCCTTCTCAAAGGACAGCCAGTGGCAGCGCCAGTTTGAGGAAAGCTTCCCCTATGAGGAAACGCCGGATCAGCTTCAATCCCTGGCAGAAATCAAAAGGGACATGGAATCAGGCAAGGTTATGGATCGTCTGCTCTGCGGAGACGTGGGATACGGCAAGACGGAGGTGGCCATCCGGGCGGCTTTCAAGGCGGTAATGGACGGAAAGCAGGCAGCGGTTCTGGCCCCGACCACCATTCTGGCCCAGCAGCACTACAATACCTTTGTCAGCCGTTTCGGAGACTTCCCCTTTACCATTCAGGTTCTCAGCCGTTTTAAGACCCCTAAGGAGCAGCGGGAAATACTAAAGGCTCTGAAAGAGGGGAATGTTGACATCATTATCGGAACCCACAGACTTCTGGGCAAGGACGTAAAATTCCGGGATCTGGGGCTTTTAATAGTGGATGAGGAACAAAGATTCGGAGTAGGTCATAAGGAAGTCATAAAGAATATAAAGAAGAATGTGGATGTTCTGACCTTAACCGCAACGCCTATTCCCCGCACCCTGCATATGTCCCTGACGGGCATCCGGGATATCAGCATCATCGAAACCCCGCCTGAAGACCGGTACCCGGTCCAGACCTATGTGGTGGAATACAGCGATTCTCTGGTCAGAGATGCCATCATACGTGAAACAGGCCGGGGGGGACAGGTCTATTTTCTATACAACCATGTCAAACGCATGGACAGGATGGCGGAAAGGCTGCGTCAGCTGGTGCCGGAAATCAGAATTGCAACAGCCCACGGGCAGATGAGCGAATCCGCCTTGGAGCGTATTATGATAGACTTTTATGAGCATGAATATGATCTGCTGCTTTGCTCCACCATAATTGAAAACGGGCTGGACATTCCCAGGGTAAACACCATTATCATTTACGATGCCGATAACTTCGGCCTGGCCCAGCTCTACCAGCTGCGGGGCAGGGTAGGTCGTTCCAACCGGGTTGCCTACGCCTATCTTACCTACCAGCCTGACAAGATACTGAATGAGACTGCCGAAAAAAGGCTGCAGGCCATAAAGGAGTTTACGGAACTGGGTTCCGGATTTAAAATTGCCATGCGGGACCTGGAAATCCGGGGAGCCGGAAACCTGCTGGGAGCCCAGCAGCACGGCCATATGTCGGCAGTGGGTTATGATATGTACAACAAACTGCTGGCAGAGACCCTTCAGGAGATGAAGGGCGAGGAAGCGGTAAAGCCGGTGGAGACCACCGTGGATTTCAGAGTGGATGCCTATATAGACAGCGCTTATATAGCCCGGGAGAATCACCGGCTGCAGATGTACAAGAGAATTGCGGCCATAGAGGGACTTGCCGACAAAGAGGATGTGGAGGATGAGCTTATAGATCGCTTCGGCCATATCCCGGCCCCCGCTCAGAATCTTATCCAGGTTGCCTATATCCGAGGGCTGGCCAAACGGCACGGGTTTACGGAGATTACCCACAGGGACAAAGTGGTCAGCATGAAGTTGAAGGACAGCCGTTCCTTGACCCCCAGAACTCTTATGATTATTCTTAATGAGAATCAGAAGACATTAAGGCTGCTTGGTTCCAATCCGCCGGTTATCAGCCTGCGCCTTAAGGAAGGGACTGAATCCGAGGCCATGTCCGCTGCGGCAGGCATATTGGAGAAAATAAGTGATTTACAAGAAAGTCAGATGCAGGTATAATTATATGGATCTGTGCGGCATAAACCTTTTGCTGCCGGATACCTATCCCTGGAGAGGGATATCAATATCTACTACTACGGAATATGGGGATGAATGAGATTGAATAACCGGAAGACCAAGGTATTTGCTGTTTTAATAATCACATTGGCACTCTTGCTGTCAGGCTGCGGTCTGGTACAGGTCAATGAGGAAAAGGACAGAAAAATTGTAGTGGCAGAAGTCAATGGAGAGGATATTCTTAAAGGGGAAATCCTGGATCAGTATCATGCTTTTTACGGCGAAACAGAGGAATATGACAAGGATATCATGCTGCAAATCCTGGACAGCCTGATAGAGGAGAGACTGGTTCAGCAAAAGGCAGCGGCAGCCGGCTATGTGGTTGATGATGAAATGCGGGACAAGGCCAGACAGGATCTGGATGAGACAATTAAGAACTATGCCGAAACCCTGAAGGAGCAGGCCGGTGAGGATGCGGATCCGGATACGGATTATGAGCTTAAGGCCAGGGAAGACGTAATGGAGTTCATAGCTGCATCAGGCAGGACTGAAGATGAATATATAGAGCAGATGGCCAAGTATTTTGCCATTCAGGCCTACCTGGACGAGGTGACGGTGGGTATTGAGGTAGATGATCAGGAAGTAGAGGATTACTATCAGGAAGAACTGGAATTTCAAACCGAGAATCCGTCTCTGGCAGCCTATTATTCCTCTGTTGAGATTGTTAAAGAGCCTGCCAGCAGGCTGGTGAAACACATACTGATCAAGCTGTCGGACGAAGACAGCCAGGCTATCGGGGAACTGCGCAAGGAGGGCAAGGATGATGATGCCGATTCCATGCGGGAGGAAAAACTGAAATCCATTCAGGACAAGGCAGAGGACGTTCTGGCTAAAGCCAGGGCAGGTGAGGATTTTGACAAGCTGGTAATCAAATACGGAGAAGATCCCGGTATGGAAAGCGAAGAATACAAGGACGGGTATTCCATGCTTCGCGACTCAGGCATGATGGAAGAATTTCTGGAGGCATCCTTCCAATTGCAGGAAGGCGAGATATCGGATCTTGTGGCTACAGACTACGGTTATCATATAATCAAAGTCTATGAAGCCTCGGAGGATGACATAGCTTCCCTGGAGGACGTGCGGGAGGAACTGCGCAATCTCTTGCTGAGTCAGAAAAAGAATGAAAAGACCGGTGAGCTCATTGTCCAGTGGCTGGATGAGGCTGATGTCAAGAAGTATGAAAAGCGCCTGTAGAGCTTTTTTGTGATGGAAACTTCCCGGGCTGTCCTTCCGAACAGATGCATAAAAGCCAAAGTACAGTAAAATAATAACTGTGCAAGCATGATTTTGGTTGTAATGCAGATTAAGGAGGGATATAAGTGAAAGCAACAGGGATAGTCAGGCGGATAGATGATTTGGGCCGGGTTGTTATCCCCAAGGAAATCCGGAGAACATTGCGGATTCGGGAAGGAGATCCCCTGGAAATATTCACGGACAGGGAAGGTGAAGTTATCCTGAAAAAGTACTCCCCTATCGGGGAGCTTGGTGACTTTGCTGTGGAATATGTGGAATCGCTGCATCAGACTGTGGGGCATATTTCCTGTGTGGCAGACAAGGATTCCATTATAGCAGTTGCAGGTGGTGCCAAAAAGGAATTTTTGGATAAATCCATAAGTGCTGACCTGGAGCGCATTATGGAAATGAAGAAGCCCGTAGCGGCTAATCGCGGTGAGGAAGGGAAGATGCACGCTATTACAGCCAATGAGGAGGATCAGACAAAGTATTCCGCCCAGGTTATTGCACCAATCGTCGCCGACGGTGATGCCATAGGCGCCGTAATTCTTCTGTCCAAGGATCCCGGCGTCAGCATGGGCGAGACGGAAATAAAGATAGCACAGACTGCGGCCGGATTTCTGGCCAGGCAGATGGAGCATTAGGCAATAATCAATATAAGGTATCAGGTAAATCGTACTTAATAGCTGTAAAGGCATTGAACTTTAAATCAATGCCTTTTTTGCGCTCATTTTTCAAAAGTTTCGCTGCCTCAGGTCCTGGTTTGCCGGCTTTCTCCGTCTGCCGGGGCAGGTGACCAAAATATTGCTGTCAAACGGTTGTTATTTTGGCAGGGATGGTATAATATTCATAAGTAGCAGTGTATAGGCACGCTATTATAAGTTTTTAGGCAATATACAGGAGGTATGCATGTCTAAAAAGTCATTTGTGAAAGGTGCAGCGATTCTTGCCGCTGCCGGTTTGCTTTCCAAGTTCATCGGCGCCATGTTCCGGATTCCCCTGGTGAATATCATCGGCTCTATTGGGATAGGTTACTATCAGATGGCCTATCCCATTTATTCCTTTCTGCTGATTGTTTCAACAGCCGGTATTCCCACGGCAATTTCCAAAATGGTTGCAGAAAACATAGCTCTTGGCAATTACCGTGATGCACACAGGGTATTTAGGATTTCAGTCAGGCTCATGCTCATCATAGGGCTTTCCACCTTTATTGTCTTTTCTGCAGGAAGCAGGCTGACAGCCAGGATAATCGGAGCCGAGGAGGCCATATACTCCATTCTGGCTATTGCACCTTCACTTGTATTTGTTACTCTGCTTTCATCCTTTCGAGGCTATTTTCAGGGCATGCAGTACATGACACCCACAGCTCTTTCCCAAATCATCGAACAGCTGGGCAAACTGCTGCTGGGTCTTTGGTTCGCCTCCATTTACATATCCAAAGGGCCGGAATTCGGAGCAGCTGCCGCAGTTGCGGGCGTTACCCTGAGCGAAGGGGCTGCCCTTGCCCTGGTTATGGGAATGTACCGCCGGAAGAAAGGGGAAATTGCACATAATATACAGCAAACCCCGCCATCCGGTTATAAGGTAAGCAATCGCTCAATACTTTCCCGCTTAATCCTTATTTCCTTTCCTATCACCATTGGTGCATCCATCATGCCCTTGATCAGTGTTGCTGATTCCCTTATTGTAGTAAACCGCCTGGTTCAAATCGGATTTGGAGAGGAAGAGGCCAAATCCATGTATGGACTCCTTACCGGCAATGCCAATCCCCTGATTAATTTTCCCGCCGTACTGACCATTGCCCTGGCTATGAGCCTGGTGCCGGCAGTCTCCGAGTCCTTTGCCGGCAGGGACCATCGCAGCATCGCCCAAAAAACTGAGACCGGCATTCGGCTGACCCTGCTGATAGGCCTTCCGGCTGCCGCAGGAATGGCCATTCTGGCCAGACCGGTTTGCGCCCTGCTTTACGGCGGCCTGCCGGATGCGGAGATTACGGCAACTGCCGAGATCCTGGCCGTTTTATCAATAGGAGTGGTCTTTCTGACCCTGGTTCAGACCCTGACTGCCATTCTGCAGGGTCTCAATAGAATGACCGTTCCAGTCCGGAATCTTGCCATCGGAGCCATGTTTAAAATTGCCCTTACCTGGTACCTGATAGGAATTCCTGAAATCAATGTAAAGGGCGCAGCTGTGGGAACGATTGTCTGCTACGGAGTGGCTGCCCTGCTGGATCTGACTGCCGTTATACGGTATTCCGGAATCAGAATGCGGTTTGGCGACTTTATAGTAAAGCCTGTTGTTGCCGTCTTCATTATGTCTCTTCTGGTGTATTTTTCATATGGTTATCTGAACACTGTTTTTGGCAGCAACAAGGCCGTTTTACTTGCCATCAGCCTTGGCGTGATTGTATATGCAGTGGTTTTACTGGCTGTTGGTGCTGTGAACCGCAATGATCTTGAAATGCTTCCCGGCGGTGTAAAACTGGGCAGGGTTTTATCCCGGCTGAAACTGATACGGTAGTAGAAAGGAAGTTTTTATGAGACCCAGAATAATTATTGCAGGGCTGGGAACCGGCAGGGAGGAAGAATTGACTCTGGGAACCCTGAAGGCTTTGGAAGAGGCTGAATGCCTGGTGCTGCGCACCGGCGAACATGCCCTGGCGCCCTGGCTGAGGGAAAGAGGAATCCGGTTTACCACCCTGGATGGTGTTTATAATAAGAGTGAAAGCTTTGATGAGATTTATCCGGAAATGATAAGAAGGATAACTGCACTGGCTGAAAAAGGGGAAGTGGTAGTGGCAGTTCCGGGCCATCCCATGGTGGGGGAACGCCTGACCTTAGAGCTTATAAAAGAACTGCCCCCTGCGGGTTTTCAGGTTGAGATACTGCCGGGCATAAGCCAGGCGGATTCAGTAATTGCTGCTTCCGGCCGCTGCTGTGCAGAAGGCCTGAAAATTCTGACTGCAGCAGAACTGCCTGTATCCCAGCTGGATCCCGGGCTGTCAACAGTAATCATCGGGATTAGCAGCAGCATTCTGGCCTCCGAACTTAAAATTCAGCTTCTGGATGTGTATCCCCCTGATCTGACGGTTGTCATCAGCCGGCAGAAAGCAGACGGTGCTGTCCTGACAGAGGAGATCCCCTTACACACCCTGGATCACTCCCGCTCCTTTGATCACACCAGCTGCCTGTACTTACCGGCTCTGGAGCTTGGGCAGCTGGAAAACTACAGCTTCCGTCACCTGGTCGAGATTATGGAAATCCTTCGCTCTGATGAAGGCTGCCCCTGGGACAGGAAACAGGATCACCAGTCCCTCAGGCAATACCTTATTGAGGAGACCTATGAGGTGCTGGAGGCCATTGCCATGCAGGATATGGACAAGCTTGCCGAGGAACTGGGGGATGTTCTGCTGCAGGTGGTCTTTCATGCCCGGATTGCCGGTGAGCGGGGCGAATTCAGCATACAGGACGTTATCACCGGCATCTGCCGAAAAATGATCGACAGGCACACCCATATTTTCGGTGATGCCCGGGCTGATACCGCTGAAGAGGTAGTGGGCAACTGGGAGGCCATTAAGAAAAAGGAGAAGGGGCTTAAGAGTCATACCCAGGTGCTCAGGGACATCCCGGCCATCCTGCCGGCCCTGATGCGAAGCTATAAGGTTCAAAAGAAAGCCGCCCTTGTGGGATTTGACTGGAACAGGCCGGAGGATGCCATAAAAAAGGCCGGGGAGGAACTGAAGGAATTGGAGGAAGCATACCGCTCCGGTGACGAAAATGCCATTAAGGAAGAACTGGGGGATCTGCTCTTTGCCATAGTCAATGTAAGCCGATTCCTGAACCAGGAGCCTGAACTGACTCTGAGCGCTGCAACGGAGAAGTTTATCCGCCGGTTTGCCTATATTGAGGAGCATGCGGACAAGCCCCTGGAGGAAATGACTCTGGAAGAGATGGATTTACTGTGGAACCAGGCAAAAAGCGAATTTAAGGCTGATCCGGGCGTATAATTCATGAAAAATATGGAAAATATATAGCTGAAATTCCCTTACTTCTAATTATTTGTAAAAAAAACGAAAATTCTATGGAAATAAGAAGGAATTTTAATAAAAATAGCGAATATGCTATGAGAATTCATAATTTAAGGAGGGTTCTATCGTGAACAAAGCTGAATTGATCTCTGCTGTTGCCGAAAAGAGCGAATTGACCAAAAAGGATGCTGAAAAGGCTGTAAACGCTCTTGTATCTGTTATTACTGAGGCCCTGGCAGCCAACGAAAAAGTACAGTTGGTAGGATTCGGTACCTTCGAAGTTCGGGAAAGAGCAGCCAGAAAGGGCAGAAATCCTCAAACCAAAGAGGAGATCACCATTCCTGCTTCCAAAGCTCCTGTATTTAAAGCGGGCAAGGCCTTGAAGGATTCAGTAAAATAAAGAAGCGGCCGGGGACAAACCCCGGTCTTTCTTTTTCACCAATTCCACCGCTTATGGAAGCGGTTTATTATATATGATATGGGGGATGAACTGAATTTGCGCTTGGACAAGTATTTAAAGGTATCCAGAATTATAAAGAGAAGAACGGTAGCCAATGAGGTCTGCAGCCAGGGCAGGGTGAAGATCAACGACCGGACAGCCAAACCCGGCAGTGAAGTAAAGGCAGGCGACATAATCGCCATTCAATTCGGCGATCGAATCCGCCAATATGAGGTACTGGCTGTGGATGACCATGTATCCAAGGAAGATGCTGCCGGGATGTATCGTGAACTTTAGATAATGATTAAATAATCATAAATTAAACATTGTTCATTATCTGGTATTGCTTCCTTTTGCTTGGCGAATACTAATACTGACAGGTTAATGAATGGCGAAAAAAGAAGCGATTATTGTCAGTGCAGAAGGAGGCGTATACTCAGATATGTATGCAAAAAGAGGCAGGGGAGCTTTGATTATCCCTGCACTGCTAATCTTATCCCTATTGGTGTCGGCCTGTGCAGCTGAGCGCAGACCAGGTGACAGAAGCCCTGAGGAAGACATCAGGCAGCAGGGAACACAGGCAACCCGGGCCCCCGGGCAGTCTTCAGCCGATGAGGAAAAGCCCGGAAGGAAGACTGAGGAAGAGGTAAAAAAACCCGCCGTTCCCCAGGCCATTGCTGCCGGGGAAAATGAGGAGCCCAGGCTGAAGGTGTATATTGTACAGGAAAATGAGGTTCGGGAAATGCCCTTTGAGGAGTACGTAGCAGGGGTGGTGGCAGGGGAAATAAAGAACGACTGGCCCATCGAAGCCATCAAGGCCCAGGCAATCATTGCCCGCACCTTCGTACTTCAGTTTATTGAAGAAAAGGGACAGTCCAAGTATGAAAATGCCCATGTTTCCACGGATATTGAAGAGGCACAGGCCTGGAATGCGCAGGCGGTGAATGACAGGATAAAAGAGGCGGTAAATGAAACCAGGGGACAGGTTATCGTATATGAAGGCGAGTTTGCCCGCACCTGGTTTCATTCCAATGCAGGCGGGAAAACCGCAACGCCAAAGGAGGGCCTTAATTATAAAGACGAGGCTCCGCCCTATATCCAGGTGGTGGATTCTCCCGATACAAACGAGGCGGTGGAAGCCGATGCAAAGAACTGGACAGCCAGCTTTCCCAAAAGCAAGGTGCTTACAGCCCTTAAGGAAGCCGGTAAGCCTCTTAAGGACTTCAGCACCATTTCCATAGGCCTGAAGGGTCCTTCCGGACGGGCAGTCACCATAAAGCTGGATGATACCGAGGTCTCGGCTGCCGAGCTCAGGCTGGCACTGGGAACCACCGATATGCGCTCCACCCTTATTGACAAGATTGCCCTGGAGGGCGGCAATGTGGTTATGACCGGCCGGGGATACGGCCATGGCGTAGGAATGTCTCAGTGGGGAGCCTTCAATATGGCCAAAAACAAAAAGACAGCAAAGGAGATTATAGCTCACTATTTCAAGGACGTAGATATAGTTACCATGTGGGAGTAATAATAGAATCAGGCACCGGAAACAGGCGATGCCCTGCTTTTGTCTGGTGCTTTCTTATTTTTCCGGCATATCTCCTGTCTGACAGGCATATTATCATATATGGATTTGCGTCGTTTGAAGGAGGGAGAGGCCGTGGTAAGGGAATTGGACGACAAGAAACTGGTCAGAGGAAGAAGCCACAGCATATTGATGGAAAACCGGGAAAGGGTGACCATAACCGGTGTGCAGGATGTGGACAGTTTCGATGAAGCCTCTGTTCTGCTGGTAACCGATTTGGGCTATATTACCCTGCATGGTTTTGATCTGCATATCAACAAACTGAATCTGGAAGAAGGACAGCTTATAGTGGAAGGGGAAATTATCGGCATGGAATACAGCGATCATGAAGGAGTGGGTGCCAGAAGCGGCGGATTCTTCAAAAAGCTTTTTAAATAAGGGGGCATCCGCCAAATGCTGACCGCTTCCAACCAGGCCTGGATATTTTTATCCACTGTTTACGCCGGATTCCTCATAGGCTTCTTATATGACTGCTGCCGGATGATACGTAAAATGATTCGGGCAGGTGTAGTGGTTACCGGAATACTGGATCTGCTGTTTTGGTCCATTATCGGCATGCTTTCCTACCTGGTTGTCTTCTATGTAAATGATGGCAATGTGAGGCTCTATACCATAGCAGGTTTTTTCATCGGCTGGATTCTTTATGCTCTTACTCTCAGTCCTTTTATTATGAAGGCACTGGATTGGATATACAGGACACTGGCAAAGCTCATAAATTGGACAGTCAACGTGATTTTATGGCCCTTTCGCATGCTGGGAAAGGCTGCACTCCGCTCTCTTAAGTGGTTAAAAGAGAGAATAAAACAAGGGGAGCCAAAGGTAAGAAATAAAATCCGGTCATTTATCAGAAAAACAGTTAAAAAGCAGGGTAATAAAAAGGAATTCTGACTTCCATGTCGAATATAATGAGGACACAGGGAAATTGTAGTCTTCATCCATCCGGGCCAGGCGGAACTAACGGCGAAAGAAGGGGATACCAGTGGCAAGAAAGACTTATACTCTGAAAATGCGTACAAAGCTGATCCTGACCATGATGATTCTGGCCTATTTCCTTTTTTTGTTTATTCAGCAGTCCTTTGAAATCAGCAGCCAGCAAAAGACAATGGATGAACTGCGGGAAGCGATCTCGGATGCAGAGCACGAAAATGAGATTCTCAGCCGTCAGATAGAGTATTCCAAGTCAAAGGAGTATATTGAGCAGGTGGCACGGGACCGGCTGGGCTGGGTGAAGGAAGGCGAAACAATTTTCATTGAGAATAATCAATGAGGAGGATGCTGTTTTTTTATGTCGGTCGAGGTAGGACAAATCTTGGAAGGCACCGTGTCAGGTATTACTAATTTTGGTGCCTTTGTGGAACTTGGGGAAGGAAAAACCGGGATGGTGCACATATCCGAAATTGCTGATGCATATGTAAAGGATATCAATGCCTATCTTAAGGTAAGCGACAAGGTAAAGGTCAAGGTACTATCCATTGATGAACGGGGGAAGATTGGCCTTTCCATCCGTCAGGCCATGGAGGTAAAGAAATCCTCCAGACCTGCTGAATTGGATTGGAGCAGGGAATTCAACACCCAGGCCGGCGGGTCTTTTGAAGAAGTTCTCTCAAAATTCCTTAAAGACAGCGAGGAGCGGCTTCTGGACATCAAGCGTAACCGTGAGTCCAAAAGAGGCGGCGGTTACTCAAGGGGGAGAGGATAACGACCGGCATGTGTTCCTGTCATAGTTAAAAATGCCAGGAAATTCAGGCTTGACTTCCTTAAGGATTTGTTATAGAATATCTATTGTCGCTGCGGAGACACCTCTGCAGCGCAGCAATATCGCGGGGTGGAGCAGTCAGGCAGCTCGTCGGGCTCATAACCCGGAGGTCGAGGGTTCAAATCCCTCCCCCGCAACCATGTGGCGGCGTAGCTCAGTTGGCTAGAGCATTCGGTTCATACCCGGAGAGTCAGCGGTTCGAATCCGTTCGCCGCTACCATTTTTAACAGGTCAGAAGTCGGAGGTCAGAAGTCAGGGTAAAAGAAAGGCTGCCAAGCCGGACTTGAATCCGATATCCGATATCCGACATCTGACATCCAAGATGGGAGCATAGCTCAGCTGGGAGAGCACCTGCCTTACAAGCAGGGGGTCATAGGTTCGAGCCCTATTGCTCCCACCATTATTTAATCCGAGTCTTGATTCAAAAAATCCGGCTCGGATTTATTTTTTTAAAACCGTATCACATTCTTTTTTGTAATTCTACAGGAAATGTATTACCTTTCTGTCGGGGTAATGCAGCTGATTTGCCAAATCCATTATTTCTTTCAGTATTGCCTGAGTTTTTGTCGTAAAGTTTTTTTTGCGCCTCTTCCTATATTGACAAATAATTTGGACAGGCTTTGCTATACTGGCATCACTCACTTCTCTTACACTATATTTTAACTGGGTGGTGTTGTTATTGATTCATAAGGATGCCCTGCTTCCCCTGAGTGGTTGGCTTAATCGTAAGGACTCGGATAAAAAGACTGTTTCCTTTCCGGCAGGTCTTTTTGTGCGGGAGCTGCTTATCGTACTCAGCTGCTTTCTGATTGGACGGGCAGTTTTGTTCCATCAGATTGCTCCCTTTGGTGTTGCGCTTTTTGCAGTACTTTTGTACAGAAGAAAGGGAGGTCTCGGTGCTTTTTCAGCTGTTGCCGCGGGCCTGATAAGTTTTCTCTTCGAACTGAGAGTAATCAGGTATGTTCTGGTAATGCTGATTGTTTCCGCTGTATGGAAATACGCTGGAAAAAAAACAGGCAGATGGTCTGTTTTTAAAACTGCCCTCACCCTCCTGCTGTCATTTGCTGCGGTTAATACAACATTTTCCCTGCTTAATGGTTTTATGCTGTATGAGACCCTGATAGGCCTGTTTGAAAGCATAGTGGGATTTGTTATGGTGTATGTGTTTTCCCGTTCTGCTGATGTACTCTGGGATCAAAAGAGAAGACAGATTCTTTCCGGGGAAGAAGTTATCTGTCTGAGTATTTTTCTCTCCCTCATTATTATTGGGTTTTGGGACATCACGGTTCTGCGTTTTTCCCTGCGCACCATTCTGACCATATTCCTGATTCTTATGTCTGGGTACATGGGCGGTGCAGGCACGGGAGCCGCCATCGGCATCACATCGGGATTCATGCTTTCCCTGGCTTCCTCACCTGATCCTGCCCTGATGGGCAGCCTGGCAATCTGCGGCCTGCTTGCAGGAACCTTCAGGGAACTGGGGCGTACGGGATCCAGCATTGCCTTTTTCCTGGCAAATATTCTGATGACATACTATATCAACCGATCAACCTATGTAATTCTTCCTTTCGGCGAGATTGCGGCTGCGGTACTGCTGTTTTTGATTTTGCCGACCAAAACGATTAAACACCTTAAAAGATTTTCAGATTCCGGTCTGACGCGGGCTGAAGCTCAGCAGGCTTACGGAAGACGGATGAAGGAACTGACCATAGGAAGGCTTCATGAATTTGCCCAGGTATTCCGTCATTTATCCCGGGTTTTTGGAAGGATTTCCGAACGCAGTTCTTCTGCCGGGCCTGAGGATTTATCAGGACTCTTTGATATGGCGGCGGAACAGGTCTGCAGAGGCTGTCCCCTGTATCGCAGCTGCTGGGAGCGGGATTTTTACAATACCTATGTCAATATGTTTGATATGCTGTCTGTCTGCGAAGAAAAAGGATTGCTTGAGGAAAAGGACATTCCCGGCAGCATGAAAAGACGCTGTCTCAAGGTGGACAAGCTGGCAGAGGTTATGAATTTTATCTATCACTCCTACAGAACCAACATGAAATGGCAGCAGAGGCTGGTGGATTGCCGCCAATTGGTGGCAGAGCAGCTGGAGGGAGTGAGCCATGTGGTAACGGATCTGGCAGCAGAGCTTGATATGGATATCCGCTTCCGCACCGGTATGGAGGAGGCAATCCGGCTGGAACTGGATAAAAAGGGCATAAAAGTCGGTGAGGTTCTGGTCCTGGAAAAGCCCGGAGGCAAAACGGAGGTCAGCATCCATAAGCCTGCATGCAGCGGAAATCGGGAATGTCTGAAGAAAATAGAGCCCATTGTCAGTTCGGTGCTGGGGAAGGCCATGAGCCGCCAGCACAGGGATTGCACCCGGGCGGGAAAAAGGGAATGTATCGTCCACCTGGCGGAAGCGAGGCAGTTTGAAATAATTACAGGCATTGCCAGACAGCCCTGTCAGGAAGCTGCTGCCTGCGGCGACAGCTATTCCTTCACTTCCATCAGAGACGGAAAATATATGCTGGCTTTGAGCGACGGAATGGGTGTAGGAGCCAGGGCGGCGGAGGAAAGCAGTGCCGTGATTTCCCTCCTGGAAAACTTTCTGGAGGCAGGTTTTGACCAGGCAATTACCATCAAAACCATCAACTCCATTCTTATGCTCCGGTCAAGGGAGGAGATGTTTGCAACAGCAGATCTTTGCGTACTGGACCTGGTGGCCGGACAGGCTGAGTTTATTAAGATAGGAGGGGTATCAAGCTTTATCCGCAGGGGTTCCGAGGTGGAGGTAATCCGGCAGACCGGGCTGCCTATGGGCATTCTGGAGGACGTCAGCATTGAGAGCATTTCGGTTCCCATCTGTGATGAAGACATGATTGTCATGGTCACCGACGGCATTCTGGATGCATTTGCCGCCGTCGGAGACAGGGAGCAGGCGCTGGCAGCTTATATTGCCACCCTGGATACCACCAATCCACAGGAACTGGCTGATTCCATAAGGGAAGAAGCCCTTTTCCACTCTGACGGGGAAGCCAGGGATGATATGACCGTTATGGCAGGCAGGGTTTGGAAATCTTATTAAGCCTGCCTTTTCAGTTTCGATGCATATAAATTATTGATATAAGAATTGATATGGGAAGTAAGATTAAAAACAGGGCCTGCATCAGACCTAACAGTCATGCAGGCCTTTCTTTATTGTATTTTGCCTTGAAATATAACGGGAAAAGGGATACAATTTAGATATTCTTTTTCGGGATCAAAAGATCCACTGCAAAATGAAGCAGGTGGATGCAGAATGCTGCAAACGGTCAGTAAATACATAGAAAAACATAAAATGATTCTGCCCGGACAGCGGATCGTGGTGGGCCTGTCAGGCGGGGCGGATTCCGTTGCCCTGCTGCATATTTTGAAGCGTATGCAGGAAACCATGTATATAGAATTGTTTGCTGCTCATGTAAATCACGGCCTGAGAGGGCAGGCTGCCAGGGATGATGCTGTCTTTGCGGAAGAATTGTGCAAACGCTGGGGAATTCCCTTTTTTCTTAAAGCAGCTGATGTCCGTGCCCTCTCCCATACCTTGCGCCGGACGGAAGAGGAAGCAGGCCGTATGGTCCGGTACGGTTTTTTTCATGAGGTGATGGAGAAGGTAAATGGTGACAGAATCGCTACTGCCCATCACAAAAATGATCAGGCGGAAACCATTTTGCACAATGTGATTCGCGGCAGCGGCATGCAGGGCCTGACCGGTATCAGGCCGGTCAGGGACGGTATCATCATCCGTCCGCTGCTGGATGTTTCCAGGCAGGAAATAGAAGACTATCTTATAAAACATCAGCTTTCCTACAGGGAGGATGCCAGCAATGCGGATCCGGTCTATACCCGCAACCGGATTCGTAACCGGCTGCTGCCTGTCCTGGCTGAACATTACAATCCGGACATTGTGGACAGCCTGACCAGGATGGCCGGCATTCTGAGGGATGAAGATGATTTTCTGACCGGTCATTGCAGCTCCCTTTATGAGGCTTATGCTGTTTCCGGGCCGGGGCAGATCAGAATGGATTTAAAGAAGTTTAAGGCCTGCCATCCGGCTTTGCAGAGAAGGCTGGTGCGCATGGCCGTTGCCGACCTGCGGGGAAATCTGGTCAATGTCGGCAGCAGCCACATAGAGGCGGTAATCCGGCTGGCTTCCCGGTCTGCCACAGGCGCCCGCACTCTTATACCGGCAGACAGCCTGAGCGGGCGGGAAATTTGGGCAGAGCTCTCCTATGATTTCCTGGTATTCCGAAAGGCGGACGATAAGCAGCCTGCTTCAGCCTTTGACTGCTTGCTGCCTGTTCCGGGACAGGTGCGGCTTGAGGAGCTCAATTTAACTGTTACAGCCGAAAAGTGGGATCAAAACAAAGGTTTGCCTTTTTCTCCCCGGTGTATCTATATAGACGGAGAGAAAATCAAGGGTGAACTGCGGCTGCGGCAGCGCCGTGACGGAGATCGCTTCAGGCCTTTGGGAATGCAGGGAAGGAAAAAGCTTAAGGATTACTTTATTGACCGGAAGATACCCCGGGAGCAGCGGAACCGAATTCCCCTGCTGACAGACGGGGAGAATATTATCTGGGTGGTTGGTTTTCATATGAGCCAGGATTATCGGATTACCGAAAGAACCCGGAGAATAGTGAAGATCAGCCTTCAATATCACGCGGACGGAGGATGAAAATGTTGGATCAGGTTGCAAAAATATTGATTGATGAAAAGAAGCTGATGAATCGTGTTCAGGAACTGGGAAAACAGATTTCAGAGGATTATGAGGGCAAGGACCTTGTTGTGATCTGCATACTTAAAGGTGCCATAATGTTTACAGCAGATCTGGTGAAGGCAATCAGTCTGCCCCTGTCCATCGATTTTATGGCGGTTTCCAGCTATGGCAGTTCCACAAAATCCTCGGGGGTGGTCCGTATTCTGAAGGATTTGGACGAGGAAATAGAGGGGCGGCACGTCCTTATAGTGGAGGACATAGTTGATACAGGGCTTACACTGGATTATCTGGTTAAAAACCTCTTATCCAGAAAACCGGCCTCTCTTAAGATCTGCTGCTGTCTGGACAAGCCTGAGAGAAGAAAAACCCCGGTAAAGGTGGACTATGTGGGCTTTATCATTCCTGACGAGTTTGTAATCGGTTATGGGCTGGATTATGATGAAAAATACAGAAATCTTCCCTTCATCGGCGTTCTTTCCGAAGAAGCCTACCGCTAGCGGCAATTTGTCGAAAAATTGAGGTGTTTGGATTTTTTTGATTCATTGCTTTTAACAGACAATTATGTTAAAATAAACAAATATGGTATACAAATATGGAAGGAGGGCTGAGGTTGAGGAGATTTTTAAGAGGCCCGGGTTTTTATTTAGTGCTTTTTATCATTATAATTCTCGTTGTTGCCATGTCCGACTTGGGCAGCATGCATGAGCGCTTGCCGTACCCCAAATTGCTGCAGGAGATTCGGGAAGGCAAAATTACCCATCTGATGAGCACAGATCGCGTAATAGTTGGATTACGGAAGGGTTCCTCTATACCGGTTGAAAGCTTTCCTCAGAAATATGATTTTGAATCCTATGCCCCTCACAGTACGATTTTTGAGAGAGATGTCCGAACTATAGAGGCTGAGCGCCTGCAGACAACACCGGAGGAAATTACTTCGGATCAGTTTAGTTTCGAATGGGATCCGCAGCCCGTTCCCGAAACACCATGGTGGCTCAGCTTATTGCCATTTGTTCTGATGATTGCTGTATTTGCAGTATTCTGGTTTATTTTTATGCAGCAGGCCCAGGGCGGCGGCAATAAGGTAATGTCCTTTGGCAAGAGCCGGGCCAGGCTTCATCAGGATGACAAGAAGCGTGTAACCTTTGACAATGTTGCAGGTGCAGAAGAAGAAAAGGATGAACTTAAGGAAATAGTTGAATTTTTAAAGAATCCCAGAAAGTTTATCGAGCTGGGTGCACGGATTCCCAAGGGAGTACTCCTGGTCGGCCCGCCGGGAACAGGCAAGACCTTGCTGGCCAAGGCCGTGGCAGGAGAAGCTGATGTACCCTTCTTTACAATCAGCGGCTCGGATTTTGTAGAAATGTTCGTAGGCGTAGGTGCATCCCGTGTACGGGATTTATTCGATCAGGCCAAGAAAAGTGCACCCTGCATCGTGTTTATAGATGAAATAGACGCAGTCGGCCGGCACAGGGGTGCAGGCATGGGCGGCGGCCATGATGAACGGGAACAGACCCTGAACCAGCTGCTGGTTGAGATGGATGGTTTTGCCGTTAATGAAGGCATTATTATTCTGGCAGCCACCAACAGACCTGATATACTGGATCCGGCCCTGCTCAGACCGGGCAGATTTGACCGGAGGGTTGTAGTAGGAGTACCGGATGTTAAAGGCCGTGAGGAGATCATAAAGGTTCATTCCAGAGGCAAGCCATTAAGCAGGGAAGTGGATCTTAAGGTACTGGCCAAGCGAACACCGGGATTTACCGGTGCAGATATTGAAAATATGATGAATGAAGCGGCTATCCTGGCAGCCCGGAAGGATGCCAAGGAGATCGGCATGATGGAGATAGAAGAAGCCATTACCAGGGTCCTGGCCGGTCCGGAGAAAAAAAGCCGGATTGTCACCGAAAAGGATAAGAGGCTGGTTGCCTACCATGAAGCCGGTCACGCTGTAGTTGCCAAACTGCTTCCCAATGCAGATCCTGTCCACCAGGTATCCATTGTACCCAGGGGGCAGGCCGGCGGATATACTCTGACCCTGCCCAAAGAGGATAAGAACTATATTTCCCGCACCGAGCTTGAGGATGAGATTACCATGCTGCTGGGCGGACGGGTAGCAGAGCATCTGGTCCTGCAGGACATCAGCACAGGAGCCTCCAACGACCTGCAAAGGGCCACTCAGATTGCCAGAAAGATGGTCACCGAGTACGGCATGAGCAGCGATTTGGGGCCCATCACCTACAACAGCCAGGAAGAGGTCTTCCTGGGCAGGGACTATGGTCATACCCGGGTCTACAGTGAAGATGTAGCAGCCCTCATTGATGCCGAAGTCAAGAAAATTGTCGAAGAAGGCTACGAAAGGGCAACCCGGCTTTTGCAGGAAAACATCAACAAGCTGCACAAGATTGCAGAAGCCCTGCTTGAGAAGGAAAAACTGGAGTCTGATGAATTCGAGGAACTATTTGCAGCAAGCTGATGAAGGCGGCGTCAAAGGACGCCGCCCTGTTATTTGCGGCACCTAGCCGCTTGCTTTATCCTGCTGTTTACAAAGGAGCAGAGGCATGTACACCATTGTCAGTATTGAAAGGCAGCCCAGGCAGAAAAATCAGTTTACGCTTACATTGGATGACGGCAGCTCCCTCTCTCTTCACCGGGAAGTTATAGCGAAACACCGCATAAGCACGGGTATGACAGTTGATGATGAACAGCTGAAAGCCTGGATCCGGGAGGGAAACAGCAAATCTGCCGTCGAATCGGCAATGTATTACCTTACCTGGCGGACCAGGACCAGAAAGCAATTGCTTGATTACCTCTCACGAAAAGGCTTTGAGGCAGAGGCGGCGGAGGAAGCGGTCCGAAAGATGGAGGAGTATGGCTTTTTAAATGATGAGAAGTATGCTTTGGACTGGGTTCAGAGCAGGAAAACGGGAAAGCCTGCAGGCCGCAGAAAAATAGCATATGAGCTTAGGAGCAAGGGAATCTCCCAGGACATACTGGACCAGGCACTTGATAACCTGACAGCCGAAGACGAGTTTAGACAGGCCATGAAACTGGCAGAGAAGGCCTTTGAAAGACACAGAAGTCTTCCCCTGCGGGAGCGGATGGCCAAGACATCCCAAACCCTGCAGCGAAGGGGATTCGAATGGGAGCTAATAAGCCGGGTGCTGCGAAAGCTGGCCGATTCGGAGGATGCTTCTGAAGATCATCTCCTCCCGGATTAAGAGGAAAAAGACATCTATATGTCTTTTTTTTATGCGAAAATTATGATGGAAAATTTTTTGCCGGATATATGCTTATTTTTGAAAAAAGCATTGCAAATTATTGAATATGGGGTATAATAATAATGAAGGTCAAAGAAAGTCAAAACAGAGCAAGGAAGTGATGAATTGGCACGACTTAGTGATGTCATTGAGAAATTCATAAAATCGCTTCTTGAAGAAAGCGAGGGTGAGCTGGAGCTGCAGCGAAATGAACTGGCAGATTATTTCGAGTGTGCACCTTCCCAGATCAATTACGTTCTTGCAACCCGCTTTTCTGTAAGCCATGGATATTATATAGAGAGCAGAAGGGGCGGCGGCGGTTATATCCGCATTGTATGCCTGGACGTGGACAAGAATAATTTTCTGCATTATCTGGTTTCAGAAGGCATAGGTTCAAGAATAACCGAACATGATGCCCTGCATATTGTACAAAGGCTGCTGGAGCAGAATTATATAGCGCCCAAAAGCGCCGGCCTGATCAAGTCGGCAATTACCGATAAGGCCATCGGCATTCCGTCAACACTTAAGGATACCATAAGGGCAAACATTTTGAAGTCCATGATTACTGCTGTTATGGCTTGGCAGGGCAAATAAGATGTGATAAAAAAACTGTCTGCGGGTATTTATAACAGGGAGGTGTAGATCATGCTGTGCCAGGAATGCAAGGAGAGAGAAGCGACTGTACATGTGACAAAAATTATCAATAACCGAAAAACGGAAATGCATCTGTGCGAGTACTGTGCCCGGCAACGCGATGATTTCATACAGATACCGTCCTTTTCCGTCAATGATTTGATTGCCGGCCTTATGGATTTCAGCCATTCCCAGCCGGCTCCTGAAAAAGCTGCGCTGGCTAAGTGTGCAGCCTGCGGAATGGAATACAGTCAGTTTAAAAAAATGGGGCGTCTGGGCTGTCAGAAGTGCTATGAGTACTTTGGCAGAGAACTGGGTCCGGTTCTGCGCCGGATTCAGGGCAGCAGTCAGCATGCAGGAAAGGTTCCCAGACAGGCCGGTTCACATCTCCTTAGAAAGAAGCAGCTGGCCCGGTGGAAAACGGAGCTGAAAAGGGCGGTTGAACTGGAGGCTTATGAAAGAGCAGCTGAGCTCAGAGACAAGATTAAAGCCCTGGAACAGGCTTTGGATTCAGAAGGGGGAGGGAAAAGATGAGCTGGATTAATGAAACCGGCCCTGATCGCGATGTAGTGATGTCCAGCAGGGTCCGGATAGCCAGGAATATTGCAGATATACCCTTTCCCTCCATCATGCAGCCGCAGCATGCAGTCCAGGTTGCCGAAAAGGTCAGAAGCTGTCTGCCGGATCTGAAATCAGGTTCCCGCTTTGACTTTATGTACATGCGGGATGTGCCGGCAATAGAAAGACAGATACTGGTGGAAAAACATCTGGCCAGCCAGGATCTGATGAAGCGGTACGAGCAGTCCGCCTTAATAATGGATTCAAGAGAAAAAATTACGGTGATGATAAACGAAGAGGATCACATCCGTATGCACTGCATACTTCCGGGCTTTCAGCTCAATCCTGCCTGGGAGCAGATGAATAAGGTGGATGACATTATAGAGCAGAAGGTGGAATATGCCTATCATGAACAGCTGGGCTATTTAACCTGCTGCCCGACCAACGTGGGAACCGGAATGCGGGCATCGGTCATGATGCATTTGCCTGCCCTGACCATAAACAAGCAGATGAACCTCATCCTGCAGACCATATCCAAGATTGGTCTGACCGCCAGGGGTATATATGGGGAAGGCAGCGAGGCCCTGGGAAACATTTATCAGATTTCCAACCAGATTACCCTGGGTCCCTCTGAAGAAGATATAATAAGCAACATGATCATTGCCTGCAGGCAGATCATGGAGAAGGAACGAATTGCAAGAAAGGCTGTACGCAAGACCGGCGGTATACAGTTTGATGATGCAGTCTGGAGAGCATTCGGAATACTGAGAAACGCCAGGGTATTGGAGCTCAAGGAGTTTATGGCATATATCTCCCAGATGCGCATGGGAGTCAGCCTGGGCCTGATTCCGGGTTTCAGCCTGGAAGATGTGGACGGCCTTATGACGGCAGGCCAGCCGGCCGGAGTGATGAGGAAGACAGGAAGGATCATGGAGGGTACGGAGTTGGATGCTGCCAGGGCGGATGTAATACGGAAAGCGATTGAAGAACTGGAAAAAAGTAAAGAAAAAAATATATAGAAAAAAGAAACAAGAAAAAAGTGATAAAGTAATAAAGAAGTATGCAAAGGAGGCTGCATATGGCATTTTTCGGAAGATTTACAGAACGGGCCCAGAGGGCATTGATATACGCACAGGAGGAAGCCCGGAGTCTGGGCCATAATTACGTGGGAACGGAGCATCTGCTCCTGGGTCTCCTGAGGGAAGGAGAGGGGGCAGCAGCTCAGGTTCTGAAGAGTCTGGGAATTGATTTAAGCAAGGTGCGGCAGCAGGTGGAAGACCTTGTCGGAAAGGGAAGCTTCAACTTTACTGAAGGATTCGGATATACCCCAAGGACTAAACGGGTTATGGAGCTCAGCTTTTATGAGGCAAGAAACTTGGGGCATAATTATGTGGGAACAGAACATCTGCTGTTGTCCCTGATCAGAGAAGGGGAAGGAGTCGCATCCCGCATTTTAAAGGATGCCGGTGTAGACATGCAGTATGCCCGGGATCAGATTATAAAAATGCTGAAGGAGGAAGGGGTGGAAACCCATCAGCCTGCCGGCAGACAAAAATCCGAAACTCCAACCCTGGATCAGTTCGGCAGGGATCTGACCTATATGGCCTCGGAAGGCAAGCTGGATCCGGTAATCGGCAGGGAAAAGGAGATTGAGCGGGTTATCCAGATTTTAAGCCGCCGTACCAAAAACAACCCGGTGCTGGTCGGTGAAGCCGGAGTCGGGAAGACAGCGGTGGCCGAAGGCCTGGCCCAGAAGATCCAGGAAGGTAACATACCGGAGCTGCTTAAGGGTAAGAGAGTTGTAACCCTGGACCTGGGCGGCATGGTTGCCGGAACAAAATACAGGGGGGAATTCGAGGAGCGTCTTAAGACAATAATGGAGGAAATCAGAAAGGCCGGCAATATCATTCTCTTTATTGATGAGATGCATACCATAATCGGGGCAGGTGCTGCAGAGGGTGCCATTGATGCATCCAACATACTGAAGCCTGCACTGGCCAGGGGCGAAATACAGGCTATAGGGGCCACCACCCTTGATGAGTACAGAAAGCATGTGGAGAAGGATCCTGCCCTGGAACGCAGATTCCAGCCGGTAACGGTAGGAGAGCCCACCAGGGAAGAAGCCGTGCAGATTCTCTTCGGCCTGAGGGATAAATACGAAGCCCATCATAAGGTACGCATTACAGATGAAGCCCTTAAGGCGGCGGTAGACCTGTCTGATCGCTATATCACCGATCGCTATTTACCCGATAAGGCAATTGATTTGATCGATGAAGCGGCATCAAGGGTCCGCCTGCAGTCCTTTACCACTCCTCCCGATCTCAAGGAACTGGAGGACAGGCTGGAGGATCTGATTAAGGAAAAGGAAGAGGCAGTCATGAATCAGAATTATGAAAAGGCTGCCAAGATAAGGGATGAAGAGCAGAAAATCAAAGCAGAGATAGAAGAGAGAAAGTCCAGTTGGAACAGGCAGTCAACTGCCAATACCGAGACAGTGGGCGAAGAGGAAATTGCTTATATTGTTGCCAGCTGGACCGGCATTCCTCTAACCAAGCTGACTGAAAGTGAGGCAGAGCGGCTCTTAAATATGGAAAAAATACTGCACAGCAGGGTAATCGGCCAGGAAGAAGCGGTAAAAGCGGTTTCCAGAGCCATACGCCGTGCCCGGGCAGGGCTTAAGGATCCCAAAAGGCCGGTCGGCTCCTTCATTTTCCTGGGTCCTACCGGTGTCGGAAAGACTGAGCTGTGCAGAGCCCTTGCAGAAGCCCTGTTTGGTGATGAGGAGGCCATGATTCGTGTTGATATGTCCGAGTACATGGAACGACATACGGTATCCAAGCTGATTGGCTCACCTCCGGGTTATGTGGGTTATGAAGAAGGCGGGCAGCTGACGGAGCAGGTCAGGAGAAAGCCCTATTCGGTAATATTGATGGACGAGATAGAAAAGGCTCATCCCGATGTATTTAATATTCTGCTGCAGATACTTGAAGACGGGCGCCTGACGGACGGCAAGGGAAGAACCGTTGACATGCGCAATACAGTAGTCGTAATGACTTCAAACGTGGGAGCCCATACCATAAGAAAACAGAAAACCATAGGATTTACCGCATCTGATGATCAGTCAGCCAGCGAATATGAAAAAATGAAGGAAAATATCCTCGAAGAGCTGAAAAAGACTTTCCGGCCGGAATTCCTGAACCGGATTGATGAAATCATCGTATTCCATGCACTGGATGAAGAGGATCTGAAGAAAATTGTCCGCCTTATGCTGGACAATGTGGCCAAACGGCTGGCAAGGCAGGATATTTACCTGGAGGTTTCAGAAGCTGCCCAGGAATACATGACCCAGGAAGGCTTTGATGTGACCTATGGGGCCAGACCCCTCCGCCGTGTCATCCAGCGCATGATTGAAGACAATCTGTCAGAGGAAATACTGGCAGGGCGGATACACTACGGTGACAAGGTAAAGGTGGATATAAAAGACGGGAAACTGGTGTTCAGCAAGTAAAGGAGCGGGCAATGGCTAAAAAGAAGAATACCGTATGGATATGTCAATCCTGCGGAACCAGGGCCTATAAATGGGCCGGATACTGTACAGGCTGTGGAGAATGGAATACCATTTCAGAGGAAGTATTACCCGATGACCGGCCTGCAAGGGGAATCGGAGCGGCAGCCGGTTCCTCCTCCCGGCCTGTGGCCGTGGAAAAGGTAAGCTTTGCCGAGACCCCCCGCTTCTCCAGCGGTTCCCCTGAGCTGGATCGGGTGCTGGGCGGCGGCATTGTTCCGGGCTCCTTCATACTGGTAGGAGGGGATCCCGGCATAGGAAAGAGCACCCTGCTTACTCATCTGGCCAGCCGGGTAGCTGAAAGCAAGGGTCCTGTACTATATGTAAGTGCGGAGGAAAGCCCTCAGCAGGTAAGGATCCGGGCAGAGCGTCTTAATGCAATGGCTGAAGGCTTTCTGGTTGTATCCGAAGCCGACATGCAGCTGATAGAAAAATACAATGAAGACTTTAAGCCTGCAGTACTGATAATAGACTCCATTCAGACGGTTTACAAACCGGATATTCCCTCTGCCCCGGGAAGTGTGGTTCAGGTGCGTGAATGTGCCGCACAGCTCCTTAGAATGGCAAAAAATACAGGTACCGCCATATTCATAGCAGGCCATGTTACCAAGGAAGGGGCTATAGCAGGCCCGAGAGTGCTGGAGCATATGGTGGACACCGTACTTTATTTTGAAGGTGAAAGACATACCCAGTACCGCATTCTGCAGGCAGTCAAAAACCGGTTCGGCGCTTTGGAACTGGGGGTCTATGAAATAGGGGATAACGGCCTTAAGGACATTCCCAATGCTTCCGAGCTCTTTCTTTCGGAGAGGCCGGTTGGCGCCAGCGGAACAGTAATTGTTCCGGTTATTGAAGGCACCAGGCCCATCCTGGTGGAAGTTCAGGCTTTGGTGAGTGCAACAGGCTACCAGAATGCCCGGAGAACCACTGACGGAATCGATTTAAACAAGCTTCAGCTGCTGCTTGCCGTATTGGAAAAAAGGGCAGGGCTGCCCATGGGCAGCAGCGATGCCTTTGTCAAGGTGACAGGCGGTGTTAAGATAGATGAACCTGCAGTCGACCTGGGGCTTGCTGTAGCACTGGCTTCCAGCTACTGCGACTGTCCGGTGGATCCCCATACCATTATCATAGGTGAAGTGGGCCTGACCGGGGAGGTGCGCGGGGTTTCCCAAATCGAGCAGCGCATAAGGGAATCCCATAAGATGGGCTTTCACAGGGCTGTTGTGCCGCTAAATGCCTGCCGGAAACTTGATATGGATTTTGAGCTGACAGGCGTGCGAAGTCTGGTGGAAGCCTTACGGGCTGTAGGAATTGGTAAACGAAGCTAGCAGCGCTTTCCCGAAAGTTGGTGGTTGACAATAAGGATGCAATGGTGTAATATTATATCTGTTGCAAAAAGAGAATACTTTGTGGAGAGATGGCCGAGTTGGACGAAGGCGCACGATTGGAAATCGTGTATACGTTAATAGCGTATCGAGGGTTCGAATCCCTCTTTCTCCGCCACATTTACATGTTTCAAGGTCTTCCTTGAAACTTTTTTTATTTATTCGAGCCGCATTATTTGTTCGAACCAAATTTCTGATATTAGTGTGACAAGAAAAACTGATAATTTAAGGCTGTGCTGTATCAAACAACGGTATACAATTGATTTTGTATAGTGGCAATGCTATAATCAAGGTATAATCAATAGGCGCTAACATGTATGCTTTCAGTAATATAGTATGGCATACAGGCTCGGGGTTTGCGACAACATATCTGTTGCAAAAGTGTATCTGCAATAAACTTAATCACAATAGTTATTACATTGTACTATCGCTTAGGATGTTTGCTGAATAATTCTATCTCAGTTTCTCAGCAGAAGTCCGGTTAGCGGAAATCCCCAAAATAGGCTGAGAAAGGCTCTGAAATACTTTCTCTCCATAAGAACTGCCAGTTGCTAGAGAGCTTAAAACAGCACTTATATCCTCTGCAACCCCAGGAACATTCTCTGGTTATGTCCCGCGTATAATATAGAAAATTACATAACGCAGCTTTAGGCCAATCATCAATTTGGTCATTTAAAAAATGAATAAATCCGTATGCGGATTGACAGGGCGCAGATTTACTGCAGAAACATATACGGCAGTAAGAGGAGCGCTGCTATTAAACGGGAGGAGGTTTTTATCATGTAAATATAGAGAAGTTGAACGGTTAAAAAAGGCTGCCTGAATAAGGCATTGCACTTATGATTATGGAAATATAAAAAAGTTAGGAGATGAATTATGTATTATATTGGTATTGATTTGGGAACATCAGCAGTCAAAATGTTGTTAATGAATGAGAATGGAGGCATCGAGAAAATAGTATCAAAGGAGTATCCCATCTATTATCCTAAACCAGGCTGGTCTGAGCAAAACCCCGAGGATTGGTACACTCAGACAAAGATGGGACTTGGGGAACTGATTTCAGGTATAGAAAAAAAGGAAGTTGCAGGCATTGGATTCGGAGGGCAGATGCACGGATTAGTGGTTTTGGATGAGAATGATGAAGTAATACGTCCGACTATTCTTTGGAACGACAGCAGAACGGCTGAGGAGACTGTGCATCTGAATAAGGTGATAGGAGAGGACAAACTGCTTGAATATACCGGAAATATTGCTTTTGCCGGATTTACCGCCCCCAAATTATTATGGATGAGGAAGCATGAGCCGGAAAATTTCAAACGAATAGCCAGGATTATGCTGCCAAAAGATTATATCGTATATAAATTAACGGGGATCCATTCAGCAGATCCATCTGATGCATCCGGTACCTTGTTTTATGATGTAGAAAATAAGTGCTGGTCTGAAAAGATGATGGATATTTGCGGCATTAAAGAGGAACAACTTCCGACTCTTTATGAAAGCTATGAAGTTGTCGGTACACTTAAAGAAGAACTGTGCGCAGAGTTTGGTTTAAGTAAGGACCTTAAGGTGGTAGCAGGTGCAGGAGATAATGCAGCAGCTGCTGTGGGCACCGGAACAGTAGGGGAAGGAAGCTGCAACGTTTCCCTTGGCACATCAGGCACAATATTCATACCCAGCAGTGAGTACAAGGCAGACAGAAACAGTGCCCTGCATTTCTTCGCCCATGCAGATGGAAACTATCACCTGATGGGGGTTGTCTTGAGCGCAGCTTCCTGTAACAAATGGTGGATGGAAGACATATTAATGACCACTGATTTTGCCGGAGAGCAGGAGAATATAAGCAATCTGGGCAGGAATCAGGTATATTTCCTGCCCTACCTCATGGGTGAGCGTTCTCCTCATAATGATCCTGATGCCAGAGGTGCATTTATCGGGCTGACAATGGAAACGTCCAGAAAGGATATGACCCTTGCCATGATGGAAGGAGTAGCATTTGCCTTAAGGGATTCATATGAGGTTGCCAAATCCTTGGGAATCAAGGTAGAGAAGACCAAAATGTGCGGCGGCGGAGCAAAGAGTCATCTTTGGCGAAAAATTCTGTCCAATGTCCTGAACCTGAAGGTGGAAATCCCTGAAGTAGAGGAAGGTCCTGCCATGGGCGGGGCTATGCTGGCAGCTGTGGGATGTGGAAAATATGACTCTGTAGAAGATATTGCTAAAAGCATAGTGAAAGTTAAGGAAACGGTAGAGCCTGATCCCGAGATTGCATTATTATACGATGAAAAATATAAGATATTTAGAAACATCTATCCAAGTGTGAAGGATCTGTTTAAAACAATGCGGCTTGGTTAAATTAGCCGTGCCTTCCCGTGACTTCAGTCATGAGTGGTTCACTCTATACAGGTTTAATACATACATATCTATTTTCGAAGCAAGGAGTGATGAAATATGGCCAATAGAATTTCAACAAAGGAAGCTGAGAAAAGAGCCAGGGAATTGGTAGAGCAGATGACAATAGAGGAAAGGGCTTCCCAATTAAGATATAATGCTCCGGCAATAGAGAGGTTGAATATACCTGCATATAATTGGTGGAATGAAGCCTTGCATGGCGTTGCCAGGGCAGGCACCGCCACAATGTTTCCCCAGGCCATAGGCATGGCAGCCATGTTTGATGCGGATTTTTTGAAAGAAATTGCTGACATCATTGCAACTGAAGCCCGGGCTAAATACAATGAGGCCATTAAACACAATGATCATGATATATATAAGGGGCTTACCTTCTGGTCTCCCAATATAAATATTTTCAGAGATCCCAGATGGGGCAGGGGTCATGAGACATACGGAGAAGATCCGTATTTAACAGGCAGGTTAGGCATAGCTTTTATTCAGGGACTACAAGGCGATGGTGAATATTTGAAGACTGCAGCCTGTGCAAAGCACTATGCAGTACACAGCGGTCCTGAAAAAGTCAGACACGAATTCGATGCAGTAGTTACTGAGAAGGATTTATGGGAAACATACCTGCCGGCATTTGAGGATTGTGTAACCGAGGCAAATGTTGAGAGTGTAATGGGGGCATATAACAGAACAAATGGAGAACCCTGCTGTGGAAGCTATACTCTGCTGCGGGATATCTTAAGGGGAAAATGGAAGTTTGAAGGACATGTGGTTTCGGATTGCTGGGCAATACGCGATTTTCATACCAGGCATTTTGTTACATCAACGGCACCCGAATCAGCTGCAATGGCTCTTAAGGCCGGCTGTGATCTTAACTGCGGCAATACCTATCTGCATATATTACAGGCATTCGAAGAAGGACTCTTAACAGAAGAAGATATTACCAGGGCTGCTGTAAGATTGTTTACAACCAGAATTAAATTGGGCATGTTCGACGAATGTGAATTCGACAGCATTCCATACTCAGTGGTAGACTCCAAAGAGCATAACCGGGCAGCACTGGATGCCGCCAGAAAGAGTCTGGTTCTGCTGAAGAATGACGGCATCCTGCCTTTGAATAAAAAGGAGATCAAAACCATTGGTGTCATAGGGCCGAACGCCAACAATCGTTTGGCTTTGAAAGGCAACTATTATGGAACTCCTTCAAGATATATTACATTGCTTGAAGGTATACAGGATTATGTTGCAGGAGAAGAAATCCGTGTTTATTATTCTGAAGGCTGCCAACTGGCTGAGGAAAAATCTGAACCCCTGGCATTGAAACATGACAGAATATCAGAAGCTTTGACAGTAGCCGAACATAGTGATCTTGTTATTCTTTGCCTGGGTCTGGATGAAACATTGGAAGGTGAAGAACAGGATACCGGCAACTATACGGATTCCGGTGATAAGGTGGATTTGAATCTTCCTGAAGTACAGCAGAATCTCCTGAAGAAGGTGGCAGCAACAGGAAAACCCATTATACTTCTCTTATCCACCGGAAGTGCAGTTAATCTTGATTTTGCTGATAAGAACTGCAGGGCAATCATACAGACATGGTATCCGGGTGCAAGAGGCGGTCAGGCTGCAGCAGAGTGTTTGTTCGGGGATTTTTCCCCTTCCGGAAAGCTGCCTGTGACATTCTATACAGGTTCACATGAGCTTCCTGAGTTTACAGACTATTCCATGAAGGGCAGGACCTATCGTTATATTGAATCCGAGCCTTTGTATCCCTTTGGGTACGGGTTGACCTACAGTAAAGTTTCACTGAAGAATTTAAAAGTATTGAATAATGTTACAAGTGAAAGCGATATATTGCTATCAGTGGATATCGAAAACATAGGTGATTACGATACTGATGAAGTAGTACAACTCTACATTAAAGACAACAAGTCAAAATTCGCTGTTCCCAACCACAGCCTGTGTGGATTCAAGCGAGTATCCCTGAAAAAAGGTGAGTCCAAAACCGTGGAATTCACTGTTCTTAATAAAGCCATGACTATAGTAGATAATGAGGGGAACAGATATATTGACAGCGACAGCTTTACAGTATTTGCAAGCATCAGCCAGCCCGATAAAAGGAGCCAAGAGCTGACAGGTGTAAAACCGTTATCAGTAGAAATAAACTTATGAAAAACCTAACTGGGGGTCTTGTTATATGAAGCTTATACAAAATCCCATTCTTCCTGGGTTCAATCCGGATCCGTCCATAGTACGTGCCGGGGATGATTACTACATAGTTGTTTCATCATTTGAATGGTTTCCGGGCATACCGATTTATCACTCGCGCGATCTTGTACATTGGAGACTGCTTGGGCATGCACTAAAGTCAAGGGAATACCTGGACCTTACAGGAGAGGAGCCGTCCAAAGGTGTATGGGCTCCGGCTCTCAGCTATAATGAAGCAGAAAAACGCTTCTATCTCGTCTACTCCAACGTGTATTGTCAAAACTCCTGGTTTTTTGATGTAGATAATTTTATCATCTGGACAGATGATATAGAAAAAGGAGAGTGGAGCAAGCCTGTTTATTTGAATTCCAGCGGCTTCGATCCATCCCTCTTTCATGACGATGACGGCAAAAAGTGGCTGATCAACAAGGATAGGGATTTTCGTCCGGATAAAGCGGCAAATCGTTCCATTGTAATCCAGGAATTGGATACCGAAAATTATACCCTGAAAGGACAGCCTGTTGTTATCAGCCGGGGAGCAACAAAGCGCGGTTTTGTCGAAGGTGCGCATATATATAAATACAAGGGCATGTATTACCTGATCACCGCAGAGGGCGGAACCGGGTATGGACACTGTGTCGCCGTTTCAAGATCCAAGTCAATAACGGGTCCATACGAACCGGATGCTCAAAACCCCGTTATTACCAGTTCCGCATGGGAGTTTTCTGCAAATGAATTCACACCCTATATGATGCCGGAACTATGCAATGCCGAGGCAGGGGTGCAGAAAGCAGGCCATGGCTCTTTGGTAGAAACCCAGAGCGGAGAATTCTATATGGCTCATCTGTGCGGCAGACCCATACTTCCTCAACGCAGATGTTATCTCGGCCGGGAAACGGCGCTGCAGAAGATGAAATGGACGGAGGACGGATGGCTGCGGATGGCAGACGGTACAAATATTGCAAAGGAGACTTGTCCGGCACCTGATTTGCCGGAGCAGGCTTTTCCTGCTGAAGATCCTGTCAGTGATTTTGATGGAGGGTATTTAAGCCCGCATTTCTGTGCCCCCCGTAATCCCATCACTTCTGACTGGGCGGACCTTTCGTCCAGGGACGGATACCTCCGGCTCCGCGGACGGGAATCATTAACCAGCCGTTATAATGTCAGTCTTGTAGCACGGAGGGTCACGTCATTTAAAGGAAAAGCAATTGCCAAGCTTGAGTTTTCACCGGGCAGTTACCATCATATGGCCGGCCTGACTGTCTACTATAATTGTTTCAATCACTATGCCTTATACAAAACCTTTGATGAGGAATCAGGCGAGTGTATTTCTGCCTATCTATATTCAGAAAACACTCTTAGGCAGCTGTGCAGGCCGGTTAAGATTCCGAAAGGCGCGCCTGTTTGGCTGCGTGCAGATATCGACGGCCCTTCACTGACTCTGAGCTATAGCTTAAATGGAGAGGATTATAGGCCAATCGGACTGCCCTTTGATATGACCTTGCTGGCTGATGAATATGACAGGCAGATGTTCACAGGCAGTTTTATCGGGATGTTTGCATCGGATTTGCATACAAGGAGTATCTGGGCTGATTTTGATTATTTTGAATATAGCTGGCTTTAAGAACTCCTGGAA
>DUOA01000153.1 GCA_012839095.1 Clostridiales bacterium
CCGGTAACTTATCATATGACCGCTGCTTCCTCTATTCTAAATATGAAAAACGAGAATTGGTTCAGAGGAGGTATAAAAATGGGACTGATAATGTGCTTATTTAAAATAGTGACCCGGTTTCTTAGGCATCTTTCATTGGAATATGTACATCCATATTTCTATGCTGCCGAAAAGAATGAAGCGCAACTGAAAAAGGAACGGGTATGCTGCGAGGCCGGAGAACTTATCAAGAGGATTAGGTTGCTTTAGCAAAATGAGCGGAAGGAGGTCGAATGGCATGAGAGAGCAAAGGATGTCAGAGATTCTGACCATGGGTACAGCCATAAGTTTTTGCACCGCCGTCAGTATTGTGTTGGGAGCATTTCTGCAAAATGTGGTGCTGTGCATGTTAACAGGCGCTGGAACAGGCGTGGTAATCGGCGCGATTCTTGTAGTTAAAGAATCGCAAAGCAAATAGGCAGATGTAAAATTCCTCCTCATGGGGAGAAAGAGGGAATTAATATGATTATGGTAAAGGGACTTGTTAAATACTTTGCCAGCTTCCAGGCTCTAAAGGGTCACAAAATATGGGCATGGTTTATCTTTTTATCCATTTTTGTCAGTCTACTTCTTGCCTTGTTCTCCTGCGGCCTGAATATCAGGCGGACTATGCGCACCGGTGTGTCACTTGACGAATTTAAGACCCATATGAATAAGCGAATTCCAGCTCTAATGAAGCTGTATAAGATACCGGGCTGCAGCATCGCACTTGTGAAAGACGGTGAAATCGCATGGACACAGGCGTATGGATATGCCGATGTGGAAAGCGGCAGAGCATTGACAACCGATACACCTATGAGCGTGCAATCCATTACCAAATCGATTACAGCCTGGGGAATAATGCGGCTTGCAGAAAAGGGTCTGATTGACCTGGATGCTCCGGTGTCGCAGTATTTAAAAAGCTGGCAATTTCCACAGTCGGACTATCCTACGGAGAAGATTACCATACGTCAGCTTTTAAGCCATACTTCTGGGATGCCGCTGGGCGATTTCAACCTAATCTACGCCCCTGATGAGGCCATGCCCTCCAGCCGGAGTGTGATGACCAGGGAGGCGGTGCCCATACGCGAGGCAGGGGCGGGATTTTCCTACTCCAATGCAGGTTATAATCTATTGGAAATTCTGATAGAGGATGTCACAGGGCAAAGCTTTTCAGAGTATCTGCGTTCGGAGGTCTTTCTGCCGCTGGGCATGGAAAGCGCTGCCTTTGAGATAGGCAAAGCCAAAACGCCTTACCCGCCTACGGGATATGACCTCAGCGGAAAGCCGGTGCCGGTTTATCTCTATCCCTCTAAGGCTTCGGGGGGCCTGTTTGCCACAGCAAAGGACATTGCCCGTTTTGCGGCAGCTGGCCTGAAAGAAAACTTAGTTCTTAAGTCCGATAGTGTTAAGCAGATGTATCAGCCCGAATGCTATAAAATCGGAATCTACAGTTTGGTATTTGAGGCATATGGATTGGGTCACTATATTGAAAAGCTGCCGAACAGTTTAAGCAGCATTTCCCACGGCGGTCAGGGCAAGGGCATCATGACTCATTTTCAATCAGTGCCGGAAACAGGTGATGCTATTGTGATTCTCGCAAACAGCCAAAGAAGCTGGCCGTTTATCGCCTATGTGCTCAGCGATTGGGCGCAGTGGCGGGCATTTCCGTCCGTCGGTATGGGAAAGATCATCTGGGGGCACTATGGGCTTTGTGCTGTCATAGGTATGCTGAGCTCTGCAAGTTTATTGATGATATTGAGAGTGATTGCAGGTTTCCATTGGCAAAGGCGGATGGGATTCAGACTGCTTCGGGCCGGGACGGCAGTTATTCTGCTCGGTGTTTTGATCTGGTCCCTTTTACAGAAGTACTTATTTGTCACTTCTGTTTTTCCGGTTCTGTCTGGCTGGCTCGGGGGAGCGGTGTTCATGTTCGCCATTTCCCTGCTCTTATCCGCCTTATTACCTGCCCGCCCGAAAAAACCGGATGATCTCTGATATCTGTTCCAATTTTAAAAAATATCCACAGATTTGACCCGGTTTTCTTTCAACCCTCTCATCGATTATCCTGAGATCTGCCTGCAAATGCTAACCCTTTCCTGGCTGTTCTGCCTTTGGCAGGGAAAAGCTGCTCCTTAAGTCATCAAACTTAAATATGCTAAATCTTAGATTCAAAGATCTAAACTAAATATTCGCATCTTCTGCCTTAATATAGATAAAATCCCTTGCATGGCATTTCAATAAAACACATCTATAAACAGCAATATCTGCAAAATTAACAACAATAACTGCAGTCGTATAGTGTTATTTTATATGCTATTATCTAAACACAAAAGCTGGCTTTTCTTTTATAAACTCAAAACTTGGTGATTCTTAGCAAAAATTCTATTGGGAGGTAGTTTCGTTGAATGAAAATGTATCGTTGTCTCAAAAAAAGCTAAGCAGCCGAGAGAAGTTATTTTACGGGTTCGGAGATCTTTCCACTTCACTTGTCTGGACAGTTACAACTACCTGGGTCATGTTCTTCTTCACCGACATATTTGGTATTTCTGCCATGGCGGCCGGAACCCTGATGCTGATCTCACGTATTTATGATGCAGCCATTGATCCCATTATAGGGGCCATGATAGACAGAACCAATACCAAGTACGGAAGGGCAAGGCCTTACTTGTTATGGCTTGCCGTCCCTTACGGCCTGGCAGGTTGTCTGCTGTTTTTCACACCAAATTTAAGCGCAACCGGTAAACTGATTTACGCCTATGTCTTCTATTTCGCTCTTGTAACAATTTACTCCCTTATTAACATCCC
>DUOA01000154.1 GCA_012839095.1 Clostridiales bacterium
ATAGGTGAAGTTTTCATGGATGTAATACATGAGTATCCGGACTTCACTGTTCACATGACATTGTTTAATGCCTCAATAGCTGAAGGTGAACCGCAGAAACTGGAGCACAATGATATCCGCTGGATTAGCGTCAACGAGATACCACAGTTCCAATTCTGCCCTGCTGATGAAGAAATCCTAAAAATGTTACTTCAAATGAAGTGTAGATAGCAAAAAATACACCTTGGGCTTGTGCAGTTTCAAGTATCGCAAATGGAGGTCATACTAATGATAGATACATATAATCTATATGAGATGCCAACGCTGCCCCTGTCAGAGGAACTTATCACTGTACTGCTCCGAAATGAGGGTATACGTATAGAAAGAATAGTCAGCACAGGCCAAACTTCCGGCTGGTATGATCAGGAAGAGAATGAATTTGTGGCTTTATTGCAGGGGGAAGCAGAGCTCACCTGGGATGATGGCACCACTACAAGGCTGTCCGCTGGGGATACCATAACCATACCAAAACATAAGCGTCATAAAGTAAGTTATACCAGCAGCGAGCCGGCCTGCATCTGGCTTTGTGTATTTTGGAGATAATACTAACCAAAAACTCTCGCCCTGTTCTAAAGGGCGAGAGTTCATTTTTACAAAAAGATAGAATACTTATTTGGAACATGTAAATATACGTGATGGATATCCATACCTTTTATATAGCTTACATTCAGTCATCTGAAGGCGTGTACGTGAAAGAAAGCTCTCTTCCGTCAGATGTTACTCCGGTGAAGTCATTACCGTCTATTGCGTACCACTCCTCACATGCCTTTGGAAAATCAGCTGCTTCGCTGCCGGTTAATGCGGCAGGTGCCGCCGATATTTCTGTAATGCCTACTACGCCATTGCCTCCGGATAGTGCCAGCTGATACGTTTCGAAGGAACCATCTTTATTAACAGAATAAATTTGACCGACATAGCCAAAAGATGTTTTGCGGTGTTCTGAGACCACACTTTCCTTACCTTCCACAAACACTGTACATTTGAGTGAATCTGCCGCTTTATCATATACACCCTGAAGCTCGTATTGCTCTCCTTCCGCATTCTTGAACTTGATACTGTACTGGTTGCCGTTCTCGGAATAGGCCACATCTTCTGCGCTTAGAAATCCCAGAATGGAAAGGGCAACCTCTTCTCCCAGGCCGAAGCTGGTTGCCGGCAGAAGCATCATATCCACCATCATCACACCCAGCAGCGACATTGTATCCAGCTCAGTGCCTGGGTTGTTTGCAAGGGCATCAGAGAGTTTCCCAATCACTTCGCCCTTTGCTTCTACGTATGCTCCAAAGGATTCCCCTGCTGTACCTGCCGAGTCAGGCTGCTCATTGGGCTTTGGGGTTTCTATATCTTTTGGTTCCTCTTCAGCAGGAGGAGTTCCTTCCTGCTGATTGGCATCCGGCGACGGAGTTGGCTGTTCTTGTTTTCCGCTTGTGCCCAGTCCGCCGCATCCTACAAGCAGCAAAGCCAGCATTATGGCTACCATACGAATCACAAACCGTTTTACCTGCTTATTTACTATTTTGAACATAGCTAATTAGCCTCCTTAAAATCAATGGATAAACGAAATTACTTTTGACTCCCGTCAGGTATCTCCTACAACTCTTATAAATTAGCAGTATTTTGACATTGCGTTTAAATCATCTAAGAAGTTGGGGTGCCGCACTCGGAGCAGAATTTTTTACCCTTCTCCAAAGATGTACCACAGTTTTGACAGAATATATTCTTCTCTTCAACCGGCTTTGGCGGTATGTTTGGCGAACCACATTCAGAACAGAACTTCTTTCCTGCAAGCAGCATTGCACCGCAGTTTTGGCAAGGCCGGCTTTCTTCTGTGGCGACAGGCTCAACAGGTGCATCCACAGTCTGAGCCGGCTGTTCCGGAGGTGCTTCTGACGGACTCTCAGGTTGCACAGCATCAGATGTATGTGCTTGAGGAGCAGCCGGTGCCGGCTGAGCTGTTTGTGCCGGTTCTTCCTTGATCTTTTGAATCTCCCGGTTATAAGCCTGAATCGCATTGTTGCTATCTACAATTGCCGCACAGAGCGCTGCAGCTTCATCATCCAGTACCTCTCCGTTCTCAAATTTTGTCCAGTAGTGTTCAGCCAATGCTGCTTTATTAGCTGCAATTTTCTTTTTCTCCTCGCTGATTTTAGAGTTGATTTTAGATATCTCTATCATGTCTCCGGTCTTTTCCTTAAGTCTGTCGAAAAATGCCATAATAAGTACCACCTTTCAAAATTATTCATATTGATTGCAATTCATCACAAATTTGTAAGCTGACTCTACATTCCTTACATCCAATAGAGGATTACAGTGCCATTTACCTGTTAAAATCATCCTGCCAGTACTCTGAAAAGCTCCATTAATGCACTATAGTTCATTATAAAACCTGTAATGGAAAGTGCCAGGAAGATTCCGCTTACAACAAGCACCGCTCTGCAGTAGTTTTTTCTTGCCAGGTTGGTTTTGGCACCAAAAGCCCATACAAAGACCAGTATGATACCTAGAATGGGCACCATAAGTGCCAGCATGGTGATTACATAACCGAATACGCCTAAATGAGTGTTGTCCTTCGATTTTTTGCCATCAGATAACTTGGATGCAGTCTCAGCGGATGTTACGGCAGCAGCTGCCTGTTCTCCTGTTACCGGTTGTGCTGCCTGATATGTTTGAACTTGCGGCGCCTGGTGTGTATTCTGCTGCGGTGTTGTCTGAACAGCCACTACTGCCCCGCAATCAGAGCAGAACTTATCCTGGGGCTTAAGTTCAGCATTACAATTTTTACATTTTAATGTTGTCATGTCTCATCATCCTCCTCTCCTTCTATCAAATAACCAAA
>DUOA01000155.1 GCA_012839095.1 Clostridiales bacterium
TGATACCGGTTACCAAAAGCCCCACCAGAACTCCCATAAACCGATTTGTGGTAAGAACCTCCAGCAATCGTTTCAGCCGGCTGCCGGCAGCTTTTTCAAGACCGTCCCCCATCAGTTTCATTCCATAGAGAAAGAGTCCCAGTCCCCCGCCAAAAGAAAATAACATTTGTAGATTCATAGTGCCTCCTGTTTATTATGTATCTTTAACCCGTATACTGCTGCCAGCATACCAAGGTATAAGCAAAATCCCATACCGATTGTTATTATACTGAATATTTGTCCACTATGGAAGATAAAAAACAACAATGATGATATTTACCAAATATTTTTTACATAATCACGATTCTGAAATCTGAAAGGCGAATAAGGCCGCTAAAGTAAACAGTTTAATATGATAATATGGCATTCAGCTGACCATAATTACAAAGCTGTGTCAAAAAAGCGGAACTCCATGGAATTCCGCTTTCTGTAGTTTGACTTTCCTATAAAAGCATCTGAACTGATCAGCTGCATTTCCTCTTACTGCATTACATATTACTGCATTCCCTGCTGAAGCTGCTGCTGAGCCTTTGCAATATCCTGCTGAGGTGCAGCTTCAACCTGATAGTAACCCTTGCTGCTCATGTAGTCCCATATCATCTTCTGATGCTGGTAGGTCCGATACAGAATCTGTGTTGCATCCTGCCGCAGGTTAGGATCCACGCTTTCCAGAATCAGATTGTTAAGTGCATTGGCACCCAGCTTGTGGCTGTTCAATAAGGCCGTTACAATTTCTTTGTCGCCTAACCCTTGATTTTGAGCCATATTTCTTCATCTCCTTTTTCTATTGTATATTGGTGTTGCTGATATGTCCGAAAAGAGTCTGAGCATCCTGTTTGTGATCCTGGATCATCTGCTGGCAAAGGTTTTTGAGCTGCGGATCAGTGACCATATTGACACAGCCTTGCAGGAATTGCTCCGTTTCCTGGCACATCCTGATATTGTCCTGGAGCAGCATCAATTCCTTTTGAGTAAGTTGAGCCATTTTTTACGCCTCCTCAGTTTGCTGAATTGTAAACTCTCAATAATAGTATTGCTTTCTTTGTCTTTTTTATGTTGAATCAAAAAGACCGGACGAAACCCGTCCGGTCTGAAATTACTGCCTGCGTCTGCCGCCTGCCCGAATTATTCTTTCTCCAGTTTTTCCACTACAATGCGAAAACCTTCAACCTGAGTGATTTTGACAGGCGTTCCCTTTGCGATGAATTCGCCGTTTGTTACCACATCCAGCCTTCTGCCCTGGAAATCAGCGGTTCCGGCTGGACGGAGGGCTGTTTCAGCAATGCCTTCCAGACCTGTCAAGTCTTCTTCCACTTTTGTACTTGTAAATCCTTCCTCAGTTCCTGTCCTGGTATTCAGCAAAAGAAGCCTGGAAAGCCTGCTGTCTTTTTTTGTGGCTGATTTATAAAGGAATATCAGCATTCCTGCAATAATCAGGAGAACAACCGTTATAATAAGGACAAGCGTTGCAGTCGAAACAACCTGAGCTGCCAGAACAATCCCCGCTATCAGGGAAATTATACCCAGTATACCGGCAACACCGATTCCCGGCATTATTAACTCAACAATTACAAGTGCTATACCCAGTATAAACAATATGACTATGAGGCCTTCAAAGCCGGACAGGTTAATGCCTGCAAGAGACAAAAAAAGCTGATACATACATCTTCGACCCCTTTCAATCCAGAATTTTGCTTATTTTTTAGAAGATGAAATTAACATAATTAAATCGGAATTGTGTCACAATTTAATCGTAAAGGTTTATGTATCAATTGTCAAGCTTGAGCAAATCAAAATGTCAAATTGCCAGCATTTCCATATTTTAATAGACATATAAGCACTTATGTCTGTTTATAATAAGACTACCAATCCAAAAAGGAGGTGATATCGTGGCTACCAGCAACCGTTCCAGTAATCGAAGCTCAGGTGCTTTTGACAGGATGAAGTTCGAAGTTGCCAATGAACTCGGTGTTACCCTGAACCAGGACTATAACGGAAATCTTACCTCCAGAGATGCAGGTCGTATCGGAGGAACCATCGTAAAGAAGGTTTTCGCAGACTACAGAAATAAGAATCAACAGCAACAGTAAGAGTAAGAAATAGCATCCTTAGGATGCACTAAGCATAATGATATAAAATGAAAGCACAAGTCTCAGCCGCTTGTGCTTTCGTTTTTCCGGTTTAAATTGTTCTGATAAAGCTTAAGAAGTTATTATTAGTATCCTCTTTCCAGTACCTTCTTCAGAAACAAGCCTGTGTAGCTTTTTGCATTCTTGGCAACTTCCTCTGGTGTTCCGCACGCTATAATTTCACCGCCTCTGTCGCCTCCTTCCGGCCCCAGATCCAGAATATAATCGGCTGTTTTGATTACATCCAGATTATGCTCTATAATTATAACTGTATTGCCTCCCTCCGCCAGACGCTGCAAAATGGCAATCAGCTTTTTGACGTCATCCGCATGCAGACCGGTGGTGGGCTCATCCAGGATATAAAGGGTCTGGCCGGTACTCCTGCGGCCAAGCTCATTGGAAAGCTTAATCCGCTGTGCTTCTCCTCCGGACAGGGTGGTGGAAGGCTGCCCCAGCTTCATATAACCCAGACCAACATCGTACAGGGTTTGCAGTCTTCTTTGCAGACGAGGTATATTTTTGAAAAACTCCAGTGCAGCTTCTACCGTCATATCCAGTATGTCGGCGATGTTCTTTCCCTTATACCTGACCTCCAGCGTTTCCCTGTTATAGCGTCTGCCCTTGCATACTTCACAGGGGACATAAACATCCGGCAAAAAGTGCATTTCAATTCTGAGGATTCCATCTCCCCGGCAGGCCTCACAGCGGCCGCCTTTTACATTGAAGCTGAATCGGCTTTTTGTATAGCCCCGGATTTTGGCATCATTGGTCATGGCAAAAACATCGCGTATCAAGTCAAAGACACCGGTATAGGTGGCTGGATTCGATCTGGGCGTACGGCCTATGGGAGACTGATCGATGTTGATAACCTTGTCCAGATAAGCTGCGCCTTCAATGCCGTCATGATCACCTGATACTGTGTTGGCCCTGTTCAATTGTCTGGCCAGACTCTTGTAAAGAATCTCATTGACCAGGGAGCTTTTTCCCGAGCCCGAGACCCCTGTTACACAGGTGATGACCTCCAGCGGAAAGCTTACATCCACATTTTTCAGATTGTTCTGTCTGGCCCCAAGAATCTTCAGCCATTTCCCATTGGGCTGTCTGCGGCCGGAAGGTACCGGTATTCGTTCTGCCCCGGACAGATACCGGCCGGTTATGGAATGGGGATTGGCCATGACCTCCCGGGGCGTGCCGGTGGCCACTATTTCCCCTCCGTGAACACCTGCACCCGGACCGATATCTATCAGATAGTCGGAGGCCAGCATGGTATCCGCGTCATGCTCTACCACGATCAGGGTATTGCCCAGGTCCCGCAGGTTTTTCAGCGTTTTGATCAGCCGTTCATTGTCCCGCTGGTGCAGGCCGATGCTGGGCTCGTCCAGGATATACAAAACACCCATCAGTCCGGACCCTATTTGGGTAGCCAGACGTATGCGCTGGGCCTCTCCCCCGGAAAGGGAGCCGGCTGAACGGGACAGGGTCAGGTAATCCAGCCCCACATCCATCAGAAAGCCAAGCCTGGCCTTCAGTTCCTTCAAAACCTGATGTGCAATCATGGTTTCCATTTCAGACAGCTGCAGGCTCCTGAAGAAATCGGAGCATTCCCGGATGGACATTCTGGTAAGCTGATCTATGTTTTTTCCGCCTACCGTAACAGCAAGAGAGACAGGCTTCAGCCTGGCTCCATTACACTTGGGACAGGGTTTGGTGCTCATCAGCGATTCAATTTCATCCTTTGAGTACTGAGAATTGGTTTCCCGGTACCTGCGTTCCAGATTGGGAATAATCCCTTCAAAGGCAGCTGTAAAGGAACCGCTGCTCTGCCCCCGGTTGTAGCTGATTTTCAGCTTCTCCCCATCGGTACCATAGAGAATCCGGTTGATATGGTCAGGCTCCATATCCTTTACGGGGGTATCGAGGCGGAATCCATAGCGTTTGGCCAGGGCTTTCATATACATATTGGCTACGCTGTCTCCGTTGGACATATTCCAGCCCGGTGCTGTCAGGGCACCTTCCAGCAGGGACAGTTCCCGATTGGGCAGAACAAGGTCAGGATCGATTTCCATAAGGGTGCCCAGGCCATTGCATTTCTCACAGGCCCCGTAAGGGGTATTGAATGAAAATATCCGGGGATCCAGTTCCTCCATGCTGATATCGCAGTCAGGACAGGCATAGTTCTGGCTGTATAGGTACTCGTCTCCGTCTATTACATCCACTATGGCCAAACCGCCTCCCAGAGCAAGAACCGTTTCCAGGGAATCTGCCAGACGCTTCTGAATATCATCCCGGATTATAAGCCTGTCCACCACAACTTCAATTGTATGCTTCCTGTTCCTGTCCAGAACAATTTCCTCACTCAGCTCCCGCATTTCGCCGTCTATCCTCACCCTGACATAGCCTTCCCTGCGAATGCCGTCAAGGAGCTTGACATGCTGCCCCTTCTTTCCCCTTATAAGGGGCGCCAGCAATTGAATGCGGCTGCGCTGGGGCAGCTTCATTATGGCATCCACCATCTGATCCACGGACTGTCGGTGGATCCTCTGGCCGCACCTGGGGCAGTGGGGTATGCCGACCCTGGCATAGAGCAGCCTCAAGTAGTCATAAATCTCCGTAACTGTACCTACGGTGGAACGGGGATTCCGGCTGGTGGTTTTCTGATCGATGGAGATGGCCGGGGACAGGCCTTCAATATAATCCACATCGGGCTTTTCCATCAAACCAAGGAACTGGCGGGCATAAGCGGACAATGATTCAACATACCTGCGCTGTCCTTCTGCATATATGGTATCAAAAGCCAGGGATGTTTTTCCGGAACCGCTGACACCGGTCAGAACTACAAACTTCTCCCTGGGTATGGCTACTTCAACATCCTTCAGATTGTGCTCACGGGCACCTCTGATGTACAATACATCCTTACTCATCTGCTTCTCCTGCTTCCTCCTGTTGTCTGATAAGCTCCATCATCTGGTCGCGCAGTCTGGCCGCTGCCTCAAATTCCAGGGCAGCAGCTGCTGCCTTCATATCCTTTTCAAGGAGCCTTATTTTCTTTTCTCTTTCTTCGGCTGTCATTTCCGCCTGGATCTCATAGGGGGAATGCTCCTCGGCAGCCCTGGTAATCTCAATTTTATCGTAAACTTCCTTTAATATGGTCTGGGGCGTAATATTGTGCAGACGGTTGTATTCAATCTGCATGCTTCTTCTGCGGTTGGTTTCGTCTATGGCATAGCGCATGGAGTCGGTAATGTTGTCGGCATACATTATAACCGTTCCATTGGTATTTCGGGCTGCCCGTCCAATGGTCTGGATCAGGGAAGTCTGGGATCTCAGGAAGCCTTCCTTGTCTGCATCCAGAATGGCCACAAGGGAAACCTCCGGCAGATCCAGGCCTTCACGCAGCAGGTTGATGCCGACCAGCACATCGAAAACGCCCAGCCGCAGATCCCTGATAATCTCCATTCTTTCCAGGGTATCGATATCGGAATGCAGATATCTTACCTTCACATTCATTTCCTTCAAAAAGTCGGTCAGGCTTTCCGCCATTCTTTTGGTAAGGGTGGTTATCAGAACCCGTTCCTTCCTGTCTGTTCTTTCCCTTATCTGTGTCAGCAGATGATCGATCTGGCCCTGTACCGGCATTACTATTATCTCTGGATCCACAAGGCCGGTAGGCCGGATAATCTGTTCCACCACATTGGATGAACGCTCAAGTTCATAATCAGCAGGAGTGGCACTGACATAAATCACCTGATTCAGCCTGCTGTTGAACTCCTCAAAGGTCAATGGCCGGTTGTCAAGGGCTGAAGGCAGGCGGAATCCATATTCCACCAGGGTCTCCTTTCTGGAACGGTCGCCGGCATACATGGCCCTTACCTGAGGCAGGGTCACATGGGATTCATCCACGAATAGCAGAAAATCTTCAGGAAAATAATCCAGCAGGGTGTAGGGCGGCTGACCGGGGCTTCTCCCGTCCAAATACCTGGAATAGTTTTCGATACCGGTACAGTATCCGATTTCCCGCATCATTTCCAGGTCAAAATTGGTGCGCTGACGCAGGCGCTGAGCCTCCAGCAGCTTGTTCCGGCCCTCCAGCTTCTCCAGCTGTTCTTCCAAATCCCTTTCTATCATTGATGCGGCCTTCTCGATTTTATCCCGGGAAGCGGCATAGTGGGATGCGGGGAAAACCACCGCATGGGAAAGATAGCCCAGAATTTCACCTGTCAGGATATTGATTTCAGAAATCCTGTCGATTTCATCACCGAAGAATTCCACTCGTATGGCTTTATCAAAGGTATTGGCCGGTATAATTTCCAGCACGTCTCCCCGCACCCTGAAGGTGCCACGGACAAAGTTCATATCATTGCGCGCATACTGTATATCCACCAGTCTGCGGAGCACATCATCCCGTTCCCGCACCATTCCCGGCCGGAGGGAAAGCATCAGGTCCCTGTACTCGTTTGGATTACCCAGGCCGTAAATACATGAAACACTGGCCACAATGATTACGTCCCTGCGCTCCAGCAGGGCGGCAGTGGCTGAGTGGCGGAGCTTGTCGATCTCATCATTAATGGAGGCATCCTTTTCAATATAGGTGTCGCTGGAAGGGACATAAGCCTCCGGCTGATAATAATCGTAATAGCTGACAAAATATTCCACCGCATTGTCCGGAAAGATTTCGCGGAATTCACTGCACAGCTGTGCCGCCAGAGTCTTATTGTGAGCCAGCACCAGTGTAGGACGCTGTACCCTCTCTATTACATTGGCCATTGTAAAGGTTTTTCCCGAACCGGTTATACCCAGCAGGGTCTGAGATTTCTTACCCTCCAGGATTCCCTGTGACAATTGTTCAATTGCCTTGGGCTGATCCCCCCGGGGAACCATGTCGGATTTTATAACAAACTTCATTATATTTCCTCCCTGACGGCGGCTGCTTCTATTAGTAGTATTAAACCAAAACCATCCAGTTGTAAACCTGATTCTGCATCGCTTCTCTTCGAGTAATAATTATAACATACTTGTCAACAGAACAGAACACCCGTTCCCTTAATTTTTTAATAATAAAATGAAAGGAAACGTTTTCCTTCCGGCAGGGGGCATGAGGCCGGCAGAAACGTTCCCTTACTGGCAGGCATAGTTTTGCTGGGAAATAATATATATAAATACAGGAGGATCTGTGTAAACCCCACAGGGGTCCAAAGGAGGAATGGCACATGATTCAGTATATTGTCCAGCCCGGGGACAGTCTTTATACCATAGGGGCAAGATTTAAAACCGACGTTTGCACCCTGATGAATTTCAACCGCATAGCAGACCCCTGTTTGATATATCCCGGTCAGATACTTGGAATTCCTCTCCATCAGTCTGCTGCCGCCAGTGCAGGCTGCTTTCCTGCTTTTCAAAAAAACAGCAGCGGGCCTTTAGTTGCACTGCTGCAAAGCCGGCTGGCCCGGCTTGGATTTTACCAGGGTCCGATAGACGGCACCTTCTCTGCTGCTGTCGAAGACAGCCTAATCCGGTTTCAGCTCAGCCGAAATCTTCACCCTGCCGGCCAGGCGGATGCCAATACCTGGAGACTTCTGCTGGATGATATAAACAATCCTTCAGAGACTCCGCCCTGCCATGCTGATATGCTCCTGTCCGGCCTCTTCATGGTCCTGTCTCTGGATAAGCCTGCATATCAGCCGGGAGAAATAATCAGGATGTCACTGACAAAGATTAATCTGTCCGGCCGCACAATTACAATGAATTACAGAACCAGCCAGAGGTATGACTTCAAAATTACCTACCCCTCCGGTTTGGCCCTGTGGCGGTGGTCCGATGACAAATCTTTTACCCAGGTACTGGGCCGCCTTTCCCTTGCCCCCGGTCAGGTAATTCGATATACAGAAAGTTTTAATCTGTCTTCCAGGCTGAAAAGCGGTATATACCATGTATTTGGATGGAACACATCCAATCAGTTAAGTCACGTTAAACAGAATGTCATGATCAGAATACAACAGGACGGCTCTGAGTACCGGTCAGGTATTGTAGATACATAAGGTATCCGGATTACATCCTTACAGCTGCCTTCTACGGGACAGCCATTTCCACATGGTATAAGCCAGCCCGTATTGTTCATCGGCAAGAAAGAGGCGGCTGGCCTTCCGGGGAACTATTACTATGCCCAGTTCATCCTTATTTCTGTTGAAATTTCTCACTTCAACCGATATCATTCTGCCCCTTCGTTTGAGATCCATCCACAGGTATGAAGGAGAACTGCTCAGGATTTCCTGGAGCATCTCCTGGCTGTTGACTCCCTTTCCGTTTACATTCAGTATAATATCACCGGGCATGAGGCCCATTCTGCTGCCCGTCTTATCAGGAAGGACATCCAGTACACGAAGCCCTCTCCAGGGGGCACCGAAAACGGGCTTTCCTGTAAGCTGACCCCTTTTGGTCCAGTAGGAGATGAGCTCGTGCAGCAGCGGCATTAAAGCAGCTCCTGTAAGCTGCAGCCACCAGTTGTTTACGGACAGGGCTGCCACACCTATCATTAAGAGGCTGTAGGCGCCAAGCAGGGTACCTGCCAGCCGCGTTCTCATTTTTGGAACGTCCGTTACGGCCAAACCGCTGTATTCCAGGATGACTGCTATGGGAAAGAGGATTAGTCCGCCCTGATTCTGCAGGCTGAAGACAGGCCACCAGGCCGGCATGGGAATGCCTCTCCCCGCCGCTGCAGGCAGGATGCCGCCGGGAGTGGTCAGAATGATGAGGGGGACAGGCCACAGCTTGCTCATGACAAAGGCTCCAATGGGCTTGAAGCGTTGATGCTCCATCACAACGGGCAGGGCATCCCGGTGACCGTCCAGCAGGATAAGCATGCTTTCAGTCAAATGCAGAATCCCGATAAAAGCTATTACTGCAGAAACATTTATGTCCGGCCATTTAAAAATCAGGCTGACCAGGGACAGCAGGCCTCCGGCATAGGCAAAACAAAGATATCGGATGTTCAGCAGGGTAAGGATCAAGGCCAGGGGCCAGATAATCAGTATTGTATTGAAATCAATGGGAATGCCTGCGGCTACAATCAGGGCACTGGCTGCCAATCCTGCAATCATACCGTACAGCATTCCGCTCATAAGCCGGTTTTGCACGGTATCGCGAAGAAAACCCAACCAGGTTTCTTCCAGTTGGGTCCTATTCTTGATTTGCAGATATACCATCATAATCATGAGAATATAAAGGAAGCTCGTTATGGATTGGGCAAAAGCTGTAAACAACAGTTTAATGAATCCGGGCATGATTCAACCCTCCTTCACGGCCTACTCGCCTTCCCTGAGAAGTTTTTTCACCTCAGTCAAGCCCCTGGAAAGAGGAGCATCCAGCTCAAGGGGAAGCTCTTCACTGGGATTTTCCCTTATGAACTCATAGGCTTCATCAAGTTCCTCCACCCTGATATCCGGAACCACGCCAACCTTGTCAATATTCCGGCCGTTGGGCGTAAAGTATTGTGCAGTTGTAAGCTTTATTGCATCCCCTTCCTTGAAAGGACCCCTGATTGTCTGCACCAGTCCCTTGCCGAAGGTGGTCTCCCCTATGACAAGGCCGACCTCGTGATCCTGAATGGCACCTGATAATACCTCGGAAGCACTGGCACTGAATTCATTTACCAGAACTACCAGAGGAATGTCGATATGCTCTTCATTTGTCGGGTATTCCAGGCGATTGCCTTCTTTGTCCTCGCTGTAGAGGACCAGACCTTCAGGCAGCAGCATGTCTGCAATAGTCACGCATTCATTGAGAAGACCGCCGGGATTGCTGCGAAGGTCCAGAATCAGACCTTTCATCCCTTTTGAATGCAGATCATTCAAGGCATCCACAAAGTTTTGAGCGGAACCCTGATCAAAACGGTAGAGCCAGAGATAACCCACTTCACCGTCCAGCATCCTGTATTCCATATCAGGAATATCAATAATTGCCCTTTCTATGGTGTAATCCTGCATGTCTCCGTCACGATAGATGGTAACCGTCACCTTGGTACCCGGTTCACCCCGCATCTTGCTGACCGCTTCGTCCAGCATGGAGCCGTCCACATCTTCACCATTTACGGCAATGATCTTGTCTCCTGATATAATGCCGGCTTCCGCGGCAGGACTGCCCTTGAATGCTGTTACTACGGTTATCATATTGTCGTCATTGCTGATGGTTACAGAAAGCCCCACACCTGCATAGGTACCCTCAACGCTTACCAGAAAATCACGGTATTCATCGGCTGTCAGATAATATGTATAAGGATCTCCGACGGAAGCAACCATGCCTTTCAAAGCACCCTCCAGAAGGGCTTTCAGTTCCGGTTCCTCCAGATATTCCTCCTGCATAACGCCCTTGATCTGATTGAACTTCCGATAAAAATCCTTCAGTTCCATATATTCACTGGCCTGTATCACATCACCCTGACTGATCATCATATATTCATTAATCTTAAGGGTAATAAAGGATGAGAAAAATGCCGTGCACAGGATTAGCATAATTGCCCAGAACACGGCTGCTTTTTTGCTGATCATAACATGCCTCCCAAATCTGCTGGTTGTATCACTTATTATAGCACCTACCAAAAGTTAATACAAAAAAAGTTTTCTAAGAAAAAGAGCCCAGAATCGGGCTGAGCTTAGGGGTTAAACCCTCAAATGCCTACTTATTGAAAGCAGACTGGCTGTTGTCCCAACCATGACTCCTACCAGCAGAAAGAGAGCAGAGACAGGATACATGACCCGTTCCAGCGGCAGCAGCTGAAACAGGGACAGCAGGTTGCTCTGAACAGGTGAACCGCTCATGCGGCTTACAAGCATGGAGTAAACACCGGCTGTCAGGCCGCCTGAAATCACCGCTCCAAACAGGCCAAGCACCATGCCTTCCATCAAAAAAGGCCAGCGGATATACCAGTCAGTAGCGCCGATGTACTTCATGATATTGACTTCCCGGCGCCGGGAATAAACGGATATACGAATGGTGTTATGGATAATGATCATGGCCATGGCAATCAGAACGGCAACAATGATCAGGCCGAATATCCGGGTAGTGGATGCTATGCTGGATATGGAATCCACCACATCCTTGCTGTACTGTACCTTTTCCACCATTTTGAAAGCATTGGCCTTTTCCACAATATCGGCCACATATTCAGGTTTTTCCAGCTTGATGTGGAATGAATCGGGCAAGGGATTGTTGCCGGCATGATAACCGTCCAGGAGATATTTTTTATCGCCCCACTCTTCCTTCCATGTATTCAGTGCTTCCTGCTTTGAAACAAATCTCAGTTCACTGATCCCTTCCCAGCTTTTGATCTGCCTCTCCAGACTCTGAATATCCAGCCTTTGTGCTTCAGACTTCAAAAATATGGTAACTTCCACCTTGGATTCCAGGCTTGCAACAATGTTGTTAATATTCATAACCACCATCAGGACCAGCCCCAGCACAAAAAGAGCGGCAGCAATGGCACTGACGGAAGCCAGGGACATAATCCGGTTTCTGAACACATTGTGAAAGCCCTGCTTTGCCATGCGTTTCCAGGTCCTAAGCTTCAACGAAATACTCCCCCTTCTCCTTGTCTGATACCATGGCACCCTTATGCAAGGTAATTACTCTTTTTTTCATGGAGTCCACGATTTCCCTTGCATGGGTGGCCATCAGAACTGTGGTCCCCCTGTGGTTGATCATATTGATGATCTTCATGATCTCACCTGCAGTTGCCGTATCCAGGTTACCGGTAGGCTCATCTGCAATCAGGATAGAAGGATTGTTAACCAGAGCCCTGGCCAGGGAAGTTCTCTGCTGTTCTCCGCCGGACAGCTGGCCGGGAAAGGAGTTGGCTTTGGGGGCAAGGCCCACCATGTTAAGAACCGCCGGTACCTGACGGCGGATCTCCTTTTTGGAAGCTTCCATGATCTCCATGGCAAAAGCAACATTCTCATAAACTGTTTTATGGGGAAGCAGGCGGAAATCCTGAAATACTACACCGATTCCTCTTCGGTAGTAGGGAATGTCCTTCCGCTTCATTTTGGTAATATCCATATCTTTTACAAATATGCTGCCGGCAGTGGGATCAATTTCCTTCAGCAAGAGCTTGATCAGGGTGGATTTGCCGGCACCGCTCTCCCCGACTATAAATACAAACTCTCCGTTTCCTATGGTCAGATTTATATTGTTCAATGCACGATGGCCGTTATCATATACCATCGTTACATTTTCAAAACGTATCACATGTTAAACCTCCCAAGTATACCTGTCCATCAGCATCATCATTATTTTGAAAGTTACGGCATCATGAAAGTTCCGCAGATCCAGCCCCATGACCTTTTGTATCTTGTCCAGCCGGTAAACCAGGGTGTTTCGATGGATAAACAGCTGCCGTGCAGTTTCACTGAGGTTCAGGCTGTGTTCAAAAAACTTCTCTATTGTGGTGATCATCTCATCCGTCAGAAGCTTTTTGTACTCCTTAACGAACAAAACCTTGCTGTACCTTTCGCATAAATTCAGGGGAACTTCGGAAAGAAAACGCTCCAGCAGCAAGGTGCTGTACATGTAGACCCGGTTGCTGGTGTTGTATATCCTTCCGACTTCAATTGCCTTGGAGGCCTCATCATATGAATCCTTGAGCTGAAAAAGATTTTCCTTGACACCGCCGATGCCTATATAGGCTTTGATGGAAGTTTCATTCTCAATGGTTTCGTCAATGGCTGCCGCCAGCTGCAAGAGATCATCTTCTTCCATTTCCCGGGTTACAGCCTTGACAAGTGAAACAGTCATGCCGTCAACCATGACCAGAGTATCCCCCTGGTTTCTCGGGAAAGCCTTCAGCAGCATTTTATATATGGTATCGGCTTCCATACCCCTGGTCCTTATTATATAGACGCAGCGGAACATCCCCAGATCAAACTTGTAATCACGAACCAGCTCCTGCAGTTCCAACTCTTCCAGCTGATTGAGAAGGATGCGGCGCATCACTTCCTCCTTGTCCAGCTTCTGAAGGGAATTCTTCAGTTTGGCCTCCATCAGGGAAACCAGCAAGAGGCAGTAATTACGGATGACCCGATTGGTGCCTTCCATGGACAGGAAATAGGTCATGGTCTTGTCAGCAACGAATTTCATATAGGTCCGATTGCTGTCAATAAAAATGGCTTTTTCATCTTCCCCTGAAAAGCTTCTGACTATGGGACTTATTCCGCCAATTCGGGATTTGTCGCTGCTGGCCACAATCATCCCGTTGGAATCCAGGATATCCGTCTCTACCTGGATGCTCTTTACCATATTATCCAGAATTTTTTGCATTCTTTTTTCCATCAGCATATGATCACCTACTCTTTTTAGTATACAGAATATATTCTTCCTTTAATAGAAGAAAAATCATCCATCTTAAAAAAATCAAAACAAAAAGCAGAAATATTATCCCATAGGACTAATATTTCTGCCTTGCTGACAAAAATCCTTCTTAATGTAAGAAATATTTATCGAACCAACAGTGATTCTTCGGTTTCTTTGTCAAAGAAGTGCAGCCTGTTGGGATCCATTGCAATCTTGATGGTGTCACCGGTTCTGGCCGTGGATCTTGGGTCAACCCTGGCAGTAATATTGTTGCCATCTACATTCAGATAGAGGTAAGTTTCTGAACCCATCAGCTCCACTACTTCTACGTAGGCCTTGACGGTGCTGTCTACTGCACTCTGCAGGAAGATCTCCTCGTCGTGAAGGTCTTCCGGACGAACGCCCATAATTACTTCCTTGCCGATATAGGAAGGATCCTTCAGCTTTTTAATTTTGCCTTCCGGAATCTTAACCCTGCTGTCCTCAAATACGGCAAATACATCGCCGCCTTCCTGTACAAGGGTAACCGGGATGAAGTTCATCTGCGGGCTTCCGATAAAGCCGGCTACAAACAGGTTAACCGGATAGTCGTACAGATTCTGGGGAGAATCTACCTGCTGGATGAAACCGTCCTTCATAACAACAATACGGGTACCCATTGTCATAGCTTCGGTCTGGTCGTGTGTAACATAGATAAATGTTGTCTGCAGCCTGTTATGAAGCTTGGTGATCTCGGTTCTCATCTGAACTCTGAGTTTTGCATCCAGGTTGGACAGCGGTTCGTCCATCAGGAACACTTTGGGCTCACGAACGATAGCACGTCCAAGCGCAACCCTCTGCCTCTGACCGCCGGACAATGCTTTCGGCTTTCTGTTGAGTAAGTGTTCAATGTCGAGGATTTTGGCTGCTTCCTTTACGCGGCGATCTATTTCTGCTTTTGGTGTCTTCCTCAGTTTCAGGCCGAATGCCATGTTGTCATAAACTGTCATATGGGGATAGAGCGCGTAGTTCTGGAAAACCATAGCGATGTCCCTGTCCTTGGGAGCGACATCATTCATCAGCTTGTCGCCAATATAGAGTTCGCCCTCGGTAATTTCCTCCAGACCTGCAACCATTCTCAGGGTAGTTGATTTTCCGCAGCCGGAAGGCCCTACCAATACGATGAATTCTTTATCTTCAATGTCCAGGTTGAAGTCACTGACAGCAGTAACACCGCCTTCATATACTTTGTACATGCCTTTTAGCGTAACACTTGCCATTAAAACCCCTCCATAAAATGATTTTTGCACCTGCTGATGCAAAACTTAATGTATTTGGGATAACCGTTAATACAATTCTAATTATAGCGGTACAAGCAAAATATAGCTATAGCTATTATTAACAAAAATGCTCGACAAGTTTTTCAAACAGTGCATAGAAGTTATACTTGAATAAGGCAAATCTGGTAATAAATTCCACTTCTTTATGCTCCTATAAAATAATATGTCCAGCTTCAGAAAATTATTATTGTATATTTATTAATTGTAATGTATAATTATGAAAAATGCAGGAAGGAGCTGATATGGGATGGATAAGCTGGTCAGCAAGGCAAACATACTGATCGAAGCATTACCTTATATACAGAAGCTGAACGGAAAAACCGTAGTTATAAAATACGGCGGAAATGCCATGATCGGGTCCGGACAGGTACAGACCATCATGCAGGATATCATTCTGCTTAAATATGTAGGGGTAAACCCAATTGTTGTGCACGGAGGCGGTCCGGAGATCAACCGGCTGCTTGACATCATGGGACTCGAAAGCCGGTTCCACAATGGGCTCCGAATAACAGACCAGGCTGCCATGGAGGTGGTGCAGATGGTGCTGACAGGCAAAATCAACAAGGATATTGTCGGCCGGCTCAACAGTCTGGGAGGAAAGGCCATCGGCCTTTGCGGCATGGACGGCGGCCTGCTCCAGGTGGAAAAAATGCAGCCCCTGGACGGTGTTGATCTGGGTCTGGTCGGCAGCATTACCTATGTCAACAGCAAAACGCTGGAGCTTCTGGCTGCCGATGAATACATACCGGTTGTAGCGCCCATCGGAACGGACAAAAACGGTATTACCTACAATATAAATGCGGATACTGCCGCCGGTGAAATTGCGGCAGCCATGAAGGCTGAAAAGCTGATATTCCTTACCGACATTGACGGCATCCGCAGGGAGCCGGATAACCCTGACTCCCTCATCTCCTCCATTTCAGCCGGGGAAGTCCGTGACTTAATGAAAAAGGGCATCATAAGCGGCGGCATGATACCCAAAGTTAATGGCTGCATCAAAGCAATTGAAAAAGGTGTTAACCGCACCCATATCCTAAACGGCACCATCCCCCACCCCATCCTGCTGGAAATCTTTACTGATGTAGGAATAGGCACCATGGTTACTGCCTGAGCCTGCAAACAAAAAACCGCTTCTAACAGCCTGTCTGTGGGAATAGACTGTAAATAGCAATCCATTTCCACCGGTTTCGGAGGCGGTTTTCTTGAAAATAAACACCAAATCACTGCTGTATGGAACCATGATCCTGTCACTGGCCAATTTCACTGTCCGCCTGCTGGGCTTTGTTTACCGGGTAATATTAAGCAGAATGATCGGTCCTCAGGGCATGGGATTGGTTCAGCTGGTATATCCCGTCTTTCAGATTGCAATTACCCTGACTGTTGCCGGTATTCCCATTGCTGTTTCCCGCCTGATATCTGAGAAAAATGTCAGACAGGATATACCGGGGATGCGCAGAATAATAACCACGGCTCTATTAATGGTTACTGCTGTTTCCACAGCACTGACACTGGCAGGACTTTTCAATCTGAATTTCATTGCAGGATCAGTCATAAAAGATATGAGAACAAAGGGAGCTCTTTTCATACTGTTTCCCAATGTTATCCTAATCGGGCTTGGGGCAACTCTGAAAGGCTTTTTCTACGGCGGAAAGCATATTCATCCTCCTGCGCTGGCGGAAATTATCGAACAATTGATGCGGATGACAGTTTCTGTCAGTCTGATTTTCTGGTTGGCGCCGGGGGATAATTATTCACTGGCTGCCATGCTGGTCATGCTGGGAACCGTAATTGGGGAACTATCCAGCCTGTTATTTCTTCATACCCGATACTACAGGTTCAAAAAAGAACTGCTCATTAAGTATCAGGCTGCCCGCAGCTCCCTTGCAGACTGCCTGCATACTGCAGGCAGTCTGAGAGAGACGGCAGCTGCCATTGCGGCAATAGCTCTGCCCATAACCTCAACCAGGCTGATTAATTCTCTCATGTCTGCAGCCAATTCAGTCCTGATACCGCAAAGACTTGTTGCCAGCGGCATGCTGAGGGATGAAGCTGTGGGCCTTTTCGGTATTCTCTTCGGCATGGTAATGCCCCTGATGTTTCTGCCCTTTACCATCACCAATGCCCTGACAGTTGTCATCATTCCCAATCTGTCAGAAAGCCTGGCCATGAAAAGGTGGAAAGATATACAGAACAAAACAGACAAGGCTATCCGGCTTACCTGTTACATTGCCTTCCCCTCCATTGCACTGCTGACCTCCCTTGGCAGACCCATAGGCACCCTCCTGTATAAGCAGCCCCTGGCAGGTACATTTCTTATCCCCGCCTCCTGGTCCCTGCTCTTTCTTGCCCTGCAGCATACCTGCAGCGGTATTTTGAACGGACTGGGCAGGCAGGTAAGAGCAGCAATGCACTTTATGGCAGGCAGCACCATACAGCTGCTTTGTACCTATTTTCTTCTTGCTAACCCTGCCATCCGCATCTGGGGAGTAATAATCGGCTTTACTGCTGCCAGCATGGTGGTTTCTGCTGCCAACATGACCGCTGTACTTAAAGCCACTCGGATGTCCTTTAAGCTTGCCGACTGGATATTAAAGCCGGGCTTTGCAGCCCTGCTTATGGGGTTTACAACTGCCGCTGTCTATAAAGCACTGACGGTAATTCAGGCACCTGTATTGCTGAGTCTTATAATTTCAGCCTTAACCGGCTTCCTCCTGTTCATGTTCTGCCTGTGGGCAGTTAAGGCCTTGCCTGCTCCCGGAGTATTAAGAAGACGATTTCTGAGCTAAAGATTCAAATTAAGAAAAGTCACTTACAAAGGTAAGCGTCAAATAGACCGGTACATGGAATGTATAAGTATATTATAGTACAATCACAACAAACAAGTTGAAAAACTTGAAAAAGTTTGTAAAGTTTTTCAATCAGAGTGGAGTGATAGCATGGACA
>DUOA01000156.1 GCA_012839095.1 Clostridiales bacterium
CAAAGATACAGAAGTTGCAGCAAATGTAAAATTTACGCTCATTTGCAGCACCAATAACAGGCTGCAGAGACAAGCTGCAAATTTCTTAAGCCCGGAGAAAGTCTTTTTCATAAAATTGACCCCTTTCCTATTTTTTACGTAATAGGCGATACAGTTATGCTGCTCTCCTTTTCTTTTGCAAGGCATAGAATACTATGAACAGGGCAGTCAGCAGCAGATTAACAGCATATATCCACAAGTACCTTCCTTTATCCCCTGTCTTGGGAGATTCCTTATCCTTGCCACCCGGTTCCTTAGGCTCCTCGGGTTCTTCGGGCATTTCAGGTTCCTCAGGTTCCCTGGTTTCAATCTCCATTAAACCTTCTATTGCCGATTTAAGGGCTTCTAAAGCATTATCAACTTCTTCCTGACTTGCTTCTTCATCTGCCAGTACCTCTTCCGCTGCAGACAGGGCTGCCATGAACGCCGACCAGCTCTCAGGTGTATACTGGTTCTCATCATATTCGCCTGCATGGCTGATTAAGCTTTCCAATTCACTCTTGTCAACTTCGGGCAATTGCGAAGGTTCGATTCCATATACCTCCAATTCAACTACATTCGAATAAGCACTGTATGCACCATCATGGTTATAAAAACCGCTGTTGATTAACCGAACGTATCTTCCCAGTACGGGTTCTTCCAGCATGATATCATAGCCAAGTACGAAGGAATAGAAAGTAGGATCCGTTCCAATACCCTGCTCAAATCTGTTTCCGGTATCAGTGTTCAGTACGGTGGTTACATGATTGCTGAAATCTGAATAAGGGGATATCTGAATAACCACGTCACGGAAACGGCGCAGCTGTGGATTCTTGTAGTTTCTGTAAAAATGGGTTATTGACAATGCATTTATTTCATACACGGCACCCAGATCAATTCCATATTTTAATCCTTTATCACTGATTAAGCCGCTTCCGCGTGCTGACCAAGGCGTATCTTTCATGGCCATATCCAGCACTTTGCCATCGTTAAGCCTATAAGCGTCATCCATCGGATCGCTGAACAAGGTCTTGTTATAGGCTATATTAGTAACCTCAGACTTGCGGAAGGGAATACTCTCGTACTTTTCCATAATCCGCTCATCAGATAGGGCCTTGTCATAAATATATAATTCATCCACAAGACCGTTATACTGATGCTGTATGGAACCTTCACCTCCCAGCTGAGCTCCTAAAGTCAGCATATCCCCCAGTTCTACGTTCTCCAGCTCATCAGAGCCTGCAGCTTCACCGTTTAGATACAGGCTGAAGGTGTCCTCTTCTTTCCTGACCACTATATGATTCCAGGCCTGCCGTACTTCCCCGCCCGTGACAGTCTCAAAAGCAATCTCAATGCCCGAAGCAATAGTTTTGCCGACTGTACCGTTACTGATTTCCAGTATCGGCATGTTGTCCTGCAGGGAGAGTACCAGGGTATTTTCACTGTTGGAAAGCAATACCTGCTTGCCTGCTGCCTCAAGGTCTTCATCCGAGATAAGCTGTGATTTTATCCAGAAATCTATGGTGAAATCATCCTGCTTCCCTGGCAATGGGCCGGGCACCAGAAGATGGCTTTCTCTGTTTTCATTCATATATAAACCTTTTCCAAAGGGAGTTCCGATTCGTAAATAATCACCGTTTACAAATGTGGCATAGGCACCCGGAAGCCCGTTAAATACTCTTTCTCCCTCTTTCTCATTCATATTGTAGTAAGCTGTCAGCCCATGATGTTCATTTTTCAGCACGAGTCCGTCAATACTGCTTGTCAGTTTATTGCTTATATCAGTTAATTCTGAGATCTCCAGAGCTGCAAGATCAACCCCGTCCAGCTCCTCCAGCAATAGTTTCAAGGCAGCATAGCTTTCATCTGTAAACAAAAAACCGGCTATTTGCCTAGCTGACTCCAGTTTCGCTAGAATTTCGCTTAACAAGGTCGGAATGATTTCATTATAAGCGGCTTTAATCTCTTCAACAGGCAGTGCTCTATCATACAGACGCACATCATCCAATGCGCCTTTGAATGCATGGACACTGTAAGGTATGCCGTTTCTGTCGCAATCAATGCCGATATACATGGGGAAATCGGTTTCTGCAAAATCCTGGCCGGGAACCGCCGCTGTATGCACCAGCTCCCCATCCACATAGAACTTTACTGTTTCACCCTGACGAGTTAGGGCAATATGATTCCATTCACCGGGTACAACCACATTCGATTTACTAACTTCTTTAAACGTGGAATTGGAACTTCCCACTGCCAGTCCATGATAAATCTGAGAACCTTTTACTTTAAACCCAAAAGTATTTGCAGTTAGCCAGCTATTGCCTCGATTGACTATCGCCTGCCAGTCCGGAGGATTAGGTGTCTGTTTCACCCAGGCCATCATGGTATAAGCATTTTTTGGCTGGAACACGGTGCCGATATTTATATAGTTGTCAACTCCGTTAAAGGCCAATGCCTTTTCACCCTGAGGTCCGTCTGTCAAGGCCGCA
>DUOA01000157.1 GCA_012839095.1 Clostridiales bacterium
GGAAAACATCAGTTTGAGTTTTATATGAGCTTTAAATAAAGTAAAACAGCAAAGCTCACCATTGGGACAATAATTTGGTTAGTATATTTAGAAGCATTCTTCAGGACATGTGTTAGGATAGTTTACTTAATAAAGTGGAGGAGGTAAAGCATGTCGTTTAAAATTACTTTTATAGGTGCAGGAAGCATTGGATTTACCAGAGGACTCTTAAGGGATATTCTTACCGTACCCGAATTTCATAACGTTCAAATAGCCTTTACTGACATTAATGCGCGTAACCTGGATATGGTAAGGCAGTTGTGTCAGCGGGATATAGAAGAAAATGGGCTCAATATTAAAATAGAAGCAACCACTGATCGGCGGAAAGCTCTTGAAGGGGCTAAATATGTTATAAGCGTTGTCCGTATCGGCGGATTGGACGCATTTACGCTGGATATTGATATCCCGCTTAAATATGGAATAGACCAATGTGTCGGGGATACATTGTGTGCAGGCGGCATTATGTACGGTCAAAGGGGTATCGCTGCGATGATGGACTTCTGCAGGGATATCCGGGAAGTTGCAGCACCGGATGTGCTTCATCTGAACTATGCAAATCCAAACGCAATGATAACCTGGGCATGCAATCACTATGGAAAGGTAAATACTATTGGTTTATGTCACGGGGTTCAGGGTGGTCATCACCAAATCGCAGATGTTTTGGGTTTGAAGAAGGATGAGGTGGATATTATCTGTGCCGGCATAAACCATCAAACCTGGTACATCAGCGTTAAGCATAAAGGTGAAGACATGACAGGAAAGCTGCTGGAGGCTTTTGAAAATCATCCCGTATACAGCCGGACTGAAAAGGTACGAATTGATATGCTGCGCCGCTTTGGCTATTACAGCACCGAGTCCAACGGTCACTTAAGTGAATACGTGCCCTGGTATCGCAAGCGGTTGGACGAAATCAAAGACTGGATTGATCTAAGTGAATGGATTCATGGTGAAACCGGCGGTTATTTGAGAGTTTGTACCGAAGGACGTAACTGGTTTGAAACTGATTTCCCCAATTGGCTGAAAGAGCCGCCCATGGAATATGTTCAGGAAAAACGCAGTGAAGAGCATGGTTCCTATATAATTGAAGGTCTGGAAACCGGCAGACTGTACAGAGGCCATTTCAATGTTGTCAATAAGGGTACCATTACCAACCTGCCGGACGACGCCATAGTCGAAGTTCCGGGCTATGTGGATTATAACGGGATAAATATTCCCAAAGTCGGAGATTTGCCCCTGGGCTGCGCTGCTGTATGCAACGCCAGTATTTCAGTACAGCGCCTGGCAGTGGAAGCTGCCATAAAAGGTGATGACATGCTCCTCAGGCAGGCAATGATGATGGATCCTTTGGTGGGTGCTGTGTGCAATCCTCCGGAAATCTGGGATCTGGTGGATGAAATGCTGGTTGCTCAGGAACAGTGGCTGCCTCAATACAGCAAAGCTATTGCTGCAGCCAAGGCACGAATTGCCTCAGGGGATCTGAGAATCAGGCCTGAGGTGGAAGGGGCAGCCCGTCTTAAGACCAAAACCGTAGAAGAAATGTATAAGGATAAGGAAGAAGCCAGAAGGATTGCTGGTGCTGCTGACAAAGCAAGGAAATGACTAAGCAACATAAGTGTATTGTATAGATTGGATTTCCTTAATAATCATTTCCATGATTCCACCGCAAATAAAAAATAATTGACCTTAATTGAACCTTGAAAACTTCATTCAAAATCCATTTACAGGTAATTTATTAAATTTTCGGGTGAAATATGAGTTTTTCGGCCTATATTCTCCCATATATGGCCCATTACCTTGGCCTTTTGCCCTATTTAATTAAAATTGGGCACAGCATCCCCTTGCAGCGGCATATTTTTTGCCTTTGGCTTGTATCCCCCCTTCATAAATCTGATAAACCGGCTGATGTTTTGTGCCGTTACCTTCATACCGGAAACCATAGTGCTTTTAACTAAACCGCGGACATTCAGCTTATCCTGTCCCTTACGTTTCAGTGCGGAATTGGTACCTTCTATACCTGCCCTTTTGCTGGTGTTTTCTTTCCTATCAGCCTTCATTGTTTCACGTTGTTGGCTTACTTTTATCGCTTTTAGGTTAATGCGTACAACACAATCCTTTTTTTGCATGGTGCTGTAGCATTGATTGCGGAATTCACAGCCGGCACAGGCTTCATGAGGAAAGTGAGCAGATGTCTGACTATTACTAACTCCAGCTTGTGTAGGAACATAACCTTTAGGGCACCTGATGATAATGTTGGTTTTAAGATCTATTTCAAATTCTGTTACGGGTAACTTCTTATTGGGCTGTGTTCCACTCATGTTGGTCAAGTGAATTTCTACTCCGGCCTTCTCTGCTGCTTCATAAACATCTTCCGAATGAAAACCGCCATCAACGTACATGTCAGTGCAGTTTGTGTTCTTACGGATCTCTTCCATCCGGCCTGTTAGAATTTCTACATCGCTGACTGTATTTGGTTCAACCGCATAGTCTGTAATAAACTGGACGTCATTCTCTTTGCCACAAGTTTCGGATATTTCAAGGACATAACCGCTTTGGCTTACCGTTCCCTTCTTCCGGAAGGTAGCGTCTTTATCATATGCAGATTGGAGAGAGTTTGGGGATATTTCCTTGTTCGGTTTGGGAACAAGCTTTCCGCTTTGCTCCTCGAGTGTGGACTGTTCCGCTAGAAATCTTCTTGTTACCCGGGCTACTTCTGAATCCTGCATATCCGGCTGCTCTTCCAATACTTGAAGTGCTTCACTGCATAAGCTTAATAGTTGGGTCAGTTTGCTATCCCCATCCTGTTTCCTGGTTTTGAAAAGGACATCCGTTTTGAAGTCCGGTTCCAAAATCTTGCTGAGGGTATCGGTCCTTTTTTCCTCTGGAATAGCTTTTACAGCCTGTACCAGGACATCGTATGCCAGAGATATTCTTCCTGACTTCTTGATATTACTCATAAAGAGTGTAGTGTCGGTTCTTTGTTCCTCCAAGGATACCC
>DUOA01000158.1 GCA_012839095.1 Clostridiales bacterium
CCACCTTTCCGATATTATCATATCATTTGCCTTTCCAACTGTCCAGCGTTATTTTAAGAAAAAATATATTTTGTCTACGGATCAAAGGCTTATTTGGCGCACTTTACATTTTCATGCTTCATCTATGAAACTGTGTCGCTGCTTTATCTGACAATACTCCTTAGGCTAATATGAAATCTATATTCCTTGATGGGATATCAACGCTGGCCACTTTGACCCTGATTGTGTCTCCCAGACGATACACCTTTCTGGTACGTTCACCAATCAGACAGTAGTGTTTTTCGTTATACACATAATAATCGTCATCAAGAGCAGTCATACGAACCAAGCCTTCCACTGTGTTAGCCAAGGCTACAAAGATGCCGAAATAAGTTACTCCGGAAATAATGCCCTCGAATTCCATTCCAATTTTGTCCAGCATATATTCTGCTTTCTTGAGATTATCCGTCTCCCGCTCTACTTCATCGGCCAGTTTTTCTCTTTGAGAGCAGTGTTCCGACAAGCCCGGCAGCACCTTCTCCAGATACTTTATTCTACCCTTGCTCATAGCACCGTTTAAAAAATCCTTTATTATACGATGGATAACCAGATCGGGATAGCGCCGGATAGGTGCAGTAAAATGAGTATAGTATTTGGCCGCCAGCCCAAAATGCCCTGAGTTTTCATTGCTGTATCTGGCTTTCTGCAAGGAACGAAGCATGACAGTACTGATTATGCTCTCTTCTCTGCTGCCTTTTATTTTTTCCAGCAGATTCTGCAGGGATTTGGGATGTATTTCACCGCCGATTCCCTTCAGATGATAGCCGAAATTGTGTATGAACTCGTTAAATTCAAGAAGCTTTTCTACGGCAGGTTTCTCGTGAATCCGATATACAAAAGGCATTTCATTCCAGGACATAAACTCAGCTACCGTTTCATTGCACACCAGCATGAACTCCTCAATAATCCGATTTGAAATTCCGCGTTCATAAGGCTTCACATCAATCGGCTTACCCTTGAGATCCAGAATTATATTGGTTTCATCCAAATCAAAGTCAAGACTTCCTCTGCGCATTCTTTTCTCTCTGAGTATACCGGCCAGTGTCTCCATATTGCGCAGGTCCTCAATATAACTGCTGTAACGCTCTGTCAGTTCCGGATCATCTTCCTCCAAAATTTTAGTTACATCCTCGTAAATCATACGCTGGCTGGAACGAATCACACTTTCCAGAATTTCATGGCTGACCACTTTCCCAGCTTTGTCAATTTCCATACAGACGGAGAAAGCCAGCCTGTCCTCATTTGGATTCAAACTGCAAATACCATTGGATATTTCTTTCGGCAGCATGGGAATAACCCTGTCTACCAGATATACGCTTGTGCCCCTTGTATAAGCTTCCTTGTCTATTATTCCGTTTTCTTTTACATAATGGCTGACATCTGCTATATGAACCCCTAACAGGAAATTGCCGTTTTCCTTCCTTGTAATTGAAATAGCATCGTCCAGATCCTTTGCGTCCGCGCCATCCATGGTTATGATCCTGAGATGGCGAAGATCCTTCCGCCTCTTGATTTCCTCTTCAGCTATGGTTTGTGGAATACTTCTTGCAGCCTGTTCTACTTCTTCCGGAAATTCTTCGGGTAGATCATATTGACGTATGATGGACAGAATATCTGTACCCACGTCATCCTTATGACCCAGCACTTCAACGATCCTCCCCTCGGGATTCCGGCGTTTTTGCGGCCAGCTTACCATCTCTACCACAACTTTATAGCCATTTTTTACGTCTTTGATTTCATCCCTGGGGATGAAAATATCCTGGTAAATTCTTTTATCATCGGGAACCACAAAACCGAAGCTTTTCTCCTTCTCAAAGGTACCCACCACTATTTTGTTAGCCCGTTCCAGAATCCGAACAACTTCCCCTTCCCTGGATGGTCCTTTACTTCCCAGCAGACGAATCATTATCCTGTCATTGTGCATGGCACCGTTAAGGTTTTCAGCTGAAATAAAAACATCATCCTCATCCTTGTCTGAGATAAAGAAACCAAAACCTCTGGCATTGCCTTGCAGCCTTCCGGTAAGAAAGCCAAGATCCTCAGGCAGAGCATATTTCTTTTTCTTGGTCTGTACCAGTTTACCCGTCCGAACCATTTGGTTCAGGATTTCCTGCAGGGAATTCTCTTCATCTTCGGACATCTCCAGTACATCTATTATCTGTTCCGCAAATAATGGTATTACATCCTTATGCGACAGTAAATCAGTTATCTTTTGCTGCAACAGCTGATTAGTCTGGTTTTCACTTTTAATCATATTCTTTCCTCCAATTTATCTGTATTGCGGTATAAAAAAAATACGGCAGTAGGAAACCCCACTGCCGCATTATATTTCTACTATTGTAACAAGGCCAGCAAAACAGCAATGATGATGAATGCAAGAGCAGCAACTTTTGTAAGGAACTGCAGCTTACCCTCATAACTCTTTGCCTTATGCTTACCGAAAAATGTTTCAGCCCCGCCTGCTATACTGCCGGATAAGCCTGCGCTCTTACCTGATTGTAACAGTACAACAGCTATTAAAAACAATTCCGCAATCACAAGGACAATCGTCATAATTACCCTGAGCGGTCCCATCCCTATCCCTCCTTATGTACTCAACACATGTATTTTAACATGCAGGACAAGGGAAAGCAAGAAGAAAGATTATTTATTCTTCAGATTAAACCATGCATTCAGACCCGGATACTGTGCCAAATCGCCCAGTTCCTCCTCGATTCGGAGCAGCTGGTTGTACTTGGCAACACGGTCAGTTCTGGAAGGAGCACCGGTTTTAATCTGTCCGGCATTCACTGCCACAACCAGGTCAGCGATAGTTGTATCTTCCGTCTCGCCGGAGCGATGAGATACAACGGAAGTGTATCCGGCACGCTCAGCCATTCTAATTGCATCCAGAGTCTCTGTCAAAGTACCAATCTGATTAACCTTAATCAGGATTGAGTTGGCTGTCTCGGTTTGAATACCCTTTGCCAGCCTTTCCGTATTAGTAACAAAGAGGTCATCACCAACAAGCTGAATCCGGCTGCCCAGTTTTTCGGTCAGTAGTTTCCAGCCCTCCCAGTCTTCTTCAGCCAGTCCATCTTCCAGGGAGATTATGGGGTACTTGTCGACCAGTCCCACATAATAATCCACCAGTTCTTCCGGTGTACGAACTACGCCTTCACCGGGGAAATGATATCTGCCGTCTTCTTTATACAGCTCAGTAGCAGCTGCATCAATAGCGATGCGAATATCATCACCTGGCTTGTAGCCTGCCTTTTCCACTGCTTCCAGAATAACTTCGATAGCTTCCTCATTGGTCTTCAGATCAGGAGCAAAACCGCCTTCATCGCCTACAGCAGTGCTGTAACCTTTTTGCTTCAGAACTGACTTCAGATTATGGAAGATTTCAGCACACATTCTCAAAGCTTCCCTGAAACTTCCGGCACCTACGGGCATAATCATGAATTCCTGAATATCCACGGTATTGTCGGCATGTTCACCGCCGTTGAGTATGTTCATCATGGGAACGGGAAGAACCTTGGCATTGATACCGCCGATGTACTGATACAGAGGCAGGCCCAATTGTTCTGCTGCAGCCTTGGCTACTGCCATTGAAACACCCAGGATCGCATTAGCTCCCAGTTTGGATTTGTTATGGGTTCCATCCAGTTCGATCATCAATTCGTCGATACCGACCTGATCAAGGGCGTTCATTCCGATGATCTCTTCAGCAATTATATTGTTTACATTGTCAACTGCATTTTGAACGCCTTTGCCCAAATAACGGTCTTTTTCTCCGTCCCTAAGCTCAACGGCTTCAAATGCACCGGTAGATGCACCGGAGGGCACTGCAGCACGCCCCATGGCACCGCCTTCCAGATAAACCTCAACTTCAACGGTTGGATTGCCTCTGGAATCCAGTATCTCTCTTGCGAAAACATCAACAATAGTCATCATATGTATTTTCTCCTTTCAATTGTCAAGTCAGGGATTTACCTGCTTAATATCAGACTTTCGCCTGTCATTTCCTCTGGTTTGTCAAGTTCCATCAGATCCAGTAAAGTGGGTGCAATATCAGCCAGACGGCCTCCCTCTCTCAGCTGTGCATGCTTCAAACTGTTATTCACCAGTATAAAGGGTACAATGTTTGAAGTATGTGCGGTATGGGGCTCTCCTGTATCATAATCCAACATTTGCTCGGCATTGCCGTGATCCGCCGTAATAAGCGCAGTTCCGCCTGCTTTTAGAATGGCATCCACTACCTTATCCAGGCAGGAATCCACCGTCTCAACCGCTTTTACTGCTGCATCCAGATTACCGGTATGCCCCACCATGTCGCAATTGGCAAAGTTCAGAATCATTACATCGTATTTGCCGGATTCTATACGTCTTACTGCCTCATCCGCCACCTCAGGTGCGCTCATTTCCGGCTGCTGATCATAGGTGGGAACCTTTGGTGAGGGAATCAGTATCCTTTCCTCCCCGGGGTTGGGTACCTCCACACCACCGTTGAAGAAAAAGGTGACATGGGCATATTTCTCCGTTTCAGCAATTCGAAGCTGAGTTTTTCCCTTGCTGCTTATATACTCCCCGAATGTATTATTCAGGCTCAGAGGTTCATAGGCCATAACCAGATTCTCAAATGTTTCATCATATTGAGTCATGGAAACAAACTTTACCGGAAACCAGCCCTTCTTCCGCTCAAACTCGGCAAAGGAAGGCTCGATAAAGCTTCTTGTCAGCTCACGGGCCCGATCAGGCCGGAAGTTGAAAAAGATTATTCCGTCATTACTGCCGATGGTCGCTACAGGTTTTCCATCCTCCATAATTACCGTAGGTCTTACAAACTCATCAGTAACGCTTAAGTTATAAGATTGCTCCATTGCCTCAACTGAGCTGCCGGCTGTTTCTCCTTCACCCAGCACAAGAGCATTGTATGCCTTCTCTACCCTGTCCCAGCGTTTATCACGATCCATGGCATAGTAGCGACCTGATACAGTTGCTACCCTGCCGAATCCAGTCTGCTTAAGTCTGGCGTCCAATGCTTCCAGGGTGGCTTTCCCGCTGGCGGGAGGCACATCTCTGCCGTCCATAAAGGCATGAATATATACCTGGGACAGGCCTTGCTGCCTGGCCAAATCGACCAGTGCATACAAGTGTTCCATATGGCTGTGTACACCGCCTTCAGATACCAAACCCATTAAATGAAGCTTAGTATTATGCAGTTTCACATGTTCAATCACATCCAGAAATGCCTTGTTTTCAAAAAAGCTGCCTTCCTGTATTGCCTTGCTGATTCTGGTGTAGTCCTGGTAGACAATGCGCCCTGCGCCTATATTCAAATGGCCTACCTCGGAGTTTCCCATCTGACCTTCCGGCAATCCGACATCAAGGCCGCTGGCATTGATAGCCACATGGGGATAGGATGCCCAAAGCCGGTTAAAATTAGGTGTTTCTGCTATCTCTACAGCATTGGCATCCTTCTTGTTACTTAGCCCGAAACCATCCATGATGATCAGGGCTGTTAATTGTTTTGTCATAAGTCCTCCTTGATATGCATAAAGCCGGTTATGCCTTGTAGTTTACAATTCCGGAAAAATCCTGTGCTGTCAGGCTGGCACCGCCTACCAGACCACCGTCAATTTCCGGCATGGACATCAGCTCTGCTGCATTCCCCGGTTTCATGCTGCCGCCGTATTGTATACGGATTGCATCTGCTGTTTCCTGGCCAAACATGTCGGCAACTGTGCCGCGAATATACCCTATTACTTCATTGGCATCTTCACTGGTTGCGGTTTTTCCGGTACCAATGGCCCATATAGGTTCATAAGCAATAACACAGATTTTTGCGTTTTCAGCCGTTAAGCCCCTGAAAGCTGCTTTTGTCTGGCCTTCTACCAATGTGCGGGTGATTCCCTGTTCCCTCTGCTCCAGGGTCTCCCCTACGCATATTATAGGAATAAGGCCGTGGGCAATAGCTGAATGAACCTTCTTGTTAACGGTTTCATCGCTTTCAGCAAAATATTCCCTGCGCTCAGAGTGGCCGATAATGACATATTCAACACCAAGTGCATTAAGCATGACAGGGGAAATTTCGCCGGTATAAGCGCCTTTTTCCTCCCAGTGCATGTTTTGGGCTCCCAGCCTGATATTGGTCCCGGCTGCGGCTTCCTTTACCGCCAGTAAAGAGGTAAAGGGAGCACAGATTACAACTTCAACATCTGTATCCCTGACCAAAGGAGCCAGTTCTCTTACCATAACAGCGGCTTCCTCGGGCGTTTTATTCATTTTCCAGTTTCCAGCTATAATTGGTCTTCTCATTTTCCATCTCCTTTATCTGCAGTCTGCTTCTGTTTACTTGTCGTTCAGTGCTTTAACACCAGGCAGTTCGATTCCCTCAAGAAATTCCAGAGAGGCACCGCCTCCGGTGGAAATATGGGTCATCTTGTCTGCATACCCCAGCTGTTCCACTGCAGCTGCAGAATCGCCGCCGCCTATTATAGTTATACCACTGCACCTGCTCATATAATCAGCAATTGCCTTAGTTCCTTCTGCAAAAGCGGGCATTTCAAATACACCCATGGGCCCGTTCCATACGACCAGTCTTGCATTTACAATTGTCTCACCAAAATGTTTCCTGGCTTCCGGTCCGATATCCAGGCCTTGCCAATCGGCAGGTATCTGGTTGCTGGGTACGGTTTTATGCTCTGCATCTGCACTGAATTCTTTTGCCACAACAGTGTCCACCGGCAGAAGCAGCTTAACGCCTTTTTCTTCAGCCTGTTTCATTAACTCGGCAGCCAGCTCAACCTTATCTTCTTCCAGCAGAGAATTTCCTATTTCATAGCCCTTTGCCTTGAAGAAGGTGTAAGCCATGCCTCCTCCGATAATCAAAGTATCCACTTTATTGATAAGATTGCGGATAACCCCAATTTTATCAGAAACCTTAGCGCCGCCCAGAATAGCGACAAAGGGGCGATCCGGATTATCCAATGCCTTGCCCAGTATTTCCAGTTCCTTCTTTAACAAATAACCGGCTGCAGCAGGCAGATAATGGGCTACTCCCTCTGTGGAAGCATGAGCACGATGAGCTGTGCCAAATGCATCATTTATGTAAACTTCTCCAAACTCAGCCAGAGCCTTGGCAAACTCCGGATCATTTTTGGTCTCAGCCTTATGGAATCGAAGATTTTCCAGGAGTACAACTTCTCCCTCTCTAATATTCTCTACCAGTGCTTTGGCGCTGTCTCCAATGACATCTTCCGCTGCTTTAATATCCATGTTCAGCAATTCCCCCAGGCGTTTTGCAACCGGTGCCATGCTGAAGTCTGCTTCAAAGCCGGTTCCCTTGGGACGGCCCAGATGGGACATGAGTATAACTTTGGCATTCTGATCCAGCAGGTAACGAATGGTGGGCAATGCAGCCCTGATTCGGGTATCATCGGTAATATTGCGTTCTTTGTCCAAAGGCACATTGAAGTCAACCCTTACCAGCACTTTCTTGCCGGACAACTGAAGGTCTTCCAATGTTTTTTTGTTCATCTTTCCCACTCCTTATCAAAAATGTTTACATAACGCGGCCTTTATATTTTTGGCCGCGATGAATATCATTATGTCTCGTCATTAGCATATCGAATATGGGTTTTTATACCATTTTTCGAGTTTTCCCCAACCAATTTTACTATATCGGGGCTGAAATTACAATAGCGCTTAAGGAAGTTGCTGTCAAAGACTGCCATGAAATCAAGCATCATCCAGTTTATATCCTCATTTCAGCTGGGGAAAACCCAATTGCCTTAAGGCTTCATACAAAACTATGGCTGCTGAATTGGACAGGTTCAGTGAGCGCACACCCGGCTTCATGGGAATACGGATAGTTCGATGGCGGTATTGCTTCAGCAGCCATTCAGGCAGGCCCGCTGTTTCCCTGCCGAAGAAAAGAAAGCTGTTTTCCGAGAAGCTGACCTCCGTATAGGTCAGCATGCCTTTAGTGGAGCAAAAATAAAAATCTCCTGAAGGATTATTTCTGAAAAAATCATCCAATGACTCATGGTATTGAACGTTCAGAAGATGCCAGTAATCCAAACCTGCCCGCTTCAGGCTGCGATCGTCAACGGAGAAGCCTAAAGGCTTAATCAGATGAAGAACTGAACCGGTTACGGCACAAGTCCTTGAAATATTTCCGGTATTCTGGGGGATTTCCGGCTCAACCAAAACTACATTCAATGGCATATAATCTGTTCCTGCTTTCTTCTGGTTCTGTTGTTTCAACTAAAGGACTATAAAGGGCATAAGATAGTCAGGCGGCTAATCCTCAATATAAATAATACCAATAGTGCCCGGCCCGCAATGGCTGGATATAACCGTTCCGGCCTGCGATGTCAGCACCTCTGAAACACCAATGCCCTTCAGGCGATTCGTATAATCCAGCAATTCTGCTTCTGAACAGCCGGAATGGGTAACAAATGCCCTTTCCCGATTGATTTTTGAACCATCGCCTACTACTTCCTTATAAAACTGCTCCAGGCAGCTTGCCCTTTTCCCGCGGAACTTTGCACCGGTTATCATCCCTCCATCTTTGACTATGATCTGAGGACGTATTTTAAGCACATTACTTGCCAGCAGCTGTATGGATGTGCATCTGCCGCCCATATGCAGGTACTGCAAAGTATCGATAACAAAACTTACTCTGACCCTGGGAATCAATTCAGAAATACTGCTGCTTATCTCTGCTGCACTCTTCCCCTGCCGTGCCAATTCTGCTGCCTTTAGTACCAGCAAGCCGATTCCGGTAGAGAGATTCAGAGAATCCAATACCCATACCCTGCCTTCCGCGAACTCCTCCGCTGCCAGCCTGGCTGCCTGGAAGGTGCCGGAAAGATGAGATGACAAGCCTACATATACAACATCATATCCAGCCTGCACCCATGGAGCGAATTTTTCATAAAAATCGCCGGTGGAAGGTGCTGCAGTCTTAGGCATAATCTGGCGTTCATTTATCTGGCGGTAAAGCTCTTCTGTTGTCATTTCTATTCCGTCCAGATAGCTGTTTTCCCCTATAAGAACATACAAGGGGACTACTTCAATATCATACTTCTCAACTAATTCAGAGCTTAGATCTGCTGTACTGTCAGTAAAAATTTTCACGCGATTCATGACGTTCCTCCTGACTTATAAATTTCAGGGTCATGCTGTTACTTAAAAAATAAAATAAATCAAATAATAGCAATGTAATAGCACTGACCTGTTATACATTATAGTATATTTCCGTAAAATCAGGTATAAATAAATGTGAATTCATTAATAATAGCAAACTAAAAAATGCATACCGGAGTGGATTAAAATCCAATTTCCCGCAGAGCTTTTTTCAAGGTATTTGCAGAGTGCCTGAAACCGTTGATTTCTTGCTCATTCAGGGGCAGCTGCAGAACCCGGTCTAATCCCTGATCATTGACAATGGACGGCAGACTGAGACATACATCTTCGACACCATAGTATCCTTTCATTAACGAGGATACAGGCAGCACAGCATTTTCCTTACGCAGAATAGCTTCCACAATCCTTCTGACAGCCAGAGCTACTGCATAATAAGTAGCACCCTTTCCGTCTATTATTTGGTAGGCAGAGTTTTTTACTTCTTCAAAAATCCTGTTTTTTTCAGCCTGATCACATTCCCTGCCGCACTGGAAACAGAATCGTTCCACCTGCATGCCTGCAATATTGGTTATGCTCCAGGCAGGGACTTCGGTATCGCCATGCTCTCCAATAATATAAGCGTTGACATTGTGAGGAGCGACTCGGCAGTGACGGCTGAGCAGATATTTGAAACGGGCGCTGTCCAGAACCGTCCCCGAACCGATAACCTGATTATCGGGCAGTCCTGAAATTTTCAAAGCGGCATAAGTAAGAATATCCACTGGATTGGTTACCACAAGGATAACACAATTGCGATTTCTTTCCACCACACGGGGTATGATATGCCGAAATACTTCAATATTGCGCTTCAACAGATCAATACGGCTTTCACCCGGCTTCTGCCCTACTCCGGCAGTTATTATTACTATATTGGAATCCTCACAATCGTCATAGGTTCCCTCGTGGATGTAAACCTGTGGTACAAAGGAAATTCCATGATTCAGATCCAGCACTTCCCCTGAAAGCTTTTTTTCGTTCAAGTCTATGATGGCTATCTCTGAGGTCACTCCTCCGTTCATCAGGGCAAAAGCGGTGGTAGCCCCGACATACCCTGCCCCTATTATGGTAACCTTATCGGATATAAAATGTTTTTCATCCAAATGTGTCATACGGGTTCCTCCTAAAATTCAGCTTCTGCTCATAAGCTGATATTATCATCTTCTCTTTGCCCGCTCTCCTCCGCTTCCAAATTCAAACCGACTGACTCCCTATTTTAAATAATGCAGCCTGTTCAGCCTAACAAATTATTCAAATGCAGCGTACCATCCGGCCTGATGTTTAATATGGTAACCGAATTCCTGCCAAATACACTCTCCATCAATGTGACATACTGCTGCAGACGGTCATCAGGCAGATAGACCTGTATAGTGCCGGCAAAGCCTCCGCCATGAACCCGGCAGGCACCTTCTCCTGTATTCCTGATAAAATCTTCGGTAAGAGCCAGGGCAAGTGTAACACCCTGCTCCTGGGGGTTCTGATTGGAATAGCAGTTTTGAAGAAGCCGCCATGAGCTGTTACCTGATTCCTGTACCAGCTTCAGAAAATCATAAAAACGGTTTTCTTCCAATGCCCCGGCCTGTTCAACCACTCTCAGATCATCCATAAAGAAATGCATAGCTCTCAATATAGCGCGGTCTCCTGCCTTTTCCCTGAGCAAGGGTATGTTTTCCATCACTTCATCCATTGACAATTCCCTTAATATATCTTTTCCCAAGGCCTGCGCCACTGATTTCATTTCGCGGGGTACATCAGCATAGTCCTGTGTCAGATCTGCATGATTTCCGCCGGTGTCCACCACAAGCATATGATATCCATGAGCTGCCAGGTCAAAATCAACCTTGCGATACTCTGCCCTCTCGCTGTCCTTGAAATCGATTGTAATGAATCCTCCTATGGCACAGGCCATTTGATCCATCAAACCGCAAGGTTTACCAAAATAAACATTTTCGGCATATTGGCCAATCCTTGCCAGGAGTGCAGGCTCCAGTGCATTATTGTTGTATAAGGCATTCAGAATAGTAGCCAGCAGCACTTCTATGGAGGCAGAGGAACTCAAGCCGGATCCCTTTGCAACTGAACTGGATACATAGGCATTAAAACCGCCTATGGAGTATCCCAGCTGCTGAAAGCGCGCAGCTATTCCTCGTATCAGAGCAGTTGTCGACTCCCTTTCTTCAGGCAGCGGTTCCAGTTGATTGAGATCCACCCGGAACTCGCCTTCATATCCATCCGAGTATAAAACAATCTGATTATCATCAGCTGCTGTGACAGCCGCGATGGTATCAAAATGTACAGCGGCTGCCAGAACCCGGCCTGCATTGTGATCGGTATGATTGCCTCCAACTTCAGTACGGCCGGGTGTACTGAAAAGCTGGATTTCTCTCCTGTCACCGGGGAAATGTTTTTCGAATGCCCTTATTAATTTTCCGTAACGTTTAATCTGGCTGAGAATCGCCTCCTCATTACCGCCATAAAGCCGTTTAAACAAATCCCTGGTTTTGTGTCCCTCCAGCTGCAAGACCAAGTCCTTACTCATATCTGTTACCTCCAGTAAAAAATTGCATAAATTAATTACAATTATACCTTTTGCCTACCCAGATTACAATAATTGCATTTTTCTACAGGGGATCAGGATAAGCTGAAAGCATGAATTTCACATTGCATTGTTTTTTCATCGCTTATATAATGGATATTTGAAGGGAAGGTGCAGACAGTGAAGGATGCTGATTATGAAGGGGCAGTTCTCATAGAAGAATTGCTTCAATACGCATATTACCATAAGCTTATTGAAAAAGATGATATCATATGGTCTCGCAATCAATTAATGGCAATTCTCCAAGTGGAGGAACCTCTGGAAAGTTTTAATGAACCGGAACAGACGGAACATGAATACCATGAAAACAGAATTCCGGATTATGTTACGCCTATAATGGAAAGAATACTTGATTACTGCCACGAGAAGGGGATTCTGGAAGAGAACACCTTAACCCATCGTGACCTGCTGGATACAAAGATCATGGGAGTTTTCCTTCCCAGGCCTTCAGATATACGGAAGCGCTTTTATGGTATCTGGAAGGAAAAAGGCATCAGAGCAGCGACTGATGATTTCTATCATCTCTGTCAGAAATCCGATTACATAAGAATGGAACGCATAGCTAAAAACCTTAGCTGGAGCGTGGAAAGCCCATATGGAGAGTTGGAGGTTACCATTAATCTGACCAAGCCGGAAAAGGATCCAAAGGAGATTGCCGCCTTAAGGAATGCTACTCAGTCCGGATATCCCAAATGCCTTCTTTGTCCGGAAAACGTAGGCTATGCAGGGAGGGTCAACCACCCTGCCCGTCAGACCCACCGGACCATACCTCTGACTCTGCATGGAGAAACCTGGCATTTCCAATACTCCCCATATGTTTATTATAATGAGCATTGCATTGTGCTGAAGGAAGAGCATGTTCCCATGAAGCTGACAAGGGATACTTTTTACCGTTTGTTCGCATTTCTGGAGCAGTTTCCTCATTACTTCATAGGGTCCAATGCAGATCTTCCCATTGTAGGCGGTTCTATCTTAAGTCATGACCACTTTCAGGGAGGACGATATGTGTTTCCAATGGAAAGGGCTGAAACGGAGTATCCTCTGTCTTACAGCTTTGATCCCAGTATAGAGGCCTCAGTGGTTCACTGGCCTATGACGGTTCTCAGGCTGAAAGCAGAAGAGCCCAACCGACTGGGGGATCTGGCCTTCAGTATCCTTTCCCGATGGAGGGAGTACAGCGATCCGGAACATGACATATCAGCTGAAACAATAGACAAAGCAGGCAACCGGACTGCCCACAATACCATCACGCCTATTGCGCGCAAAAAGCCGGACGGTTGTTTTGAGCTGGATCTGGTGCTGCGCAACAACCGCACCAGCAAGGAACACCCATTGGGCATTTTTCATCCCCATCAGGATTTGCATCATATAAAAAAAGAAAATATAGGGCTTATTGAGGTAATGGGGCTGTTTATCCTGCCCGGAAGGCTGCAGAATGAACTGAACAGCCTGAAAGGGTATTTGACAGGACAAGCTTTGGAAAACCCGGATTCATTAAGCAATCCAAATCATCCATTGCACCATCACAGTACATGGCTGAATGAACTGACGGAAAAATACGGAACAAGCCTGACTGACAAACAGGCAGAATCCGTGCTGAAAAATGAAGTAGGTGCCAAGTGCCTCCGCGTTCTGACTGATGCGGGTGTATTCAAAGCAACACCAAAAGGCAGAAAGGGCTTTAACCGTTTCCTATCCGAAGCAGGGTTTACTCGGAAGTGAACCCTGCTTAAGCTGTGTAAAAGTATATATTTAATACTAATGCATTTTTGCTTGAGTACAGAGGACGGCTTATGTCAGCGGAAGGTCCTAAAGAGCCAGCTGCGCTTTATATGAACAGCTTTTTTCGGACACAGTTCCTGGCAGCAATAGCATCGGATACATTCATTCAAGTCTGCAACCGGCTTTCCATCTACCATGGTAATAGCCCTGGGAGGACAGTTTTTCTCACAGTCCCGGCAGCCGATGCATCCATCATAATCAAACACCGGCCGGGGTCCGAATTTGGCGTTTATGAATCTGGCAACAGGACTGTCCCCGCTGAAGTATTGTTCTATGAATCCCACATGTTTGTGGGATGGAATTTTAAAATCGTGAATCTTAAGATCCTCCAGGGAGTCCCCTAACAGAGCTATATCCTTCAGGTCACTGCACAAGCCTCTTTCTTTGGCCCTTTGTATTGTGCAGACCTTCCCCGGTGGAATACCTACCAGAGAAACCGATGCAACATCCAATGCGAAAGGACTTCCGCTGGCCAATACTGCCCCAATCTTTCTGGGATCGCCGGCAGAGGGTCCCTGCCCCTCCATTCCGACAACTGCGTCCATGATTGACAGGACAGGCTTAACATAGGTACAGATGTCCACCAGCACATCGGAAAAATCCTTCAGTTTTTTCATGCGCAGATGGTATTCCGCTTTTGTGGTGCCGGGAATTACACCAAACAGATTTTTTACTGCACCGGTGTAAAGAGTCATGCCATGGGTTTTGAGCTTGGCAATGTTGATGACGGCATCCGCCTCTTCAATTGCACGGATTACAGCCAGGCTCTTTATTATTTTTCCCTGGGGATGCGGTCTTACCGCCTCTTCCACATTGTAATTGAGTTGTATCTGATCCCGCGCTGCTATTTCCTCAATACCACAGGCACGATATACCCCTCTGAGAGCCCGCTCGGTGAAAAGCCCGCCCGGGCTGTCTGCGATAGTGGGAACCGCACCTGCCTCCCTGACCAGTCTGGCTGCTGCCGCAACTATCTCCGGATGGGTTGTTGTTGCTTCCTCAGGCTTTTTGCGCATCAGCAGATTGCATTTTAACAAAACCTTCATACCCGGTTTTATGAACTGACTCATTCCGCCCAGAAGATTAATACTGCGGGTAACAGCCTCATAAACCCTCGAAGGCTGGTAATCACCGCATTTTACAATTGATACTCTTTCCATACCCAAAACCCCTGTCTCTCCAGATGTTCAAATTGATTATGAATATGATGGTAGTGCCGGTATTCCTGTATGGAATCTCTTCTGCCCGGCAGATAAGGCCTGAATTCAATGGTGTATTTTTTCTCTCCATACTGCATTCCTAAGACGAACATGAGTATAATAAGTACCCATACCAACAGTTTGCCCGGCTCCATGACTCTTTCACGATACAGTCCTACCGCGTATCCTACCAGACAGCCGCCAATCAGTCCGCCGATATGCCCCCAATTATCGATGCCGCTGCTGGAAAGCCCATATAAGAGGTTGAATGCTATTATAATAAACAGTCTGGGACCAAATATCCTGCGAAAAATCTCCCTTCTCCTCTGCCTGAAATAAAGAAGCGAACCCATTAGGCCGAATATGGCACCGGAAGCTCCTGCAGCCGGATTGGGACTTAAGAGATAGCTGAGCAGACTGCCGGTCAGGCCTGAAACCAAATATACAAGGGCGAATTTCACCTTGCCAAAAAGGCTTTCGACTATAGGGCCATAGATAAATAAGGCGTAGGAGTTGAAAAACAGATGTGCCAGTCCGACGTGCAGAAACATGGCTGTAAGCAGCCTCCACCGCTGCCCATATGCAATCAGTTCATTTACTTTGGCACCAAACAGCCATAATTGCTGACTCAGGTTTAAGCGAAACAGAAATCCTACAATGCTCATCAAAAGAAAAGCAGCAATATTCAGGCCCAAAAAAACATAAGTGACGAAAGGAGGGCGGGTATCCACACCAAAACCAGATTTTGGCGGAGGCCTTTGGGCTGGTTCTTCGTACCAGTCCCTTTCCTCCAAAACCTCATATTCGCCTTCAATATATTCGTTTCTGCGCCTGTAATCAGTCATTTTTCCCTCCGAAAACAAGTCCGATAAAACTACTATACAACGATAGAATCGATGCAAAACAGATTTTTCTCAGCTCTCCAACAATCCGGCAATAAGTGACAGGTCTTCTTCAGTATATCCCATCTTCAACAAAGGTCTAATAATATTATCTTCCTTATCGGGTACAAATGAACGGATTACTTTGCAGCTTCCCCTTATTTCCACCCTTGCCAGAGATGCAGGTATCAGACAGGAACTGCCTGCAGAAATCTCCTCCTGCCCGCCGTCATATTGAATCAAACCATCTCCCTCAATACAGGTCAAGGTCTGGAATCGCTTCCCGTCCATAATCAGTTCCATTTTGTCTGTTATTCTCAGCTCTTCCATAGCAAAATAATCACATGCAACATAAATAATACGCTGCCCCCCGGCCTCTTCTATCTTAAGGCCGGGCAGACTGCTGCCATGCTTTGCATTAAAGTCGATCACATCCATAGCCTTATCAATATGAAGTTCTCTATGCCGACCCTTATCGTCAGTCCGGTTCCAGTCATACACCCGGTAAGTGGTGTCAGAATTCTGTTGGATTTCACAGATCAATATACCTTCCCCTATGGCATGAACCAGGCCTGCGGGAATATAAAGTACATCCCCTGCCCTTACCTCCAACTCATTCAGATGCTCCTCCGGATGTCCTTGATTTATACTATGACGAAATGAATCCCTGTCGGTCCCTTCTTTCACCCCGTATATCAGCCTGGCACCCGGCTTTGCATCGATAACATACCACATCTCCGTTTTCCCCAGTTCTCCGTTCTCATGCAGATTGGCATATTCATCAGCCGGATGTACCTGAACTGAGAGAGTGTCCTCTGCATCCAGCAGTTTAATTAACAAGGGAAATTTTCGGTAACTATCATTATACACCGCTGATCCCAGCAGTTCATTGCCATATCTGCTTATGGCCTCATCAAGCCTCAGTCCTCTTAATTCACCGTTACGGATGATGCTCATTCCGTTTTCATGGCAGCTAATCTCCCAGCTCTCTCCAACTTTATCGCTTTCAGGCTTTCTATTGTATTTTTCGGCCAGTTTTCTGCCTCCCCAAATTCTTTCCATATAAACCGGATAAAAAAACACAGGATATCTCATCCTACCACCTCATTATCATTTGTACATTCTTATTATTAGTTCTGCTTAAGTAACAAAGCACGGAAGTTCTATTATTGCTCAGCTTCCTGCTGCGGATTCTTCAGTCCTATATGTTATTCCCCTTGCATTCCTTTTTATTATAATATGCTTTATCCGGATTGAAAAGTAAAAACCCCCTATATGTATTAGGGAGTTTGTTTTAACTTCATTCAGTTATACTTCTGTTATATTTATCATCAATAATATACAGGAGTGGTTTTCCCTATTCATCGCTCATGCGGAAGGAAAGAGTATATAAACTGTCACTCAGGTGTACATTTTCCACAATAACATGGTGAGGTGCTGCAATATCAACGGCAGCAAAGTTCCATATGCCCCTCACACCACTTTTTATTACACGCTCGGCTGCTTCCCGTGCTTTCTCTTTTGGTGTGCAGATGGCCGCTATATCTACTTTGTTATTGCTTATGTAGTCTTCCATCTCGTCAATGTCATATATTGGAATACCTCTGATGGACATCCCGATCAACCTTGGGTTAATATCGAACAGACACTTTACATGAAAACCGTCTTTTTCAAATCCGGTATAATTGGCCAGTGCCTGCCCCAGATTTCCTGCACCTGCTATTATAACGTTATATGTATTAGTAAGGCCCAGTATCTTTTGTATTTCCAGTCTGAGCTCACTCACATTATAGCCATATCCCTGCTGACCGAATCCTCCGAAGCAATTGAAGTCCTGCCTGATTTGTGAAGCTGTCAGACCCATGCGCTGGCTCAATTCCCTGGAGGAAATTCTTTCGATTCCGCTTTTCTCCATATCCGTTAAATAGCGGTAGTATTTTGGCATACGTCTCATAACAGCCTCAGAAACATAATTCTTTTCCTTTGCCAAGCGAAACCCTCCTGTTTTACAGAATTTCAACATTACACCAGTTTCATTGTATCATTTACTTTGATTCCATGTCAATGGACCAAAATCCCTGCATTGCACAGCTATAAAAAGTTGTACATAAAGCACTTTCCTTTTCAATGCACGACATTTCTGATAAAATAGCATGGAAAGCAATTAAAGGAGAGCCCTATGATAGTATTATCTTGCGATAAACTTACGAAATCATTCGGAATAAACACAATTTTAGATCAGATAACCTTTTCTGTCAGCGAAAAAAGCCGTATGGGAATTGTCGGACCCAACGGAGCAGGTAAAACTACTCTGTTCAGGCTGATTACAGGTGAGCTGACCATTGATGAAGGTTCAATATATAAGGCAAAGGATTTGACAATAGGATATCTAAAGCAAAATGAAACTGTTGATTCCTCAATTTCAATATGGGAAGAACTGTTGACAGTATTTGCTCATGTCATGGAAATAGAAAAGCGAATTCGTTCGTTGGAAAAGCGCATTTCTACCCATACCGACATGGAAAATGCAGAATACAAGCAGCTGATGGAAGAATACGGCACGCTTCTGGAGCAGTTTGCCGAGCAGGACGGATACAGCTACGAGAGCCATATGCGGGGTGTTCTGACAGGGTTGGGTTTTTCCGCCAATGAATTCCATCAGCCTATCTGGCAGCTGAGCGGCGGTCAGAAAACCAGGGTTGCCCTGGCCAGGCTGCTACTTAAAAAACCGGATCTGTTGCTGCTGGATGAGCCTACCAATCATCTGGATCTGGACGCTGTCCAATGGCTGGAAGGTTTTCTAAAAGACTATTCCGGCACCATTATGATGATATCCCACGACCGCTACTTTTTGGACAACCTGTGTGACTGCATTCTTGAGGTAGAAAATCACAAAGGAGAATTATATCAGGGAAATTACAGCCAGTACCGAAAAAAAAAGAAGCATCACAGAGAAAGTCTGCTGAAGAAATTTGAATTGCAGCAAAAGGAAATCCGCCGACAGCAGGAGATTATTCAGCGCTACCGCTCATATAACCGTGAGAAAAGCATCAGGGCAGCGGAAAGCAGGGAAAAAGCACTTGAGAGAATGGTATTGGCAGAAAAGCCATCCGATATAAAGGAAGTGCGGATGTCCTTTCATGTTAAGAAGCCTTCCGGTCATGATGTACTGAAGGTTGAAGGACTGACCATGGCATTTGACAATAGAAAGCTGTTCGAAAATACCTCATTCTCCCTGAAAAAAGGAGACCGGGTGGGAATAATCGGTCCAAACGGAGTTGGAAAAACAACCTTATTCCGTTTGCTTTTGGGGCATATACAGCCTGATTCCGGCACCTTCCAATGGGGAACAGGTGTCGATATTGGTTATTATGACCAGGAGCAGTCAAGCCTCTCCTTGGACAAGAGCGCTTTGGAGGAGTTGTGGGATGCCTTCCCCCTGCTGACAGAAACTCAGATTCGAAATACCCTGGCCTTGTTCCTCTTCCGCGGGGATGATGTTTATAAATCCATCCGTCAATTAAGCGGCGGGGAACGAGGACGTGTCATGCTTTCAAAGCTCATGCTGGCCGGCAATAACTTTCTGCTCCTGGATGAACCCACCAACCACCTGGACATGCATTCCAGGGAGGTGCTTGAGGCTTCCCTGGAGGAGTATACAGGAACCCTGCTGATGATTTCCCATGATCGATATTTCCTGAATAAAATTGCTAATCGTATACTGGTTATGGAGGAAAACGGTATAACTCAATATCTTGGGAATTTTGATGATTACCTGGAAAAAAAGAAAAGCCAGGAATTGCTGGACTCACTTGAGAAGGAGGAACCGGCAGAGAAAACCAAAACTGCCCAAAAAGAAGAACGAAAAAAGGAGCGTGAAGAAAGGCAAAAAAGGAGAGCCTTTCAACAGCTCCTAAAGGACCTGGAAAATAAAATACACAAACTGGAAGAAGAACTTTCAATCCTGGAAGCTTTGCTGTACGATCCGGATTTATACAGTAGTCCTGATAAAATGCTGGAGGTACAGCAGCAATATAATCATAAGAAAACCACCCTGGATGCCGCCTATGAAGAATGGCTGGAGCTTAATGACTCATCCGATGGGGAATAGGTACCCGGTTACATCTTTACTCTTCACCCAGCTATAGCACCTGTTGGATATTTTGTTCAGACCTTTTCCCTTTTGCCGGTATAATTGAGCAAGCCTCCGGCCAGAATAACCTCTTTCAGCCTCTGAGAAAGGTCCATTTCCGTAATTATATCGCTTCCTTTGGTTTGATTGCGGACCACAATCCTGTTCCCTGCCTTAATTTGTCCAATTGCATTTTCAATAATCAGGATATCTTCAGGATCAATTTTGCTATAATCCTCTTCATTCAAAAATGTCAGAGGCATTATCCCGGAGTTGATCAGATTGGAGCGATGGATACGGGCAAAGGACTTTGCAATCACGCCTTTGATTCCAAGATACAAAGGAACCAAGGCAGCATGTTCCCTGCTGGAACCCTGCCCGTAATTATGCCCTGCAACAAGGAAACCGCCCCCGCTCTCCCCGGCCCGCTGCGGGAATGTCTCATCTACAGGAGTTAGACAATAGTTTGCCAGGTGAGGAATATTGGACCTGAAGGGCAGCAGTTTGGCGTTGGAAGGCATAATATGATCTGTTGTTATATTGTCGTTCATCTTCAACAGGACTTTTCCCTCAACCATATCCGTCAATTCACTGTTCACGGGGAAAGGCTTTATGTTTGGCCCCCTGACCACCTCTACCGATTCAGGGTTATTTGCCGGTGGTATGATGCCATTATCGTTAACGGTAAAGAATTCAGGCATCTCCACTCTCGGAGGCTCTCCATATTCCCGCGGATCGGTGAGTCTGCCTGTCAGTGCGGATACAGCTGCGATTTCAGGGCTGACCAGATATACCTGAGCACTGGCAGTTCCGCTTCTGCCATAGAAGTTGCGGTTGAAGGTACGAAGAGAAACGGCATCGGATGCCGGTGCCTGCCCCATACCAATGCAGGGACCGCATGCAGATTCCAGTATACGGGCTCCGGCATCAATCAAATCGGCCATTGCACCGTTTCTGGACAGCATGGTGTAAACCTGTTTCGAACCGGGAGCAATAACCAGACTAACATCCGGATGCACGGTTTTTCCCTTCAATATCCTGGCCGCCTTAATCAGGTCCAGGTAGGAAGAATTGGTACAGCTTCCGATGGCTACCTGATCCACCCTTACATTTTTTGTTTCCCTGACGCTTTCTACATTATCAGGACTATGAGGCTTTGCCACCATTGGCTCAATTTCGCTCAGATCCAGCAGCAGTTCTTCTTCGTAAGAAGCATCAGGATCCGCTTCCAGAGGAATCCACATGTCTTCCCTGCCTTGTGCTCTAAGGAAAGCCCTGGTGTTTTCATCGCTGGGAAAGATGGAAGTGGTTGCTCCCAGTTCAGCACCCATATTGGTAATGGTTGCCCTTTCAGGAACAGTAAGGGATGCCAATCCAGGACCGGCATACTCGATAACCTTCCCTACTCCCCCTTTAACACTGAGGATGCTTAAAATCTTGAGTATGACATCCTTGGCAGATACCCAGGGCTGAAGCTTTCCTTCAAGCCATATCCTGCACACTTTGGGCATGGTGAGATAATAGGGGCCCCCTGCCATGGCAACTGCCACATCCAGGCCTCCTGCTCCTATTGCCAGCATGCCTATGCCCCCTGCGGTTGGTGTATGGCTGTCTGAGCCAAGCAGGGTCCAGCCCGGGCGGCCAAATCGCTCCAGATGAACCTGATGACAAATGCCGTTACCCGGTCTGGAGAAGTAGATTCCGTACCTTGATGCAACAGTCTGGATATATTTGTGATCGTCAGCATTTTCAAAGCCCTGCTGCAGGGTGTTATGGTCGATATAAGCAACCGACAGCTTGGTCTTCACCCGATCGATGTTCATGGCCTCCAGCTGAAGGTATGCCATTGTACCCGTTGAATCCTGGGTTAATGTCTGGTCGATGCGAATGGAAATTTCCTCGCCCGGTATCATTCTCCCGGATACCAGGTGTCTTTCAATAATTTTCTGCGTTATATTTTTACTCATCTTCTGCCCCCTCTTGTCTTCTATACATATACTCTTAATAGCTCACATTTATTTGGACATTTGTATCATTGTATACAATGGTATGTTTTGTTGTCAAGGAAGCAGGCAATGAATGAAAAAAAGCTGAGGTGCTCAGCTATTAATTCTGATTATAAATTTGTTTCTGTCAGCAGGGTAATAACTTTCAGAATACTCTATCGGAGTATTGTCTTCAGTGTAACCTATTGAAGAAATAAAATGCGCCGGTGAATTCTCCTTCACTTCCAATAACTTGGCTTGTTTACCATACAGCAGCTTTATTTCCAGTACCCGCTCTACTCTGTTTATAATAATATCGTTTTCTTTCAGCACATCATATAAGGATTGCTTTTCCAGATCATAAGCCATTATGCCGGAAGCATACTTTTCAGGCAGGTACACAGTCGTCAGCAGAACCGGACGTTCTTCATAATTGGGGGCTGCATACCGCAGCCGCTTCAATTTGATCACATTGGTACCCGTCTGTATAGCCAGTTTGGATGCTACTGTTTCATTACATGGTACTGCTCGAAACTCCAAAACCAGAGTTTTGGGCACAAGTCCTTTGCTCTTCATCTCCTGGTTATAGCTTTCTATAAACTGGGTGGATTCCTGCAGCAATTTCGGCTTGGCAACATAGGTGCCGCTTCCTTTGATACGATTCAGGTATCCCATACTGTCCAGTTTGGCCAATGCAGCACGTACAGTGGGACGACTTACATTGAATTTCCTGCTTAGCTCCACTTCAGTAGGCAGTTTATCTCCTTCTCTTAACACCTGGTTTTCAATATCTTTCATGATATGATTAAAAATTTGTTCGTATAGGGGCATACTGTCAACCTCCATCAACTTCTGTGCCATTTCCATTTTCAAACAGCATTGCGCATGCCAGCAGTGCGTTATCGGAAAATCTGATTGAGGGCACAACTTCTATATTATTTTGCTTCAGAGATTCCTTAATTCGTCTTTCAAAAAGGCTGTGACTTCTGCTCACATCCCCGCCTAAAATAACAGCCTCAGGCTTGAATTTTATGGCAAAGGGCCAGATGACTTCATACAGCATATCTCCAAATTCTTTGAACAACCGTTCTGCTTCCCCTAATCCGTCAAAAGCCGCCTGCGCCAGTTCCTTAACATCCCTAAACTGCGACAGGGTAGGTGACTTCTCCATCATCTTTCTGATGCCTGCAGCAGATACATAGTCGGTAACAATGCCGTCGCGATAGGGCAGATCGTAGATCCAGCCATCCTCAGGTATGCCTTCTCCGGATTTTACCAGCTTACCGTCAGCAAAAAAGCCAGTATTAATACCTGTCCCTATGCTAATGCACAAACAGCGATTGAACAGCCTGCCAACACCGAATTTACATTCCCCCATGCAATACAGGTCAACATCATTCTTGAAACGCAGTTCCAGATTACCTTTTAATCGGGACTTTATCTCATTCAGAATATTTACACCGTAAATTGCATCAAATTTCTGCAGTCCCATCATCAGGCTGATTCCATTTTCGTAGTCGAATGGACCGGGAAAACCCATTCCTATTCCGTGTAATAATATCTTTTCAGTATCAGCTGCTTCTATAAGCTTGTTAATAATGTTGACCAGATTACTTACAATGGTTTCCTTGCTTCCATTTGAAAGAGCCGGATATTTCTGTACAGGCAAAAGAAGCCTGCCGTCAGGGGAAACAACCGAAGCCGCGATACTGGTACCACCTACATCCAATGCAATGTAGCTTTTCATTTTTATTCTCCTGTCACTGGAAGTTCAGTAAATCAATTATACTATGATTATCCAATAGTTGTAAATACATTTTCGTATAAAGCTGTCTTTTATTTATCTTATGTATTTACAATTAATTTTCCTTGGGAATAGTTGAAATGTCAGGCCAGGAGTCAGACAGAATCTTGTATTTCGGAATTTTGTATAATTATTTCGGGATAAATTATGTATCTTCAGATTTATCGACTTGTATGTTTATAGCTTATTATATTTGTTTAAGTATAAATATGTATTTACATTTTTAGAATTTCACATCCTTATATTGTAATATGTATTTACATATGATATCATTTACACAGATTGCCAGGAGGTGCGACATGAGAAAAATACCCCGTAACTATGATAAGTATCCCGAAACAATAGTTTATGGATATGATAATCATGCTTTTTCAGGCTATTCATCCATAGTTTCTGAAATAAAAAGACAATTGGCGGACAGGAAGCGAGCAGTTATTGTACTGGATTTTTATCCCGGTGTATCGGAATATGAAATACTGAACGGGTTTGCCGGATTGAATTATACCAAAGCATTTTGCGTTGATTCCTGTACCTATGACAATAAAACATATGAAGCCATGATACAGGATAACCTTACAGATGACTTGGTTTTTGGTGTTCTTACCACAAAAAAACTCTCTGACTACTTTGTCCGGGAAAAGACAGCCGAGTTACGCAGTGCAATTGAAAAAATCCAAAGCGGAATAATTCTGGTATATGGTGTAGGTGCTTCCCTGATTACAAAAGGAGACCTGCTTATCTACTGTGATTTAACCCGTTGGGAAATCCAAAAAAGATATAAGAAAGGTATGCCTAATTATAAGGGCAGCAATACAGATGACCCCCACTATTCAAAGTACAAGCGTGGTTATTTTGTTGACTGGCGGCTGGCAGACCGTCACAAAAAGAAATTGTTTGATGAATTTGATTATGTATTGGATACCAATGTGCCGGACGATCCTAAAATGATTACCGGAAAGGCATTTACTCACGCATTGAAGCTTGCTGCCAATCAGCCCTTCCGCCTGGTTCCCTTTTTTGATCCGGGTGTATGGGGCGGGCAGTGGATGAAGGATGTCTGCGGACTGGATCCTGACATGCCGAACTATGCATGGAGTTTTGACGGTGTGCCCGAAGAAAACAGCCTTTATTTCCGATTTGGAGATATTCGTATAGAACTGCCTGCTGTCGATGTAGTGTTCTATCAGCCCAGGGCATTACTTGGGGAACGGGTACATGGACGTTTTGGAGATGAATTCCCTATTCGGTTTAACTTACTCGATACCATGGGCGGACAAAATCTTTCTCTTCAGGTGCATCCCTTAACTGAATATATTCAGCAGACCTTTGGCATGCACTATACTCAGGATGAAAGCTATTATGTGATGGACTGCGAAGAGGAAGCTCATGTGTATCTTGGACTCAAAGAAAATGTGGAAGCCGATGAAATGATAAATGAATTGAAAGCGGCTTCCCGAGGCGAGATTTTCTTTGATGATGAAAAGTATATCAATAAAGTACCTGTGAAAAAACATGACCATCTTCTGATTCCTGCAGGTACAATTCACAGCTCCGGCAAGAATACAATGGTACTTGAAATCAGTGCCACACCGAACCTTTTTACATTCAAGCTATGGGATTGGGGACGTGTGGATTTAAATGGCCTGCCCCGTCCGCTCCATATTGAACATGGCGAACAGGTTATCTGCTGGGACAGAACAACAAAGTGGGTATACGAGAATCTGGTAAACCAGATTGAGACCATTTCATCTGAACCAGGTATCGTAGAAGAAAAAACCGGCTTGCATGAACGTGAGTTTATTGAAACCAGACGTCATATATTTACAAAGCCCGTAACACATTATTCCAACGGCAGTGTTTGTGTCATTAAACTCGTTGACGGAGATGAGGCAGAGATAGTTAGCCCGGATGGGAATTTTAAGCCAATGCTAATGCATTATGCAGAAACCTTTATTATACCTGCTTCTGTTGAGAGTTATATAATAAAACCTACAGCCAGATCCAAGGATCAGGAATTAATAACAATAAAAGCATATGTCAGGTAAGAATCCAAACAAAAGGTATTAATTATATAAAGAAGATACTAGGGAGAGTGAAAGTATGTCAAAGATAAAAGAAATCCTATGTATGCATCACAGCCACCTCGATATCGGATATACACATCCGCAGCCCATGCTTCTGGCGTTACAGCAGGATTATCTTAACCAGGCTATTGATTTATGTGTTAAGACATCAGATTACCCTGAGGAATCACGCTTTCGCTGGACTTTGGAGGCGACATATCCACTTTTGACATGGCTGGAGAATGCGTCTGATAAGGATATCCGCCTTGTTGCCGACTTAATCGAACGCGGACAAATCAGTATTACAGCCTCTATGATGCACACCACACCGCTTTCTGATCTTGAAGAAATCATACGTTTATTTGAGCCGGTAAAGAAATTAAGAGAAATATTCGGCTGCCCAATCACTTCAGCTATTAACCACGATGTAAACGGTCAGCCCTGGCCTTTCAGCCAGGTGTTGCTGGATGCCGGGATTGATTTTTATCTGACAGGTATTAATATACACTTTGGAGGTATACCGTTTCAGCGACCTGCAGCTTTCTATTGGGAGACACCGGACAAACAAAAACTGCTATCCTATTTGGGTGAGCACTACTCCCTCTTCAGCCAGTATCTCCATACACACCAGGAAGATACAGGCCTGATGGAAAAGGGCATCAATGAATATATTGAGAGATTGGAGAAAAGCAATTATCCTTATGACTTCCTGTTCCTGACAGCAACCAATCCTCCATTATATGACAACAATTGTCCGGACCATGCGCTGGCGTCCCTGATCCGAAAATACAACAGCGAGGATCACGGCCATATCATCCGCTTTGTAACGCCTGAAATGCTAAAGGAGAAAGTTCTCAGCCAGAACCTCGAAATTCCCGTTCATGCAGGGGACTGGACTGACTACTGGAATTTTGGATCAGGCAGCTCTGCCCGGGAAACATCCCTTACGCGAAGGGCAAAGGACAACTTGAAAAAAACCGAATTGATAGAAGCTGTGCTTGATACTCCAAACAGCCCAATTTACACTATGAGCAAAAAAGAAGCTTTCATGCAAATAGCTCTTTATGATGAGCATACATGGGGTGCAGCCCAATCAATAAATGAACCCGACAGTATGGAAACCTATTCCCAGAGAACCCATAAATCAAAATATGCCTATGAAGCGGCGGATTTATCCGGATACCTTTTGGGCAGTCAGATGGAAAAACTGGCAGGAAATCCGGTTCAATCAAGTGAACCCGAAGGAGTTATGCTGGTAAATACATCTCCCTTTCCTCAGGAACTGCCCTTAAGGATACCCAGCTGGTATTTCTATAAAGGCCGACATTTATCTGCCTTGCGCACTAAACAGTTCCTGCCCTACTCCAAAAACGGTGAATACAAGGAATTCGGCACTATAAAACTGGAGCCATTTGGCTGGAAAAAGATACCCTTCTCTTCCCTGCAGAATTTTGAAAGTGTTGAAGGTTTGGTTTCAAAACATGCAGAGCCCGATAGCGGCAAAAAAGAAAAATTATATGATGTTACGGATCAGTCAATTGATACGCCCTATTATCACATGTCCTTTAATCCTGAAACAGGACGAATCACGAGACTTAGGGATAAAGGTTCTAATTGGGACATGCTGGACGATAGCAGTGAGTGGACCTTCTTCGAGTATGTTAATGAAACCATAGATCCAAGGCACCACAAGGAGAACCGCGAGACCCTTTTCCCCAGGGATATTGATCTGGGCAACAGAAGCATCAGTGTATGGAACCATGACTGGAAGGCCGTACGAAGGGGCATTGATACCATAGAATCATGGCATATTGAAGAAAATGAAAACGATGTATCCTTTGTCTTCAAATCAAAAGGCTTTGGAGTCAGGAGTATGGAGCAAAGGATAACCTTTTCTGTGCTTCACCCCCGGATTGGTCTCAGTGTGAAGATGGATAAGGAAGACATTCGGGTACCGGAATCAATATACTTTGCATTTCCTTTGAATCTGGAAGAGGGATATAAATGTCATTTTGATACAGCCGGTTTGTTTGTTGAGCTGGACGAAGAACAGCTGGGCAATGTATGCAGGGATTATATTACAATTGATAAAACCGTTTCCCTGTATGACGGAAAAAAGGGTGTGACACTGGCTTGCCCCGATGCTCCGCTCGTACAGGTGGGCGACTTTAATTTTGCAAAAGAGCACAGAAGAATAAAGCGCACAAAGAACCCCCTGCTGCTTGCCTGGCCGATAAACAACTATTGGGATACAAACTTTTGGATCTCTCAGCCCGGTTATATAGAACTGGAGTATGAATTCACAGCCATAAGGGATTTTGATCCGGTTGAAACCTATCGGCTGGGGATCAATGCAACAAGTCCGGTAGTAATGCTGGCAGCTGTAGATTGCAAAAAGGAGAAAAGCGGCACCCTTATTAAGAGCACCGCTGACGGAGTAATTCCCCATTATATCAAACCCTCAGAAAATCCGGGCTGCTTTGTTATTACTTTAGTCAATACAGAGAACAAGGAGAATGAATTTATCTATTCCTCACCAAACAAAAACATTAGCAATGCCTTTTTAGTCAGTGTCCTGGATGAGGTAATTGATACTGTCCCTGTTATTAACAACGAGGTTAAAATTCTTCTCCCAGCCAGAGCCATTAGAAAACTACGCATAGAGTTGCAGCAATAATAGCAGAACTCTTAAAATCAGCGCTATAATCAAACCACAGTCTTAACAATAATACCTAATTGATATGGATTCCTGTACTGCCTGTATCTTATAAGCATTTGAAATTTAACGACATCAAGGCAAAAGCAGGAATCCTATTTTTTGGGCATTTTTTAACCTTTTACTCCGCCTTCAGCGATACCTTTCAATATCTCCGATGAGAAGATAATAAAGAGGATTAGTATAGGAACAGTAGCCAGTATTGACACAGCAAATGCAGAATCTATAGTCATTAACAGCTTTTTAGTATATTTCATCACAAGCAGTGGCAAGGTCTTCTTTGAATCCGACTGTAAGAATATTAATGGGACAAAAAATTGATTCCAGATATTAACAGCCGTCAGGATGCTCATGGAGAAAACCACAGGAGAAGCCAGTGGAAACATTATCTGTGCAAAGGTACGGAACTCCCCGGCACCGTCTATTACAGCGGCTTCATATATTTCATGCGGCAGATTGGCAAAAAAGTTAGTTAACAAAAATACAGCCATTGAAATTGACGAGCCAAATATTAGAATAACCGAAGTAAAGGTATTAATAAGATTCAACTGTTTGGTTATCAGAAATACAGGTACAATACTCAATTGTATGGGAAACATCAGACCAACCAGAAAGTAAGTTTTCCAAAAACGCTTGAACCTGAATTTATAGTGTCCAAGTCCATAGGCCACGGTTGACGAAAGCAAAATTGACAGAATAAGCGCACCGGCCAGAATCAGAAAACTATTTAAGAAATATCTAAAGAAACCATCCTTTACAACAATTTTAATAAAGTTGTCGATAGTCAGGTTTACAGACAATCCAAAAGTATTAGTCAGGAAGTCAGTTCGTGGACGCAGTGAATTATAGAACATATAAATCAATATGGCTATATTAAAACCCGTGAAAAGCAGCATAATACAGCGAATAATCCGCGCTGAAGGCGATCTTAAATCCTTGTGCATCATCTATCCTCCTCGCCCTTGCTCATGTAAAGTATTTGTGTCAAAGATATAGCAAATATAAGAACAAACAAAACGCAGGCAATAGTGGTGCCCATGCCTATTGAATTGGAAGATATTTTTCCGCCTACAGGGTTTGAGTCACCAAATGCGATACGGTAAAAGAACAGTGCCATAACATCTATGCTGCCTCCTACGCCTCCGGTATTGCCGCCCAAAACATAGCTGAAATCGAACATGGTCATGGCATAAATGTATGCTATCAAAATAAGGTTAATAATAGTCGCCCTGATTTGCGGCAAAATTACCTTCATCAAACGAGTCCAAAAACCGGCACCTTCAATATATGCTGCTTCAAGGCCGTCGACGCTTACCATATTCATAGCACCTATCAGGAAGGTCATGCCAACACCGATTCCGCCCCAGGTAATCATTAAATACATAAAGAAGATTCCCAGTTCAGGCACTCCCAGCCAAGGCTTTGCAAAAGCATCAAGGCCGATCATTCTAAAAAGGTTGTTTACAACACCTACATTATCATCCAAAAGCAATCGGAAAATAAATACAATAATCGGTGTGGAAATAAACTGTGGTGCAAAGATGGTAACCTGAGCCAGCCGGTGGTTTTTCATCTTTGAATAAACCATGTAAGCAAGAATTATCTGCAAAGGCGTTTGGATAAATACCGTCAAAGCAAACAGCTTCAAACTGTTGCCTAATGCATTGGTAAACTGGCTCATTAAAAAATCATCTGTGAAAAGCTCCACATAATTACGTATCCATACAAATGTTTTTGGTCCGATTCCATTCCATTCATACAAGCTAAGCTGCATAGCAGAAAAAATGGGATAAATAATCAGAGCAGTATATAAGATTATACCCGGTACTAAAAAGAGTACATATGGTCTTCGTTTTATAAATGTTATCACGGCTATCCCCCACATTGTTGATATACCTGTGCGGGCTCATCCCGCACAGGTATAAGAACCCACTGTAATATAGCTTGCTTACTTATTCATTTCCTCAACAATTTTATCCACAGCTTCCTTAGCGGTAATAGAATTAGTCATAAGATCAGCTACTACACTGGAAATAAATACATCCTGAGGTCTGCCTGAATCAGTAGGCACGTTGGATAATACATGGTATATATTGTTATTTACTGCCTGAAAATCTGAAACTTCCACCAAAGCCGGATCATCTACCGTAATTCCTTCCACGGCAGGAATTGACTTCATATAGTCAGCAACAATTTGCTGAGCTTCCTTGCTGTTAAGGAAATCTATATACTTAAATGCCTGTTCAGGATGCTCACATTTGCTGGATATTGCATAGGTATTGAAGTTTGAGTAACCTGTTTGCGCAGCCCTTACGCCGTTATTGTCAGGTAAAGCAAAGCGGCCAACCTCAAAATCCAGATCTCTAAAAAGTGAGTTGTTCCAGGTACCTTCAAAGATCATGGCAACAGTGCCGTTTGTGAATGCCATTTGAGCGCTGCTCTCATCCATGGCACCGGCAGGGGTACCAAAATAACCTTTTTCACACATATCACGGAATTGCTCAAAAACATACTCTATTTCGGGGAATTCGCCTGTTGTTTCACCGGCTTTGATTCGCTCCAGATCATTGTTTGCCAAGGTAGCTGCCATTACCTGAATAGGCCAGTATCTGGACCATTCAAAATCGCCTCCCAGGGAGAAAGGTGTAACACCTGCATCCAGAAGGGTATTAGCAGCATTAACAAACTCATCATATGTTTTTGGTTTCTCTAAGCCATGCTCTGCAAAGATATCCTTATTGTAATATACCAATGCATAGTCTATAAAGCTTGGGAATGAGCAATAAATTTTGCCGTTTACTGTAGCATACTCGATAGCTGCATCCGGGAAGCGGGATTTATCCGGATTAAACTGGTCCAAAGGCAGCAGGAATCCATTTTCTGCCATTTCAGCCATCGCTGAGCTCTTGTTTCCCTGCACCCAGAACATGTCAGGAAGTGAGTCTGATTGCATAGCAACATTCAGACCATCAAAGGAACCTGACCATTGATAATCAATCTCTATATCGGGATGCTGGTCGGCAAAAGCTTTATTCAGTGCTTCAAAGCAGTCTTCCAGAATTGCCTGGTTATCCGGGTCTCCCCATACAACCAATTTCACTTTCTTACCGTCGCCGGCAGAGCCGCATCCGGCCAGAAGTCCAATTAACAGAAGCAAAGTGGTGACTAGAGCAATACCTTTTTTCATTTCTCTCTCTCCTTCTCTTATTGACAAATTTTTGTCATTCTTTCCTATATGTCTTGTATATAATTAGATGCAAGACACATTACACACACATTTGGATAGTCAATTTTTATTAATGCTGTTTAAATGCAGGCTGTCTTTATTTACACCATCACTACAGAACTGTACCCCCCTTTCATATTAACATTGCCCACTTATAATTGTCTACAGCATATTAATGACAATAAATCCAAATGAATGTGTATAAGCAAGACATTTTTACTACCTATTATTCACATATTTACTTTCTAACAATTTAATTATTACCGCCGCTTCCGCGGATTCGGATTCCTATACCAGAAAAAAGGGTTCAGCAGAGGACTCTTTTCAAAACTTTTCGGCTTCATAAATACGTACTTCCCTTCCTGATACCGGGGACCGATACAATCATCGTAGCTTTCTCCGAAAAGCTCCTTGTAGAATACACCCTTTATCCCCTTATCATCCAGTATAATCCCGCCCCAGCCGGTACAGGTTCCGATGCTGTAAGCAACAGCCGGAAATGTACCATATAGTTTATTGCGGTATTTCCAAAGTGAAGGTTTGTGTGTATGGCCGGAGAATACACCCATTACATTCGGGCATTCATCAATTAACCGGATCATGTCTTTGTCCAGATACAGAGCTCCATCCGTCCAGTTACCTGACGGCATAATATGAGCATGTTGATATATCAATACCGGAAGGTTGTCTTCCTTAAGCTCTGCAGACAGGAATTCCTTTTGCCTGTCTGACATAACAATATCGGGTAATTTGACAGTATCCAATACAATGTGCTTTATTCCACCGCGTATGACGGAGTAGAAAAATTCATCCGGGTTATCAAGGTCAGGCCATCCGGGGCATCTTATTTCAGACCACAACTCCTTCATCCTTTCCTTTTCAGGAAGCTGCAGATGCTCATGATTTCCCATAACCGGAAGAGTAGGAATTTCGCAAATACCGGTATTCATGATACTGGAAAACTCCCCCCACTCTTCCTCACGGCCCATTTCTGTTATATCTCCTCCCAGTACAATAAGCTCCGGCTTTTTCGTCAATGCACTGATCTCGTGCAGGCATAGCATATACTGCCTGCTGCAGTCAATGTGCTCGTAAATCCCCCCAAAACCTGAAAAGGGAAAGGGATATCCTTCTGGAGGATGCAGGTGAAGATCGCCGGCCCAGGCTATAATTTGGATTCCGGACAAATCAGTACAGCGTTTTACAATTTCCTGATTGAGTGAGGCAACTGAATCCCTGCCCATTTCCGCTTCCTTTTCTGTCAGCGGTTTATTAAGAATTGACAAGATGTTTTACCCCCGTTATTATTCTCTGGCAGCTTCAGCCATGGCCAGTATGTTCTCTGCTGGTATATTGGGCAGGATTTCCTCATGGCTGGGCGAAATGACGATATTCGGACCTAAAACATCACGAACTCGTCTTACCTCATCCTTGATCTGCTGCGGTGTTGCATTGACAAAAAAGGTCTGGGCATCAATTCCCCCTACAAAGGCCAGATCACCTTTGTATTGAGAAAGACTCTCTGCATCCATCCCAGCTGCTTGTGCCTGTATTGGGTGCAGTATTTCAACTCCGGCTTCTATCAGATCTGGTATAATACCGGCAATAGAGCCGCAGGAATGCAACATTATCTTCTTATTGTACTTTTTACCGACAGCTATGATGCGTTTAAAGGAAGGCAGCACAAATTTTCGGAAAGCAGGAGGTGAGATAAACAGCTCCCGCTGGGTGCCAAAGTCATTTCCAAAGAACATAACATCTGCCCTTGAACCCAGTCCTTTAAAAAAGATGTCGTTTGCTGCAACGTAGTAGTCCACTACCTTTTCTGTAACAGCTTCCACTATTTTTGGATTATCGTACATTTTCATGAAATAATTTTCCAGACCAAAAAAATCGCAAAGGTCATGGAAAAAAGGGCACCACATTCCGGTGAATATCATTTTATCCTGATGCTGATCTATTTTGCTGTAGATATTATCAAAATTGCAGTACTTTACATCGGGCCAGGGGTAAGCCTCAACCTCTGCTATAGTTTCGGTTTCAGCAAAACATCCTGCTGAACTCAGGCTGCGGCTTTTATTAATTCCATATCCCGGGTCAAAAGCCCGTTTGCCTTCCGGATGCTGGTATCCTGAGTCTGCCATAAACCAACGGCAATCGTCCTGCAGATAATTAAATATCGCTTCATCACTTTCCTCGATTCCCCAGGCCCTTGCATAAATCGGTATCGTATCGGGATTGGGATGTCCTGTCCACATCGCCCCTTCTCCATTTGAGCGGCGCTTAAAAATACTGTTTACTTTTTCTCTTGAAGTCATGCCAATTGCTCCTTCATCTTTCGGTTTTTGGGTTAACTGTTTATAATCCTGTATTGGAGCGCAGTTCTTCCAGTTTATCATAGAAGTTTACCATAGGCTGACTGCACATTCTTTCATCATCATTATCCATTCTTTCTGAAAGAAAGAGCTGTCTTATATATGGCCATTATTTTTTCCGGTGTGATGTTGGATTGAATATTATGAACCTGATTAAATACATATCCGCCTCCGGGGGAGAATATCTCAATCAGTTCCCGGGTATGCTGCTTAATTTGATCTATGGAACCAAAATTAACCAACCCCTGCATGTCTGCACCTCCGCCCCAAAAAACAAGGTCATTGCCATATTCTTTCTTCAATTGCAGCGGATCCATTCCCTTTGCAGAGATCTGGACTGGATTCAAAATTTCCACGCCCGCATCTATCAAATCCGGGATCAAATCATAGATGGCTCCACAGGAATGCAGAAACACCTTGATATGAGGATAATTATTTCTGACAAACTCATATTGCCTTTGATGATAAGGCTTAATCATTTCCCTGTACATATCAGTTGATATCTGAGGGGCCTGCTGGGTACCCAGATCATCTCCAAATTGGATGACATTGATATACTTGCCCACGGCTTTCAGATATTTGTCCAAATCCCTTAAATATGCATCAGTCAACTTGTTAAGCCAATAATGGACAAGATCCTTATTAATAGCCAGATCAACATAGAACTTCTCATATCCCCAATTTATTTGACCTGCTTCAAAAATATTGCCGCCAAAGGCAGCCAAAATTGCCTTATCTGTTTGTTCGTACAATTTCCTGGCTTCTTTCTCCAGAAAGGCCAGTTCCTCATCGGTAATTTCCGGAATAGCTATATTATCTATGTCCTGATAGGTCTCCACCTTCTCATACGGATGAATAACCTGATCAAAGTAGAAACCGCCTTTAGGCATGCGGGCTATTACGGTTCCCTTGTCTCTGATTTCCAGATCACCATTTTCATTTGGAAGTGGTGAATAATCCTCGGGCACTGTAGCAACAAACTCGTCATACAATCGGACCTGCTTCCACCTGTCAATCTTTATGTCAAAAGCAGGAGCCAGCCTGTGAAGTTGTACCACATCACCACCCAGCAGATTCAGAACCTCCATTTCCGGCTCAGCCAATTGCTGAAAAACATCATACAATTTTACGGTACCTTCTTTAATTCCCAGGTAATCCTTCAGATTCTTATAAGCTCTGGCACTGATACCGGTAGAACGCATTCCGCCGAAATCAACCGGCAGTACATCCGGCTCTCTATGGCTTATTGCTTCAATTATTCTTTCTCTTGATGTCATATGCACAATCCGGATTTATATCCGGATGTTTACCTCCCTTCCTTACTCAGAACATACCACAACAAATCAGGCTTTCACCATAATGTTATACCTTAAAATAATATTAGTAAAGTTCATTATCTACTTCTTTTGTCTTATATTTTTCTTCCCAAAGCTTTTTCATTTCCTTCATTTCCTCATTAAGCTCTACCGGTATGGGATCGGTTTTGCTGCCCTCAGGAAATACAAAGGTTCTTACAAGAGGAACACGCTGCCTGACAGGAATGATTCCAAATTTTTTGTGGGGCTCCTTCTGATACCAATATGCAACGGATGAGTATTCATTGGACAAATGATTTCCATGTCCATGCTCAATAGATGCCCGTACGCTTTTCGTAAATCTAACCGGATTAGTTACATAAAACACATACGAGGTCTGATAGCCCTCAGTCTCATGTTCATAGATTGAGCTCCCGTTATATAAGTAGGCATTAGGCTGCATACCGAAGGCCTGATTAAGAAAATCCTCGCTGCCGGTTCCATGAATGCTTGGCGGCCACTCTTCACCGTCTATGAAGATCATCTCATCTCCTTCTCCCCACCAGGTCCTTTCATGAGGCCTCTTAACAAAATGCTGCAGATTGGTCACTGAGAGGTTGAATCCTACCAGATGGCCTTCTCCCTCTGCTTCCATCAGTAGATAATTATCCTTGTCGGTATCGTTGATAATATTGGCAGGTTTCGCATTGGCTGTTATCTCGTGTGCCCATCCATTGGTCGGGTTTTCTCTTCTGAAGCACGCATGCAGGTAGGCGACATCATCTTCCAAAGGTGAATCATATGTCTCATAATCTATATAAAAATATTGGTAATGGTCAAACTCGGTTTCATTTACCAGCTCTACCCGGGCAGACTTGTTAAACGGCATGGGCAAATAGCAGTTCAATGCAACAAAGTGACCGAATTTATTCCTGGACTGCTGACCGGTGGATGCAGTGAAAAACAGGCTCTGAAAGGAGTTAACCATACCATGGCCCAGGCAGAAGAAATCTCCTAAAGGCACCAGTATGCTCGGGTTTTCTTCTCCATCCCAATAGAACCTTAACAGAATTTTACGTAGAAACTCCGTGTCGTCATTTCCCTGTGTCATCCAAATATGGGTGATCTTGCCCGGACCTTTGATATCAGCAAGCACCCTGGTTCCCCTTTTGGGAATTATCCAGGCATCCATATTTCTGCCTGTTACATCCCAGCTGGAACATCTCGTGGTTCTTGCCTGCTTAACACGAGTCAGGTTGTCAAAAATGTCATTCATAGGCTAACCCCTTTCCTATGACAGTGATTAAATAATGTTTCAGGCTGTAAGCGAACAGCCAACAGCCTGAAACAAACTATAAATAACGCTTTAACCAGTCTCTGTAAAGCAGAGTGAACTAATTGTTAAAGTATCTGTCTGCAGCTGCATTGTATATATCAAGAACACGTTGCAGATCATAGGAGTTCTTAAAAGTATCCATAAAGCTGTCCCATTCATCCATGCTTACGTCTCCACTGATAAAGTCAGCCTGCATCTGAGATGTATAGGTAACCAGTTGGGTAAGAATGGAGGAAGCTTCTTCATTTTCCTCGGCTGTAAGCTTAATGGCAGGTGAATCATATGTTGGCGGGATATATTCGTTGGGCCAGCTCAGGTTTCTGAAGAACTCGGTATCTAATACCGGTACTTCTTCATACTTGCCGCCGAAGTATGTGTAATCGGGAATCGGGAAGGAGATTGCCCTTGCCTTATTGTCCTGAATTACACGGATTCCGGGGTTTGCTCTGCCGCTTCGGTCATTCCATAGGCCATATTTGTCTGCAACCTTGGAAGGATCATCTGTCTCATAAAACTCATCTATGAATTTCTTTTCTCCGTCAACTATGTTATAGGTTACGCCTTCGATTCCCCAGGAGGTAATTTCATATACCTCAGGTAAAAACTGAAGATCAATGAGCTTAACCAGCAGTTCAGGATGCTCTGTTTCCGCATTAACACTATGGATGGTCCAACCCATAAGCTCAACTGTGTTTGCTCTGGTAAATCCCTGCCATGCTTTTCCATATCCTTCAGCATTGGGAACCAAGGCAGATACAAAGGTTCTGTCTCTCGCATCCCTGGTATACTCAGAAGCGTGCGTTCTCCAGGCATTCATTAACATAAAGTTTTCTTCATTAAGCATCTTGGTCTTTATAGTGTCTACTGTGTCGATTATATATTCCGGATCGAGTAAGCCTTCTGCATACAACTTGTGCAGGTACTCCACACCCATTTTATACTCATCATGCAAGCCGGCAAAGGTATATTCATCACCGTCCCAGTATAAGGTGCCTGCTCCATCAAGGTTGGCATAAATTTGGTAGGCATAAAATACCGGGAAAATTCCTGCATAATTGGTATTTATGGGGAAGGAGTTAGGATATTTCTCCTTGAACTGCTTTGCCGCCTGATACCATCCATCCAGTGTGTCAGGTATTTCAATGCCTTCTCTCTGGAATGCAGTATAGTTAAACATAGCATTATTCTGGAGATCAGGAGCTCTGTCGGGATCTGTAATAGGCAATATTATCTGGTAAATACCGGGTATCATACCATTGTCCATGGTTATAGTTGCTCTGCCGTCCTTAGCCTGATCCACAAGAGCCATATAGTTGGGCATGTCATATTTGGCAAAATCCAAGAAGTAACCTTCATTTGCCATATCCGTATAGTTATACAGGAAGGGAAGCAGGAAGTAATCAGGTAAATCACCGCTGGTCAGCAGAATGCTCATTTTGTCATCATACTCAGCATTGGGCACATAGTTAAATTTTATATCAATTTTCATACCCATAAGCTCTTCCATCTTGTCCAGCCAGGCCAAGTGCGCAGGTGTTGTTGAATCATCTACGCCTCTGCCGTTTACCATAGCAGTAAAACTAAAGGTATCCAAATCAGGGCCTTCTTCAGTTGGTACCGGTTCACCGGTTTCAGATGGTTTGTCTGTCGGACTATCTGCAGGGCTGCCGGTACATCCTGCGACAGACAGCATCATTACCAGTACGAGCAGCAATATAATGCTCTTTTTCATTAATAGAACCTCCTAAAAATATTTGCTTATAAAACAATGTTAATACATTGTTATAGCTGTACTTAAAATCCTGGCAGGTAACCAGAAAATATATCCAAGAATATTAA